>CABZPW010000021.1 GCA_902527765.1 Rhodospirillaceae bacterium
GCACTCTTAATCAGATTAATTTATTTAATTTTACAAAATCCTAGCATTGAAAAACTTATTGAAGATGAACTTTTATATTGGAATACTTCTCACGTACTTTTAGATAAAGGGTCTATAGATGAGTCAGCAAAAGCTGAAAGAATGTTTGGTGTTTTTATTTATACAAAGTTACTTTTAATATTAAGTTTAAAAAGTCTCAAAGTTTATTTAGTTCTCCAGTCAATATTAGATTCTTTAAACTGTTTTGTTATATACAAAATTGGAAGTCTTATATTGCCTAAACAAAAACTATATATATATGTTTCGGCTATAATATCTCCATTGATGGTAATTTTATCATCACAGGTATTATCAGAAACTATTTTTTTATTTTTTTTTACATTATTCCTTTATTTTTCAGTAAAAGTCATTATAGAAAAAAACAATTTACTCTTTAAAATAGCAATGGCAGGTTTGTTCTTAGGTTTTTCTACTACAATTAGGTCTGTTACATACCCTTTGATTTATTTGTCAATATTACCATTTATTATAATTTTACTTCAAAAGAATGTTTTAAAATATAAGATTATTTCTTGTAGTATAATTTTTTTATTTTTTTCATTGTTGCCAATTTCTTCGAGAATATATGAAAACATTAAAACCCATAATTCTTTCTCTTTAACAAGTCAGGCAGGCATACATTTAGCTTATTGGATTACCCCTATAATTATATCTGAAACTAAAAATATAAATAGAACTGATGCCATACAGTATGTTGATAAAATTAAAGATAATTACACACTTACAGATAATAGCTATAAAAATGATAAAATTCTAAGACAAATTGGATTACAGGCTTTGTCTGAAATAAATAAGGTAGATATAGTTTTTCATTGGATTAAAGCTGGATTAATAAATATAACGGCACCATCAATATTGCTGGATAAGGGGTTAAGGTCTTTACCTCATCCTTCTTATTATGAAACAGGAAATATTTTACTATGGCTGAAATTAATTTTTGGTAATTCAGAGTATTATAAGTATTTAGTTATTTTCTCAATAGCTTCTATTTCAAGTATTTTCACAGTTATATCATTCATAGTCGGATCAGTTTATATATGTAAAACTAATAGAATGATATTTGTTTTAATCTCACTTTACGTTTTATATTTTTTACTAATAACAGGACCATTATTGTCACCAAAATATATCTTTCCTATACTGCCCTGCCTTTTTTTTTATCAGGGAATAACTTTGTTTAAATTATTTAATTTTTTCAAAAAAAAATTTAAATAGGTAATTCAAGAAAAACCTAAAGGTTTTTATATTCTTTTAATACTTTTTTTATTCCTGTTTTGATATCTATTTTTGGCCTCCAGCCTAACTTATTTATTTTTGTAGTATCTAACTTTTTAAGAACTGTACCATCTGGCATTCCTTTATTATAAAAAAATCTACCTTCCCATTCTTCCAATTTAGCTATAGTTTCTGCAAGTTCTCTAATTGATATCTCTTTTGATGAGCCTACATTGATAGGTTCAGATGAAGAGTAATTCTCAGCTAGGAAACAAACTGCATCGGCTAGATCATCAACATGAAGAAAATCCCTTTTAGGTTTCCCGGTTCCCCATACCTCAACGATTCTTTTTTTATGTTTTTTTGCATAAGTGATTTTATTTATTAGAGCAGCTAATACATGAGAGGTTTTTAAATCATAATTATCGTGTGGTCCATACAAATTAGTTGGCATTATAGTTATAAAATCTTTCTTATGTTCTTTAAATAAATAACTGCATAATTTCAAACCAGCTATTTTAGCAATTGCATATCCCTCATTAGTTTTTTCAAGAGGTTTACATAACAATTCCTTTTCTTTAATAGGTTGTTCAGCTTCTCTTGGATAAATACATGATGACCCTAAAAATATTAGTTTTTCTACATTATTTTCAGCAGCTGACCAAATGATATTATTTTGTATCATTAAATTTTGATATAGAAATTCTGCTTGATTCAAACTATTTGCAAGGATGCCTCCAACTTTAGCAGCAGCAACAAAAATAACTTGAGGTATATTTTTTTTTATCCAATTAAAAGTTTGCCTTTGGTTAGTTAAGTCTAAATCACTTTTATCTACTGTTAAAACATTAAGTTTTCTATTAAGTAGTTTCTTCATAATTGC
The DNA here is from genome assembly GCA_902527765.1 of Rhodospirillaceae bacterium. GTDB lineage: Bacteria > Pseudomonadota > Alphaproteobacteria > TMED109 > TMED109 > TMED131. The sequence goes on from CABZPW010000021.1 coordinate 2,159, forward strand.
TCGACCAACCATACCATTATGGCCAGCAACCCATATTTTTTTTTTACTTAAATTAAAATTATATTCTTTAAACATAATTAATTTTATAATTTAAGATCATTTTGTACCATTTCAGATATCATGCTTGTTAATGAAGTTTTAGGAATCCAATTTAGCTTTGCTTTAGCTTTTGAAGCATCTCCTTCAAGATAATCAACTTCAGTAGGTCTAAAGTATCGCTCATCAATTTGTACTAATACTTTACCACTTTTATCATCTTTACCCATTTCATTAATGCCCTCTCCAGTCCACTCTAGATTAATACCTACCTCTTTAAAAGCTATTTCACAAAATTCTCTTACTGTAAAACTTTTTCCTGTAGCTAGCACAAAATCTTCAGGCGTGTTGTGTTGTAAAATTTTCCACATTCCTTCTACATAATCCTTTGCGTGCCCCCAATCTCTTTTAGCATCTAAATTACCAAGCCATAGTTTTTGTTGTTTTCCTTTAAAAATAGATGCAACTGCTCTAGTAATTTTTCTTGTTACGAATGTTTCCCCTCGCATAGGGCTTTCATGATTAAACAAAATGCCGTTGCTTGCAAAAAGATTATAAGCTTCTCTATAATTAATAGTAACCCAGTAAGAGTATAGTTTAGCAGCGGCATAAGGACTTCTAGGTTGAAATTTTGTGTTTTCATTTTGTGGTGGTGGTGACTTCCCAAACATTTCTGATGTAGACGCTTGATAAAACTTTACTTTTTTTATTAAATTTAATGTCCTAATTGCTTCTAATAATCTTACTGTTCCAAGTGCATCAGAATTTGCTGTATATTCTGGTGTTTCAAAACTAACCTGTACATGACTTTGTGCCCCCAAATTATAAATTTCATCAGGCTTTGTCTTCTGAATAATTCTTATTAAATTGGAAGAATCAGTAAGGTCTCCATAATGTAAAAAAAAATTAGGATTATTATCATGTGGGTCAACATAAATACTTTCCAACCTTCCAGTATTAAATGATGAAGACCTCCTTTTTATACCATGAACTTCATAGTTTTTTTTTAAAAGAAACCTTGAAAGGTAAGCTCCATCTTGTCCTGTAACGCCAGTTATTAAAGCAACTTTTTTAGTCAATTATTTATATCCTATTTAATTCTATGATAATTTTTTTTTAGTTATATACTATTATACTGTATAATATAATAAAAAAAAATCTACTTCAGGTTCAATTGCAATCAAAATATAATATCATAATTTCTAGTTTTTTTGCGATACTAGTTACCTGGACTATTTTTGCAGCAATACCTTATTTTAGGTTTAACGGACCATACCCTCAGGTAGACACACAAATTATATATTTACATTTTTTGTGTAGCATTATGTTCTTTTATTTTGCGATAAGGGTTTTTATTGACAAAAATGCGATGTCTATTTTACAGCACCCTTTAATTTTTTTTTCATTTTTACTTGCACTAATTAGTTTAATATCTAGTTTGCTAAGCGAAAGCTTAAATAATTCCTTTTCAGGTTCCCCTCAAATCGGACAAGGGGCTTTCTGGTATTTTGACCTCACAATAATGTCCATTATTTTTTCACAAGTAACATATTTAAAAAATATAAGGATCATCATTTTTATAAACTTATTGATCGTGACAGGTATAGTTTCTTTATTTACGTTTTATCCTAATTGGCAAGGAATTCCCATTAGCTTTTATTATTTTACGGATTATTTGTGTTTTTATGGGGTTTTAACATTTATTTTATTAACAAGTATTACTAAAAATCTTTATATTAATTTATTGGGTTTTCTTTTATTAGGTTTATATTTCAGTTTCTTGGATAACAGAGCAGCTACTCTTTTTTGGAGCACTACTTTCTTAGCGGGACTGTTTTATTATTGTATTCAATATTTTAGAAAAAATAATTTAATAGCAAAAATTAAATCCATTTTGTTTTCAGATTTTATGTTCGTATTTATCATTATCCTTATCTCATTTTTAATAGTTAGTAGTTCTATTTATTTTTGGTCTGAAAACTATTCTTTGCCCTCAAGCATAAAAGGTACAATTTTAGATGCTCCAGTAGTAAGAGGTAAAATATTTGAAACTAGCCTATATAGTTTAGATAATTTAAAAAATTTATTATTAGGAAACGGATGGGGGTTTATCCCTGACTTGCTTTTGGAAAATATGAATCAATGGCAATATGATGAATTAAGACTAGGATACAATTTACATTTTCATACTCACAATGAGATAGCAGAACATTTGGTTTCAGTAGGTTTAATTGGAGGTTCGTTATTTATAATTTATCTATATTTTGTCTTTAAATACTCAGAAGAGTTCAACTTTCAAGCAAAATTGGGATGGTTGCTTTTTTTCAAGATAAATTGTTTTTGGTTTATTTGGGTAGGCACATTTGCAGTATTTGCGCTAGTTGTGAGTTGTTTTATTCTGCAACCTGAGAGACTAAACCTCAAAGAAAATGTTAGAAAGATTAAATTTCAGTTTATGTATAAAAAGTCAGTGATTTCTTTATTAGCTGTTTGTTCAGGTTGTTTTGTCTTGTATGGATCATACTTGAATTACCAATCTATAAAGGTAAATTCTTTAGTTAACTATAAAGCAATTACACAATATTTAAACAATAAGAAATATACTAATGATCAGGAATGCTTGAGTTATTATAACGATCTTAATAGAGGAGGTTACATTTTAGATAGATTTTTACAAGCATTTAATGCTCATATTATTTCTACTGACCTTGATGTTATAAATGATAAAGACATAAAAGTGCTTGAAGAATTAAAATGTAAAGCTAATCATCTAATTAAAAATGATAATTTTACATTTTCTCTTTTATCCACAGCTATTCAGGCAGATACAGATTTTTATTATTTGTTTGCTGATACTGAAGATAAAAAGGATCAGATAAGTAAAAACTATAAATATTGGCTTTATAAAGCTAATATCTTATCAGAAAAAATGCCTAAAAGAGGAGATTTGTTACTACCTTTTCTCTCTTATGCAGTTAGCAATGGTAAAAACAATGACGCATTAAACATTTGTGGAAAAAATATCTCTGGTTTAGAGGCTTTCTGTCACTTAATAAAGGCAAATAGTATCTTATTAAACTCCAATCTAGATGAAAGTAGTTTGCAAAACAGCATTAATTTAATAAAAAAATCAATAAACCTTGGGCTTTTCCATAAACATACTTATGGATTTTGGATTAAAAAATGTCTTCCAGGAAAGGAAGAATTCTGTAATCACGGAATTAGGGGAATACCTTTATCTCCTGATCTAATATTTTTAATCAGTGATGAGGAGAAACTAGCATTAGAGAGGCTAATTACAATTCAGTAATTGAAATTATTTGTTGCAAAATTACAACAAATAAAAATAAGTAAAATAAATAAAAATTATTTATTTATTAAATGTTATTTATGAGTATAATTTTAATGTTAAACAATTGTTTATTATTAAGGAGAATTTTATGAATATTTTAAATAAAATCATGTTGCTATTAGTGATGATTATTTCACTTATAGCTTTTAACATGAAGCTTTATGCTAACCCGTCTGCAGCGAACGGTGATTACGGCTTAAGTTGTACAAATGACGCTTATGGAGCTCATCTTGGTACAGAGTATATAGAAGCTGGTAATAATGCTTTAGCAAAGACCCTTCATACTGGTTCATCTGGTTATGGTGTTTATGTAGGTTTAGATTGCGTCTACTCTGGAGCTGGAAGAACTAACAGTTCTGCAATAGTTGGTGGAGAAATAGCTAGAGCTGCTGCAAACGCTGTAGTTGGTGCAGTATCAAATAGACTTGCTTCAGCAATGAATATGCACAGTCATGCTGCGGCGAATATGTCTTATTCATCTAATGGGTCAGGTATTGGTATGGCAGCAAATCATATTACAGGTGGACTTAGTGTATGGACTAATTATTCAAGCTCTAGCTTTGAAAATGATCAAACATATACTGGTGTTCGTTTAGACAGTAATAATTATGATGCTGACGCTTCAGCGATGACTATTGGTATAGATAAAAGACTTGGTAATCTTATTCTTGGTGTAGCTTATACAGGATTTGATTCAGACATTGATACAACAGTAAATGGAGGAACAATTAGCACCGAGGGTGAAACTGTTGGTATTTATGTAGGTATGAATACAGGAGCTATTACTATCAGTGCAGGAGCTGGTACAGGTGAATATGAAATAGAAACAACTAGAAAAGACTTAGGAAGTTTAAAGACAATCAAAGCTAGTAACATTACTGCTGATGTCACCTATTACCATGTAAATTTAGCTGGAACAGTTAACAGAGGAAAATTAAGTTTTTCTCCAAGATTAGCTTACAGAAACTTTGATCTTGATTTACCAGCATTTACAGATATCGTTCCTAACGATGCTAATACAATTGCAACAGATACCTTAACTACTGCTGACATTTCAGTATCAGGTAAGACTTACAGCTCAGATATGACAGAAGCTGGACTTGCAGTTGCATTATCAACTGGTAAAAAGTTAATACCTTATATTGATGTTTCATATGTTACTGAAGACACTACATCTGCTGCATATCAATTAGAGAGAACTACCGATGGAACAGCAGCTGACTTAGGTGCCTCTAATTCAGATGGATATGTAACCTACGGAGGTGGTTTTATGTTAAACTTATCTAGTAAAGTTAATGGATATGTTGCAGTAACAGAAACTACAAATAGAGAGGACTTCACTGAGACTACAATTTCTGGTAGTTTAAAACTTAAGTTCTAATCTATATTATAGATTATTTAAACCTTCCCCTAAATAAAGGGGAAGGTTTTTTTTTATTCAGTTGATCTCAGTTTAGTTTTTTGTATCATGTAAATAGTTATTAGAGGTATTACTAAGGTAATAATAATTAAAGTAATTAGCAAACTATCCAAATCGTCATAATTAGCCTCAATAATAATCTCATTAGATTGTTCATCTACAACTTCTCTACTTATAATAAAAATCTTATTTAAATAACTTGTTAATAATTCTCTCGCAGACAAAGCAATATTGGTAAAGGAGGCAAATACTGCAAAAAATGTAGCTTTATATTTAGAGGGAGCATTTCTTGCAATCCAAGCTAACATAGGTATCATTGCAACCTGTGCTAAAGGTGATTCAACTGCTGTATTTATGACCGCAATAAATTTTGCATCTACTAAGCCATTTGTTATAAGACTTGTGTAATTGTGTAACCCATAATACATAAATAGACTTGGAAAATATAAAGCAGATGCAAATATGCTTAATACTATAAATAGTTTAGATAAGGAAGCTCTCATCATTACTTTTCTTAAAGCAATCATACCAATTAAGGTAATTAATGCTGAAATCACTGATAATAAGGAAAAAAAACTCTGATTAAAGCCAAGAACATCTATCTCGAACCAGTTTAAACCTGCCCCAGGGCTTGGCATAGCTCTAAATACAAAAATAATTATAGCTGTACCAACTATAGTATATTGCTCTTCTTTTTTTAAACCCTTTATCAAAAGACGCATTAATATTGTAATTAATAGTAATGAAGTCACCAAAATTATTTCTCTAGATAAAGCCATACTAAGAGTACCAAAAAAAACTGTAAAAATAACAAAGGCACAACTTCCTAAAAATATTTGATAATCTAATTTAGTTGTTTTAAATGCTAGAGTTTTAGTCTCATTTTTATTCAAAAAATTAAATAAGACTATTCCTGAAACAGAAATAGCAGGAATTATCAATGCATAAAGATAAATTTTTCCATAAAGTAAATATATATTAGCATAACTTTCATCTACGCCTTTAAAAATAAAGAGGTTAATTAAACCTACTAAAAGGGAGCCTAATATTATAGCAAACCTTCCGTATAACTGTATAACAGTATGTTCTTTTTTAGTATTTTCATTTTTTACTTGTTTAGTATTATTTTTAAAGTCTGGTTCTACTGCTTCAACAGTCATAGCATCTGCAACAACGTCCTGTAAAACATAACCTATAGGGGTTAATATAGAACTTAGCACAAACCAAACTTTAATTTCTAAATATTGTAACATGAAGCTTTTGTGTACAAGGATTCCATACATGATTAGTAGACTTATTGATACAAGAAATGCACCTAAGTATACAAAATATTGTTTAAGGTTCCAATATCTGTCAATTAAAAACCCTATAGGCATCTTTAAAGCCCAAGGTATCCCTGCCCAAAAACCTATAGAAGCAATAAATGCAGCTGACAAGCTTAAAAAATCTTTAATAAAAAAAATACCAACAATACTTGTTAGTCCTGATACTCCTGCAGATGCATAAATTAATAGAGGTGGTAAATAAGCTATCTTAAATATAGGCATTTTAAATTACCTTTTGTATATATCCTTAAATCTTTTAATGTCGTCTTCTTCTAAATATTCACCAGTTTGTACTTCTATCATTATAAGATCTTTTTTAGATTTGTTTTCTATTCTATGAACTTCTCCCTTTTTTATAAAGGTTGATTGATTTGCATTCAATTTAAATTGTTTTTTTCCTTTAGTAATGAATGCGGTACCATTAATAACAACCCAGTGTTCTGAACGTCTAAAGTGTTTTTGTAATGAAATTTTATGACCAGGTAAAATATGTAACTTCTTTACTTTGTAGCCATTTCCTTGATCTAAGTTAATAAAACTTCCCCAAGGTCTATTTGATTCTGATTCATTTAAAACTTCTTTATTTTTTTTCGTATGTATTTTTTTTACTAGTTCTTTTATTGTATTAGCATCACCTTTTTTTGACACTAACGTTATATCTCTGGTATTAATTATATTTAAGTCTTTTACATCATTTGTAATAAGGATTTTATGATTAGAAAATGAAAAGCAGTTTTTAGTATTTATACTTTCAACATTGCCTATTGATTTTTTAACGTTATATATGGACTCAAAAGTTCCTAAATCACTCCACGTAATATCTAGCTGAACGACAATTTTTTTAAATTCTTTCTCAAGTATAGCATAATCAAATGAAATCGAAGGAATTTGATCCCAACCCTTTCTATCTAGGAATATAAACTCCATTTCTTTGCGTGAGTATGCATAGCTTTTTCTTACCAATGAGTAAAGTTTTTTATTAAATTGGTTAAAAAGTGACTTTAAATAACTATTTTTAACTACTACTATACCTGAATTCCATAAAGCACCTAATCTATGGAGCCTTATAGCTTTTGGCTTTTTAGGCTTCTCTATAAAGGAGTCAACTTCATAGCTATCTTTAAATATATAATCCTTCTTATATTTAATATAACCATAGTTTATGTTAGGCTCTTTGCTTTTTAAACCAAGAATCACTAATTTATTATTTAATGCTATTTTATATGCTTTTAATAAACCTTGAATAAACTTTTTATTATTTTTGATATAATGGTCAGATGGAAGAAAGCAGAGCACTTCTTCATCTTTGCAATAGAAAGTTGAAGCTGCGAAGGCTGGTGCTGTGTTTTTAGGCTTATCCTCCAATAAGAGTTTATCGTATTTAGCACTACAGTTTATAATACTCTTTAGAACATTAAACCTTTGATTTTTATTTGAAATTATTATGGGTTTTGTGAAGTTTGGATTATTGATTCTATTAAGTGTTTCTTCAAATAAATTAGTTTTCTTATTAAAGATGTCAAAGAACTGTTTAGGTTTATTCTCTCTAGATAACGGCCAAAGCCTGGTTCCAGATCCGCCTGAAAGGATAATAGGCTTAATTTTCATTACTGATTGAATTTTCTCTTAAATATTTTATCGTGTTAAGTAATTTTGTTGAATCTGATATACCTCTATAAGACATTTTTGTGCCGGGCGCCCATTCTTTAGGTTTTTCTAAAAAATAATATAAATTTATTAAACTCCATTCTTTTTCCATATTTAATAGACTTTTTGAATACTTATAATCTGATAAACTACCTATTTTTCTATTTAGTATTATGGCTAATGATGGACCTATTTTATTTTTAATAGGCATACTGAAATCATGACAAGATGCACAGTTTTTATTCACAAAACTTTTTCCTTTTTCTAAATCGGCTATTTCTAAAAGTTCATTGATTTCTATTTCTGTAATTTTTTTTATCTCCGTGTCTATTTGTGCTTTTTCTAAGTTATTACTATTTTCTATTTTTTCTAAACTATAAGAAAGTTTAGCATTTTTTTTTGTCTCAATATTGTAAACTAATTCACTTATAAAAGAAGCTAGCAAATATACTAAAATAGCAGATAATATTGCACACAATAATTTATTTGACTCAGATGACATATTTAATTCCTGTAATAATTTTATTACTATATTATTATAATTATTTTATATTTAGGTAAAGATTAAAATAAATTTATGAAAAATGATACTTTAATAGTTATTCCTATTAGAATGGCATCATCAAGACTTCCAGGCAAGCCATTAATTAATATAAATGGAAAAGCAATGGTAGAGCATGTTTGGGAAAGAGCAATGTTGTCTAAGTGTGGAGATGTAATTGTTGCTTGTTGTGATAGAGAGGCTAGAGATTATCTTAAAAAAAAAAATATATCTTATGTAATGACTAAAAAAAAACTTAACAGTGGTACTGACAGGGTATATGACGCAGTTAAAGTTTTATTAAAAAAAAAATTATATAAATATATAATAAACTTGCAAGGAGACATTCCTAATATATCTCCGAAAACTATCAGGAAATTAGCTTTTATTATCAGGCAAAAATCTGTGACCATGGCAACTTTGGTCTCTAAAATTAAAGACCCCAATTTTATTAATGATAAAAATATTGTTAAGGCTGCTATTACTAAATATTTAAAATTTAATAAAGCAATTTATTTTTCAAGGTTACCTGTGCCCTATGGATCTAATGATTTTTTTGAACATATAGGCATATATGCCTATAAAATTAATATCTTAAAAAAGTTTATAAATTTGAAAATGGGGCAACTAGAAAAAATAGAATCCTTAGAACAACTAAGAGCATTAGAAAATGGTATAGATATTATTGTAGGCAAAGTTAATAAAGCACCATATAGTATAGATACTTCAAATGATTTAAAATTTTTTTTAAAAAACGAGTTAATTAAATGAAAAAAAAAATAGCATATCAAGGTAGGCCTGGCGCTTATTCACATTTAGTTTGTATAGAAGCTTTTCCTGATTATGAACCAGTCCCTTGTGAGTCTTTTGAAGAAGTTTTTAAAAAAACTGAAAACAAGGAAACTGAAATATCTTTGATTCCAATAGAAAATTCACAAGCGGGTAGAGTTGCTGATATTCACAACTTGCTACCTACTTCAGATTTGGTAATTACCGGAGAATATTTTCATAAAGTGAGGCATCATTTATTAGGCTGTCCTGGTAGCTCTTTAGACTCTATTGAAACTGCTGAAAGCCATATACATGCATTAGCGCAATGCAGAGATTTTTTAAGTAAAAATAAAATTAAACCAATTATAAGTGCAGATACTGCGGGCGCTGCAGAAGAAATATCTAAAGCAAAAAGTAATAGTAGAGCTGCAATAGCATCAGAATTAGCAGCCAAGATTTATAATTTAACTATACTAAGCTCCAATATAGAAGACGCTACTCACAATACTACTAGATTTTTATTCATGAAAGAAAATTTTGAAGAGACAAGAATAAAGGATATTGATTATATCACTAGTTTTATTTTTCAAGTTAGGAATATACCCTCAGCATTATTTAAAGCATTGGGAGGGTTTTCTACTAACAAAATAAATATGTTAAAATTAGAGAGCTATATGCTAAAGGGATCATTCAAAGCAACGCAGTTTTATGTTGATATAGAAGGGCACCCTGAAGATGATAATGTAAAACAAGCATTCGAAGAGTTAGGATTCTTTTCAAAGGAAGTAAAAATTTTAGGCTATTACCCTTCCTCAGATTTGAGAAGAGATTAGTTTAACTTTTTTGCCAATGTGCTATCAGGCTGTGAGCTATAGCATATTTTTTTGGAAGTATTAATTTTTTTTTATTTTTTAAACTTAAAAGTTCTTCTTTAGTGACCCAAATAGCATCCTCAATCTCTGATTTATTTATTTTGAGCTTAATTGAACAACTTATTGCCTCAAAACCTACCATTAAATTATTAGCAAATGGCCAAAACTGAGAGAAAAGATAATTTATATTCTTTAATTTTATACCTACTTCCTCATAAGCCTCTCTAATTACAGTTTGTTCTAAGGACTCATTAGGCTCACAAAACCCTGCAATACAGGAATATAAGTTTTGTTTCCAGTTTTTGCTTCTCGCTAATAATATTTTATCATTATTTTTAATTAGTATAATTACAGTGGGATCTATTTTAGGAAATATTCTTTTTAAGCAACTTTTATTCTTGCACTCTATATAATTTGTCAAATTGTTGAATTTATTCTTTGATCCACATTTAGAACAAAACTTATTTTCATTCTTCCATCTTTCTAAAAAAAATAAAGCAGATAAATAAGACACATGCTCATTACTAACTAAATTTATACAGTCTCTTAAATTTACTAAAGAGAAAACCTTATCTTTAAATACCGCCTTTAGTTTTCGTAATGATACGGAGGCTCCCATGAAAACTGTTTTATCTTTTTTACCTAAAAAATAAAAGCTTTCTTTTTTAATTTTTAATTTTTTTAATTCTCGAAATTTTAAAAAGCAATTTTTATTGTTAAATAATATTATTTTATTTTTCACTATGAAAGAAAGCTCGTAAAATAGATTAGATTTAAATAGATTGTGATTGCTTTGTAAATCAATTTTGTTCTTAATTGAAAATAAGTATAAATTTTGCATATTTAATACTAACTATTATTTAATTAATTTACATGATATTATCTAATTTGGAAGGTTTAGTTGGATGCTTTAGAGTACTTAACCGGTCAGGTCTGAAAGGAAGCAGCTGAGGTATTTTAAGGTAGGTCAGCTAGGCCTTCCTTAGGAAAAAAAATGATTGAATATAAAGTATTATCTAGAAAATATAGACCCAAAAAGTTAAAAGAAGTTATAGGACAGGATTTTTCTGTGCGAACCTTAACTAATGCTTTTGCTAAGGAAAAATTAGCACATGCTTTTTTATTTACCGGGATCAGAGGAGTCGGAAAAACTACAATAGCACGTATAATAGCCATGGGATTAAACTGTGAGACAGAAAACAAACCAACAGCCAACCCTTGTGGTATTTGTTCAAACTGTAAAGCAATCCTTCAGGATAGATATGAGGATGTTTTGGAAATAGATGCTGCTTCAAATACAGGAGTAGATGATGTAAGAGAGATAATTAGTTCATTAAAATATAGACCATCAAAAGGTAGTTATAAAGTTTTTATAATTGACGAAGTTCATATGTTATCAAATTCAGCGTTTAATGCATTGTTGAAAACCATTGAGGAACCACCTAGCTTCATTAAATTTATATTTTGTACTACCGAAATGCAAAAAATCCCAATTACTATAGTATCAAGATGTCAAAAATATAATTTGAATAGAGTCACATTTGCTGCACTATGTAATTATTTAGAAAATATTGTTGAGTTAGAAAAATTAGATATATCTAAAGAAGCTATTAGAGTTATAGCAAGAAACTCAGAGGGCTCAGTTAGGGACAGTTTAACAATTCTTGATCAATGTATATTAAGTTTTAATAATGAAAATATAGATGTGGAAAGTGTAAATCAAACCTTGGGACTTACGTCTCAAAGCTTTCTATTAGATTTATATATTAATATTGTAAATGGCGATATTATTAACGCTAATAAAGTATTACTTAATATTTATAAAAATGGAGGTGCTCCTAAACAAATAATAGATGATTTATTAAATGTAACTTATAGCTTAATTTCTTCTATAGCAGCAAAAAAAAATATGGAAATATATGAAAAGGAAAAGTTTGAAAAAATTATTGATAAATGTGATATTCCTTTTTTAAATCAAGTTTGGCATATGTTACTAAGAGGAAAAGATGAAATTAATAAGGTATCACATCAGATAGAAGCCTTAGAAATATTAATAATTAGATTAGCATACAGCTCACAGTTACCAACTTTAGAGACAGTTGTAAAAAAACTTAAAGAAGATAATAATGATGAATTAAGCCTAAACGTAAAAGATAAAAATATAGGAAACGATATAAAAAAAATATTAGATGCCTTTCCAGAAGGAAAAATATTAAAAAATTAATAACTAATAAAAGGAGTTAAGTATGAATAATATGGGTGGTTTACTGCAGCAAGCACAGCAAATGCAAAGAAAAATGTTGGAGATAGATAAAAAACTTAGTGAGATGGAGGTTTCCGGAGAAGTAAGTAATGGGTTGGTCAAAGTAATAATGACCGGTAAAGGAGTAGTAAAATCTATTAAAATAGATAGTAGCTTAAAAGAAGATATAGAAGTTTTAGAGGACTTAATTGTTGCAGCAATGCATGAAGCTAAAAAAAATGCTGACAATTTATCTGAACAAGAAATGAAATCTGTAACCGGAGGTATGCCAATGCCACCTGGAATTAAGTTTTAGTATGTATTCTAAAGAAATCGATTTATTAATAAATTTATTATCTAGCCTTCAAGGTATAGGTCCTCGGTCTGCAAGGAGAATTGCATTACAGCTTATAGCAAAAAAAAATACTTTGATGATGCCTTTAGGTAAAATGATGATAGATTTAGCTAAACTGATTGAAAGATGCAAGAATTGTGGTAATTACGATTCTTTAAATCCTTGTAGTATTTGTAGTAATGAAAAAAGAGATAAAAGCATAATTTGTGTAGTTGAAGAGGTTTCAGATTTATGGGCTTTGGAAAGAGGTAGATTATACCAAGGTTTATATCATGTTTTAGGTGGCACATTAGATGCAATCAGAGGCATAAGTCCTGAAAAATTACATATTGATTTGTTGCTTGAGAAAGTTAGACTACAAAATATAAATGAAATTATTTTAGCTACATCATTAACAACTGCAGGTCAAACAACGGCTAATTATGTAGTAAGTAAGCTTGAAGGAACTAAAGTAAAAATTACCAGGTTA
>CABZPW010000022.1 GCA_902527765.1 Rhodospirillaceae bacterium
TGCAGCCCCTAGAATGTCACCTAAAGAAGCCCCAGAGTCAGTTGAACCATAATCTTTTACCGCCTTTTTTTCTTCCTCTAGCTCCATAGCTTTTATGGAAAGATAAACTTTTCTAGTACCCTTATCTATATTTGTTATCATTGCATCAACTTTTTCTCCTTTGGCAAACCTGCTAGGTTTCTGCTCTTCTTTTTCTCTAGAAAGATCAGATTTTTTTATAAAGCCTAAAATATCATTTTCTAGCTTAACTTCTAGACCAACATCGATTACGTTTTCAACTAAACAAGTAACTACACTGCCTTTTTTAAATTTTTCTGACATGATTGCTTCAAACGGATCTTTAGCTAATTGCTTTATACCAAGAGCAATTCTTTCTTTTTCAGCATCAATTTCTAAAACTTTACTTTTTATGCTCATACCTTTATTATATTTTTTTAATACTTCTTCAATCTTACCATCCCATGACAAATCATTAATATGTATTAATCCATCTATATCTTCAGTAATTTTTACAAATATACCAAATTCAGTAATGTTGGTTATTTCTCCTTCATGAATTTTATTTACATCTATTAACTTATTAATTTCATCCCAAGGGTTTTTAGTGACTTGTTTCATACCTAAACTTAACCTTCTTTTTTGTATATCAAAGTCTAAGATTACTACTTCAACCTTATCTCCTGCTGCAACTAATTTAAAAGGATTGGTATTTTTCTTATTCCAGCTCATTTCTGAAACATGAACTAAGCCCTCAATTCCTTTATCAATTTCTACAAAAGCTCCATAGTCTGCTATATTCGTAACTACTCCTTCATATTTATTGCCAACTTTAAATTTATCGTCTGCCCCTTTCCATGGGTCCTCATTTAATTGTTTCATACCTAAGCTTAATCTTTGAGAATCTGAGTTGTATTTAATTAACTTTACTTTTATTTTTTTTCCTACGCTTAATACTTCAGATGGATGGCTAATTCTTTTCCAAGAAATATCTGTAACATGCAACAGTCCATCCATTTCGCCTAAATCTATGAAAGCTCCATAATCAGTAATATTCTTAACAGTACCTTCCATTACTTGACCTTCTTCTAAAGTTGATGCCATTTCTTTCTTGGCTTCTGCTCTCCCTTCTTCTAGCACGGACCTTCTCGATACTACTATGTTCCCCCTTTTACGGTCCATTTTTAAAATATGAAAGATTTGTTCAGTCCCTAATAAATAAGAATTATCCTTAATCACTTTAACATCTACCTGGCTACCAGGAAGAAAAGCTATTGCATCATTTAAATCAACAGAAAAACCTCCTTTAACCCTAGAAAATATACTACCTTTTACTTGATCCTTATTCTTTAATGCTTTTTCCATTACTTCCCAAGCAGTTTCTCTTTTTGCTCTTTCTCTTGATAGGACAGCATCTCCATATTTATTTTCAGCGTGTTCAAAAAAAACTTCTACTTCATCTCCAAGCTCTGGTCTCTTATCTGGTGGAGTAAACTCTTTAATTGGAACTCTACCTTCTGATTTAAACCCTATATCAACTAATACAGTATCTTTCTCTATAGCCACCACTGTTCCTTTAACTAGTCCTCCTACCTTTTTAGTTTGTCTACTAAAAGATTCCTCTAATAGTTGCGCAAAGTTTTCCTTGCTTGCCTTTATGCTTATAGTATTATTTTTTTTAGAAACAGCTTTTTCCATAATTTCCTACTTTCAATAAATTAAATTTTATTTTTTAAAGTTGGTATTTTACTAAATATTATATTTTTTACAATATTTATCGTTTCCTCAAAATTATAATTAGTATTGTCAATAACAACTGCTCCTTTTGGCTTCTGCAAAGGGGAGTGTTCTCTATTTTTATCCTGTACATCCCTTTCTCTTAGATCATTAAACACTTGATCATAACTGATGTCCTTTTTTTCTTTTACAAACTGCTTTAACCTTCTTTCTGCTCTAACCTTTAAACTTGCTGTTAAGTAAAACTTTAGATCAGCTTCTGGTGCAACTACGGATCCACAGTCTCTTCCTTCTAAAATAATACCATTAAATTTTTTTTCTAATGAAATAATCATACCTTGCTGTATTTTAACTATAAACCTCCTTATTTCTATATTCTTGGCAAGCTTTGAAGCTAGCTTAGTAACTTTAGTTGAATATAATTTTTTGTTATTATGTCTAACATACTCCTTAAAATCAGCAATATTTAGATTAGAAATAAAAGAAAGTAAATCCAAAATATTTACTTGATTTTGGTAAAATAATCCCGCAAACCCTCTGTAATAAATACCTGTTTCCATGTAATAAAAATTAAATTCTTTTGAGATTTTTTTACTTAATGAACCTTTGCCTGAAGCTGCTGGTCCATCTATTGTAATAACCTTTCTATTCATTTTTTGAGTGATTTTAGGGTTGAAAAGAAGCGAGGGAAACTGCTAGAAATAGATTCGTTTCCAATAACTTTAATTGGTTTTTCAGAAAATAAACTTAATAGATTAAATGACATTGCTATTCTATGATCATTCTGAGCAACAACAGTATTACCTCCAAGAACTTTTCTAGTACCAATTATCTCCATATCATCTTCAATAGTGTTAACTTGTACACCTGCATTGCGTAATCCCTCACTTATTGATTTAAACCTATCACTTTCTTTATATCTTAACTCTCCCAAGCCTTTCATAATCATTTTTCCTTTTCCACATGCTGCTGCAATAGATAAAGCAGGAAACTCATCTATCAGAGGCGTAGTATCACTTTTATTTAAAGTAATATTTTTTAAAATAGAATGCTCAGCAATAATCTCACATGTATCAACTGAGGTTTTATTAATATTAATTATACCTCCCATTTTTTTTAATATTTTAAAAACTTTTAGTCTCATGCTGTCATATAGAATGTTTTTGACCTTAACTTTACTTCCTCTAGTAATAAGACAAGCCACTACTATAAATAAAGCTGATGAAGGATCGCTAGGAACATTAAAGTTACAATTTTTTAAATAACTGGTGCCACTTACTGTAATGATATTTATATGTTTTTTACTTATTTTAGAATTAATATGTACACCACATTTTTTTAACATTACCTCTGTATAGTTTCTACTTTTAAAAGGTTCTTCGATCTGAGTAGTACCTTTAGCGGTAAGACCAGCAAGAATTATAGCAGATTTAATTTGAGCAGATGATACCGGACTTTTATATCTGATTGGCATTGTAAACCCTTTTTTTCTTGCTCCTATTACTGTTATAGGAAGTTTTTTTTCTTCAGAAAAAATAAAAATAGCCCCCATTTTTTTTAATGGATTTATAATTCTATCCATTGGTCTATTACTTAAAGATTCATCGCCATAAAAGGTAACAGTCGCATTCGACCCTGCAACTAAACCTATAAGCAGCCTAGTTCCTGTTCCACTATTTCCCATATAAATAGGTTTTTTAGGAGATTTCAAATTGCCTAAACCAACTCCTTTGACCGTAAGAGTTTTTTTATTTTTATTAATATCAACTTTTGCTCCCAAGGCTTCTACAGCTTTTAAAGTATAATATACATCTTCACTGTCTAAAATACCTTTTATAACAGTTTGCCCAATAGAAGCTAACCCTATAATAAGTGCTCTTTGTGATATTGATTTATCTCCTGGTACTTCAGCGTTACCTAATAAGGAAAAATTTTTTTTTTTAAAGTTATTAAGTGCATTAAAATGTCTTAGAGAATTTTTTTTAAATATATACATAAATAATTGTTGAAATTAAGTAATTTTAAAAATATTTTTAATTATCATAATTATATAGATTAATTTAACAACTTAAATTATGGAGTTGAAAATATGGAAAAATCTTTTAGAGGACAGAAACATGTTTGTTCTAATTGTAGTACCAAATTTTTTGATTTTAATAAGGAAAAAATTATTTGTCCAAACTGTAAAACAGAAATAAAAATACAAAAAAAAGAAATTGTTAGTTCTGTAGATTTTAAAACAGAAAAAGAGGTTGATACAGCAGATAATAATTTAGCACTTTCAGAGGAAGTTGAATATGATGAAGATGATGAATTAAATGAAGTATTAGAAGATGATAATATTTTAGAGAAAGATTAAATTTAGGTTATTTTTATTTTGGGGCCGTAGCTCAGTTGGGAGAGCGCGTGAATGGCATTCACGAGGTCAGGGGTTCAATCCCCCTCGGCTCCACCATATATTTTCTACTATAAAATTAATAATATTGTGTTATATAAAGCTTATGAAAAATAGACATTATTTCTTCTCTTTTATTATTACTGTAATATCTCTAATTGTAATAATCTATGCTTTTAAAAATTTTTCTAATTATGAAACCACAGATAATGCTTATGTAAGAGGATCGATTACGACTATATCATCAAGAATCGAAGGCTATGTAGTTCAAGTTCCTGGCGTATTAAATACAGATGTTGATAAAGGCGATATACTTGTTAAATTTGATGAAGCTCCTTTTATTGCAATGGTTAATAAATCTAAAGCAGAGTTAAAAGCAGCAACTGCACAATTATCAGAAATTGCCATAAAACAAGAAGCGGAAAAACTTAAGATAGAGGAACAAAAATTGCAATTAAAACTTGCTCAAAATAGAATTATGAGCGCTATAGCAAAAAAGGATTCAGAAATATCAAATTTGAATATGTATAAAAATGAAAAAAATAGAATTGAAAAATTATTAAAAACAAAAAATACTACAAAATCTAAATATGAAAAAGCTTTAGCTAACTATGAATTTAGTATACATAAAGTAGAGCAATATGATACCGATATAAAATCAGAAAAAATTTCTAGTCAAGTAACTGAAAAAAAAATAAATAAGCTCCAATTTAATCTTAAAAAACTTGAAGTTGAAAAAGATAGGCTTTTAGCTAAGCAAGAAGCCTTAAAAGCAAAGTTAGATAATAGCTTAATTGATTTAAACTCTTCTGTAGTAACAGCTCCTATTGATGGCACAATAGCAAATAGAGTTGTTGAGCCTGGTGTTTATATGAAAAAAGGCTGGCCTTTAATGTCTATTGTTCCAACAAAAGATGTTTGGATTATTGCTAATTTTAAAGAAACGCAAATAGAAAATATTAAAATGGGACAGAAAGTAGCCATTGAAATTGATGCCTTTACCAACCTTAAATTAGAAGGAAAAGTTTTATCTTTTTCTCCAGCCTCGGCATCCTCTTTTAGCTTAATTCCTCCACAAAATGCCTCTGGTAACTTTGTTAAAGTTGTACAAAGAATACCTGTAAAAATTACAATGGAGCTACCAAGCAACTATATGGGAAAAATAGTTCCTGGAATGAGTGCTAAAGTTAAAGTATTTAAATAAACTTAATTTTTGTTTTTTAACGATTTTATTTCAGAGTCACATTGAGCTAATCGATATGACAATTGCTTAACCATTGATTTAACGATAGGAGGAGATTTATCTAATAGGTCTCCTAATATTTTTTCATCAACAGGTAGAACTATAGATGGTCTCAAGACTCTTACACTTGCTGTTCTAGGTTTATTTAAAATCAAAGACATCTCTCCAAAAATTTCCATTTCTGATATTTCAGATACTTTTTTTCCATCAACCTCTATTGCAACCCTTCCATCTAAAAGCAGATATGCCTTATTTCCTTTTTCTCCTTGCTTGAATATGTATTCATCAGGTAAAAATTTTTGTTTTAATTTATCATCCATATTTTTTTTTACTTTTTAATTAATATTAATAGACATTCCTTCTTTTGCTACTAAAAAGTTATTACTCATTTTCTTACAGGCAGTTTCTATGTTAGCCATTTTTCTATCATTATTATCAGGATTGTGATGAAAAATAAATAATTTTTTAATATTGCATTCGTTTGCTAATCGAGTGGCTTCCTGCCAGGTAGAATGTCCCCAACCTATATAATTAATAAAATTTTTATCATCATATGTTGAATCATATATAAGAGCATCAGCATTCTTTAAAAAATTTTGTAAATTTTTATCTTTCTTTTTAAGATCATGCTCATGATCAGTAATATAACAAACTGCTTTTTTTCCATATTGCACTCTATAACCTACAGCTCCATTAGGATGGTTAAGCAAAATTGTTTTAACTTTTAATTTACCAATATAGAAATCTCTTCCTATTTTAAAATCACAATATTTAATATTAGCAGAAAACTCATTGACTGTAATTGGAAACGAGGGACTGCTTATCTGCTTTTTTAAAACTTCTAAAGTTTTACTCCTAGTCTTTTCTATTCCAGATCTAATTGTAAACTTAAAGTCTTTATTAAAAGCGGGCTTAAAAAATGGTAGTCCGCACGTATGATCATAATGGAAATGTGATAATAAAATATCAAATCTTTTTATATTATTTTTTACTATATGGTTCCCTAAATTTACTAATCCTGAACCCATATCAAAAATAATACTCCTATTATTAACAGATAATTCAACACATGATGTGTTTCCTCCAAATTTAGAAAAATTTTTACCTGGCGTAGGTATGCTACCTCTTACTCCCCAAAATTTTATTTTCACTTTATTTCCATAATTAATTTATTATATTATTTCATTTTATAGCTTCAAGAAAGCTTTTTTAAAATTAAAGGCGTAGATTTCACCGCAGGTAAATTTAGGTTTTTTCCTGCTTTTACTAAGCAAGAAATAAAACTTTTTACTGGCTCTAAGTTTTCATTTTGTTTGGGTGTCAATGAAACTAGCTTCCTGTTCAATAAATCTGTTTGATACAAGTTAACATCATAAGATTTACCAAAACCTATCATTGCGGTTAGTGCTGGCAAAACTACTACACCTAACTCTGCTTCAACCATTGATAGAGCTACTTCATAAGATCTAGTATGTGCTATAGTCTTTTTTGTTTGTAAATTTTTTTTAAACCAATCTTCTATTCTTTTTTTATGTTGACTGCCAAACTCAAACATTATGTTGGAACTAATTAAATTCTGATATTTTGAACTTAAACTATCTATACTTGAGATATCTTCTAGCTTCAAATTTTTAGGTACTGCCAATACATATGGGTCTACAAATAATTCCTCTTTTGCAAAAGAAAGATTTGAAGCAGCAAGAGAATCTTCAGCAACTACTGCTACATTAAGTTGTCTAGCGTATAATAAATCTATTGCTTCTGCAGGAGTAACTTCTAGAACATTTATTTCAATATTAGGTAAAATTTCTGAATACAACTGCATGGTTGAGGGAAGAATATTTCTTGCTACAGAAGACAACATTCCTACTTTTAATATTCCTCTAACATTACTTGAAAACTCTTTTAATCCTTCTTCTGCTTCATCTATGCCAGCTATTATTTGTTCAGCTTTGGAACAAAGGTATACCCCTGCATCAGTTAAATTAATTTTACTAAATCCTCTATCAAATAATTTTAAACCTAACTCATCTTCTAACTTTGAAATTTGTTGTGATAAAGAAGGTTGCGCTAAACCTAGTATTTTGGAAGCTTTTGTATAAGACTTAGCTTGAGCTACTGCCCAGAATATTTTTAATTGATGTAATGTCATAGCCATAAAAGTAACTATTATTAATATAATTATTTTTGCAATAATATAATACAAAAAATATTTAAATTAGTTAGATTTTTTTCCTATACTACTTTTCTAACTGTAGTAATATAATATTATTATTATAAATTATTTATCCCCTTATAGTAAAACTGGATATTACACCTGCCTCCTAAGCAGGAATTTCAGGTTCGAGTCCTGATAAGGGGGCCAATGTTTTAGAAGATTTTGACTAAAAAATACTTTTTAATAATATACTTTTATAATGATGAGTTTAATAATTATGTTATTATATTTTTGAAGAGAAAGAATAAGTTGCAAAAAATAGATTATAATTTTTAAAATGTCTAACAATCACTATAAAGTTTTTTTTACTATAAGTTTTCTCTATAGAATTGATTCAAAGAAAAAAATTTCTAAGTCATTTAAAAGTGACTTAGATATTAATGATACACTATTAAATAACTCTTTAGATGATAATAATGTTCATAAGAGGTGGAAAGAATATGCTTTGAAAACATCTTTAGATAAACTTAATCCAACTTCAGATTTTAATAATGATCGAGTCAGTGAAAAGAAAATTGTCACTCATAGAATAGTTAATCTAATGAATCTGACTGAAGTACATGAGACTTAAAGCATATAAATACATATTTATATAAAATTAAAGTAATTGAGATTATAGCTAACCACCAGGATTGCCAAAAACCAAAACTTATTTGTCCTATAGTAAAAACCTGAAAGAAAGTTATAAATGCTATGGTAGCAACGCTTCTGTTAATTTGAACATAATAAAAAATTTTGTCTAAAATAAATTTTATAAAAGAAAAAAATATTATTATACCTACAATCCCTAATTCTAACCAAATTTGTAATATGCTATTATGTGGATGTAAGGGAATTAACTGAAATTTAGTTCCTCTTTGTGTTTTTCTCAATTTATTATCAATGTTTCTTGAAGAAAAAAAGCCGTGCCCTATCAAAGGTTTTTCTAATATTTTTTCTTTTACATAGCTCCATATCATCAATCTATGTAATTTATTTGATATTGTATTATATAAATTATATTTTACAAATATTCTCATCTTTTCTATAGAATTTTCATCTTGAAATAAGATACTAAAGTTAACTAGTCTATCAGTGTTATAGGCATTACAATATAAAAAAAGAGAATACCTTTCTCTATTTAGAACAGGAACATCTTTAATTTGCTCACCGCAATATTTTGTAAATAAACTATTCTTTTTATTAAATAACTGGTTTTCATATTCTGAAAATTTTTTATAATCAAGTTTTCCTAAAATAAATGGACAAGATAGAAAGTAAATACCTAAAAACCAAAGCAAATATTTTTTTAATAAAGCATTTTTAAAATAAAAAAAAATACCAAAAAAAAATAATATAAAAAAAAGTAAAATTACAGTAAGACTAGAACTTAAAAATGCTAAAAGAAAATTAAATATTAAAACTACATAAGCTAAAAGTTTTTTATTATGATGAAAGCATAATAAGGATAATGGCAATGCTAATACTGTTAAGCTAATTATACCTCTACTATAAGTAGTATTATTATAAGAAATTATTTGACTGAAATTATTTTTTCTAAAATCACTAAAGCCGATCCAATCTTTCAATTCATAAAAGCTTTCAAAGTTGCTAAAGTCATAGTTTTTGGAAAGCCATAACTTGAGTCCCAAATTAATTTTTGAGTCTACTATAATTAATGTTGCACTAAAAATAAAAGATATTGAAAAAACTGATATTGTTTTTTTCAAACTAGAACTATTAATATTTGTATTTATGATAATTAGGCTAAGTAGTATTAAAATAATAAAAGAAAAAACTTTTTCCAATATTAAAAAGTTTTTTTCGATAAAAATAGTGCTAATTATTATCCAAAAAAAAGCTATAAATATTACTTTAGGAGTTTCCAAAATAAATTTTTTTTTATATATACTTTTATTAAATAAGGAGCAACTTAATGCTGCTATTGCTAATGGCACCCAAGAGCCTAATGGTGCCATAACAACAATAGGACAAATCAATACTGAAATTACAATAAAGGTTTTATAAATGAAGTTTTCTTTTGTTGTTTGTAGCATTAATTTTTAAAGATTACTTGATGCTTTTAAATTTATACTTTGATAATATATGATAACTTCAAAAAAACAAGTTTATGCAAAAAGAAAGAAAAAAAAATGTTGGTATATTTATTTTTGATTTAGTAGAAGTTTTAGACTTTTCTGGTCCTTATGAAGTTTTTTCAAGTGCTAGACTTACAAAGCAAAGCACCTCCTCAATCCAAAATAAACCTCAAGCATTCAATGTTTTCACTTTTTCAGAAAAAAAAAAATATATATCCGCCTCAGGAGGACTTAAGGTAAAAAGCGATTTTATTATTAAAAACTGTCCTGCATTAGATATACTTATAATACCGGGAGGAATTGGTACTAGAAAATTATTAGAAAATAAAAAAATATTAAATTGGTTAAAGCTTAAAAAAAATGTAGATATAGTTGCTTCAGTATGTACTGGTTCTTTGCTATTAGCAAAAGCTGGACTTTTAGAGAAAAAAAAAGCAACTACTCATTGGGGGGCACTAAAACTTTTGAAAAAAATTAGTCCTAGCACCAAGGTCATAAAGAGAAATAAATATGTATTTGATAAATATTATACATCGGCAGGCGTAGCAACAGGTATTAATATGTCTTTGCATATTATAGAAAATTTATATGGCAAAACCATAGCCAAAAATACAGCTAAGTATATAGAATATAAATATTAAATATTTTTTTGATTTATACCTTCATTTTGGCCTTGTTGAAGCAAATCATCATCAAACCATTTAGAACAACTAAGTATAGAGCCATTGGAAGAAAACTCACAGGCTCTAAACAAATTTTGTTTTTTTTGAATAAATCCTGCGAAGGCTCCTTCAGAATTATAATAAGCACTAAATGAATTAATTTCTTTTTTTGTATTGGGGTATAATAAAAGAATTATTGCGATAATGCTTAAAAAATTGAATATTAAAATATAAAAAGTATTATTCATGTTTTGAAATTACAATAAATCTGATAAACTTTAAAGTATATTATGCGCTATATAATCAATTTCCAGGTTAAAATAAAAGACAATGAAACCTCTAATGAAATAATTCGATCCTCTTATACTATTTTAGAAAAAGATAGTGAAAAAAATAATTTACTAGATATTACCAAAGTAGAAAGTTGGTTTAAAGATTTCTTTAAACAAACTCCATTAGATCATTTTATAGACACCACAAAAATTTCAAATACATCAAATTTCGATATGAAAATTGGAAGAATAACTAACGCAATATCTGGTGAATACAAAACATTTTAGGAGAACTTATGAACGAAAATAAAACTGTTGAATATGAAATTATAGATAACATAGGGATAATAAAAGGCTTAAATCCCCCAGTTAATGCATTATCTCATTCTGTAAGATCAGGCTTAGTAAATAGTCTAACAGAATTAATTAACAATGAAAAAGTACATGGGATAGTTTTGATTGGTGATGGTAGGACATTTTTTGCAGGAGCAGATATTTCCGAATTTGGAAAGCCTATGCAACAACCAGATCTCAATAGCGTTATAAAAACCTTTGAAGAATCAAAAAAGCCTATTGTTGCCGCATTGCACGGTACTCCACTTGGAGGTGGTTTAGAGTTAGCGATGGGATGCAACTATAGAGTAGCTGTGTCTTCAACAAAACTCGGATTACCTGAAGTAAAGTTGGGCATCATTCCTGGAGCAGGAGGAACTCAAAGGCTTCCAAGATTAGCCGGTGTAGAAAAAGCATTATCTATGATAACATCAGGTATTCCTATTAGTGCTAGCGATGCTCTTAAATCAGGTGTAATTGAAGAAGTCTTTGAAGATGCACTGGTTGCCAATGCCATCAGCTTTATAAAGAGTAAATTACAACAAGAAAGTCACCCTGTTGCAAGTAAGCTTACAGATAAAATTTCTAATTTTGATAGTGACATTTTCGAAGAATTTTCAAAGAAGATAAAAAATAAATTAAGAGGAAGAAATTCTCCTTTATGTGCTATTGAAGCAGTTAAGGCTGCAACTGAGCTTGATTTTGTTCAGGGGCTAGAAAAAGAAAGAGAATTATTTAAGTTATGCCATGATTCTAACGAAAGCTCTTCCTTAATCCATATGTTCTTTTCAGAAAGACAGGCTTTAAAAATACCAGATGTGCCTAAAGAAACAAAAATTTTACCCATTAATTCAGCTGCAGTTATAGGTTGTGGTACTATGGGTGGAGGCATAGCAATGAATTTTGCTAATATAGGAATCCCAGTAACTGTTATTGAAAATAGTCAAGATTCTCTTGATAAAGGCATGAAAATAATAGAAAAAAATTATTCTAATACAGTATCTAAAGGAAGAATGAGTGAAGATGATTTTAAAAATAAAATGTCTTTAATAAAAGGAGCTACTAGCCTAGAAAGTATTTCTTCTGCTGATGTTGTTGTAGAAGCAGTCTTTGAAGAAATGAGTCTTAAAAAAGAAATGTTTGAAAGAATTGATAAAATAGCAAAAGAGAATTGTATATTAGCAACTAATACTTCAACTTTAGATATTGACCAAATAGCTGAGTCAACAACTAGACCAGAATACGTAATTGGTACTCACTTTTTTAGTCCTGCTAATGTAATGAAGCTTTTAGAAATAGTTAGAGGTAAACACACTAGCAAAGAAGTAATAGCAAGTACTATGAAACTTGCAAAAACCATAAAAAAAGTACCAGTTCTAGCAGGAAATTGTGACGGCTTTATAGGGAATAGAATGTTTCATGAGTATGTAAGACAGGCTCATGCATTGGCTGAAGAAGGCGCAAAAGTTGCTGATATAGACCGTGTCATTTATGATTTTGGATGGGCTATGGGGCCATTTGCAGTAAATGATTTAGCTGGAAATGACGTAGGGTGGAGAATTAGAAAAAGACATAAGCAAGAAGGAAAATATGACAACCTTAGATATACCTCAACTGTAGCAGATCAGTTATGTGAGTTAGGAAGGTATGGGCAAAAAACTAATAGAGGTTTTTATATTTATGATCCACAAACTAGAAAAAAACAAATAGACCCTGAAGTTGATATGATGTTTGAAAAAGTAGCTAAAGAAAAGGGAATAGAGAGAAGAGAAATAGATGATGATGAAATCCTACACAGATTAAGTTGGGCCTTATTGAATACAGGTTGCATGATACTACAAGAAGGTTTTGCTCTTAGAGCATCAGATATTGATGTGACCTATGCTTATGGTTATGGATATCCTCATTGGAGAGGAGGTCCTATGAAGTATGCCCAGGATTATGGATTAAAAAAAGTATTAGAAGATATTGAAAGGTTTAGGCAAAAAAATTCTGATATGTGGCCAAAGTCTAACTACCTTGAAGAATTAGTTAAAAATAATAAAACATTTAATTAGGAGGTTGAAATGAATGAAGCAGTAATAGTATCAACAGCAAGAACACCAATAGGAAAAGCCTATAAAGGAGCTTTTAATAACACACATGGAGCAACCTTGGCAGGACATGCTGTCAAAAAAGCTATAGAAGTTTCTGGTGTTGACCCTTCAACAGTTGAAGACTGTCTAATGGGGTGTGCTATGCCAGAAGGAGCAACTGGAGGAAATATTGCTAGACAAATAGCAATAAGGGGTGGTTTACCAGTTACAACAGCGGGAGCTACTATTAATAGGTTTTGTTCTTCTGGAATGCAGGCCATAACTATGGCCGCTCAAAGAATAATGTCAAATGAATTAGATGTTTGTGTTGCAGGTGGCCTTGAGTCTATAAGTTTGGTCCAAAATGAACATCAAAATAACTTTATGGCTCAAGAAGATTGGATAAATAAAAATAAACCCGAATTATATTATACTATGATACAAACCGCAGAAGTTGTATCGCAACGATATAATATTGCTAGGGATACACAAGATGAATATGGGTTACAAAGCCAGCAAAGAATGGCTAATGCACAGAATTCTGGATTTTTAGATAAAGAAATATTTCCTTTAGAAACTGTTAAGCTTGTTAAAAACAAAGATACTAATGAAATTAGTCAAGAAAAAGTTTGTTTAGAAAAAGATGAAGGAAATAGACCTGATACTAGTATTGAAGGGCTTAAATCCTTGAAACCTGTTATGGGAGATGATGCTTATATAACTGCGGGCAATGCTAGCCAACTCTCTGACGGAGCATCAGCCTGTGTAGTAGTAAATGCAAAAAAAGCAGAACAACTAAATTTAAAACCACTAGGAGCATTTAGAGGTATGGCAGTATCTGGATTAGAGCCTGATGAAATGGGTATTGGTCCCATTTATGCAATTCCAAAACTGTTAAAAAAACATAATTTAAGCATGGATGATATTGATCTTTGGGAACTCAATGAGGCCTTTGCAGTTCAAGTACTCTATTGTCGTGATAAATTAGGAATTCCTAATGAAATACTAAATGTAAATGGTGGTTCAATTGCTATTGGTCATCCATATGGTATGACTGGGTCTAGGTTAGTAGGCCATGCTCTCATTGAAGGAAAAAGAAGAAAAGCCAAAAATGTAGTAGTTACTATGTGTATAGGTGGTGGACAAGGCGCAGCTGGTTTATTTGAAGTATTCTAAAAACAAATTTTTATGCTAGCCAAAGAAATAAAAATTTTTAAATTTTTGGTAATATTAAATAGTATTGCATCTATTGCTATAACACACCAAATTATTTTGTATAATTTAGAATATTTAGACTATAAAATTTACCTTATTCTGTTTTATGGTTTTATTTGGTTTTTTTCCTTATACAGAATTTACTTTTTTTCTAAAGTTGGTCTTAAATTATATGTTTTACTAGTAACATTTGGATTTATTTTAAATATGTTATCAGATTATAAAGTTTATGGTTCACTATATTACTTTATGACATTATTTGAACATCTAATAATAGGTGCAATTATTGCTTTATCTTTCTTTTCTAAGATAAAAACTAAGTTTACCTAAATTTAGGCATAAAAAATGAATATAAATTGATAATTCCTCCCTAAAGAGAGACTCAAGAGAGGTTACAACTCTCTTGAGTTCAAATTTAATATAAATTTAAAGTATATTTATTAAATTATAATAATATATTATATTTATATTTATAATTTAATGAAAGGAGGTGGTCTATGTCTAAAATTTTAGATCTAGTCACTTTCTATAACCGTATAGAAAGTAATTAGAAAATTTGAGTGAGAGGACAAAAATATCCTCTCACTTTTTTAACTGGAGAAAATAATGAAAAAAATAATTATGATTACGTTAAGCCTTTCTTTTCTTGTTTCTAATGTGTTTGCTGGATGCATGAAAAGTGAAATTAAACAATTAGATGCAAAGTTATCTTCTACAGAAATAACAGATGCTAAAAAAGCAGAAGTGAAAAAGTTAAGAGATATTGTGGTTGCAAATGAACACAAGAATTCTGAATTGGCTTTTGAAAGCTATGAAAAGGCTTTAAGTTTATTAAATTAGATCAAATTTTTTAGAGTAGGTTTATTTTAAACCTACTCTACTTTAAATTTCACCAAATTCTTCTGCTTTGATAATTTCACTGTCTCTTTGCTT
>CABZPW010000023.1 GCA_902527765.1 Rhodospirillaceae bacterium
ACCACTAAATAATAATAGTGCTAGTGCAAGAAACATAAGAACTGGTAATAAAGTGACAATATCCATATTAATTTTTCTCTGAAATATGTTTTGTATTTTTATATATAGGGTTATTAACTAAAGATTTCTTTTCAAACTCCTTATTATTAGAAAATATAGCTGAAATATATATAAGGTTTTTTAATAATTGTGAAATCCCAGCTAAAAATAAAAGAAACATTCCTATTGGAATAAATGATTTTATTATCCATCTGTGAGATAATCCAGTCAAAGCAGAAGAAACTTCATTCATACTAAAAGATCTTTGAACAAAATCAATACCATAGTAAATTACTAGTAAAGAATAAGGTATTAGAAATATTATTATTCCTAAAGTCTCTAATATTGCTTTAACTTTTACTGAATATTTTTCTCTTACTATTTCAATTCTTACATGTGCATCTTTCAAGTAAGCATATCCTAAAACCAATAAAAATAATGAAGTATGCAGGTGCCACTCCATTTCTTGAAGTTTTGTTGAGCCTAATACAAAAAATCTTCGTGTTATTATATCAAATATAATAATTGATATTAATGGAATAGATAACCAAGAACCTAACTTACCAAAAATTGATACTATTTTTTCTAAAATTTCACTTGTTTTTAAAAGAATTTTAAGCATTACTTATTCTATTTAATAAATTAATTTAATCAAATAAATAAATTAAATGTATGAATTTTAAATACATAAGGTAATTATGTATTATGCAAAAAAAAATATCTTTAATAATTATTTTATTATCTTCAATTTATTTTATCAGCCAATTCAGCCGGGCTTCTCTAGGAGTAGTAGTTATTGATATAGCAGCAGATCTAAATTTAAATTCTGAACAAATAGGAAGGTTGGGTGGTGTATTTTTTTTATCTTTCGCTTTAACACAAGTGCCCTTAGGAATAATATTAGATGCTTTTAATCCTATAAAAATAATAATTTATATGATGTTTATAGTATTTTCAGGATCTTTTTTATTTGGCATTGCAGACAATTATTCTTTACTAATTTTAGCTAGAATATTACAAGGAGTAGGGTGTGGTGTATGTCTTATGGGTCCTTTAGTAGTTTTAACTAAAATACTTAGTGCAAAAGATTTTGCTTTATATTCAGGTATAGTTATGGGATTAGGTGGACTTGGAGCATTATTTGCAACAGAACCTTTTTTTTATATAGTTAGTCAAGTAGGATGGGGGTCAGCTTTTTACTATTTTTCATTTCTTATACTTTTTTTAATATTTTTTTTGTATTTATTTCCTAAGGAAAAAAAATTAGAGACTAAAAGTAAAACTAATTTTAATTTTAAAGCATTTAAGAAAATATTATTTAATAAAAATTTTTTACTAATGCTCCCTATGTCAATGTTTGGATACGCTAGTGCTGCTTTTATTTTAACTTTGTGGGGAGGAAAATTTTTAGCTACTGTTCATAATTTAACGGTAGAAAATATTAGTTTAATTTTAATGTTTATGGCTTTATTTTGGACTTTAGGCTCTTTTAGTTATGGTTATATAGAAAGAAAAATTAACAATAAAAAATTAATTATAACTTTTAGTTCCTTAATAATGGCATTTTTAATAAGTTTGCTTTGTTTTAGTATTATAAATAATAAAGTATTTTTTTTAATTTTATTTTGTTTGTTGGGTTTTTTTGGTGCATTCACACTTATCTTAATGTCTCATTATCGAGTTTTATTTGAAGAAGCAATTATTGGCAAAGTACTTACAACTGCAAATTTATTTAATTTTTTTGGAGTTTTTATTATTCAGTGGCTAACTGGAGTTATTATTTTTAATTTGAATGAAAAATATGGTTTTTCTATAGCCACTAGTTATAATGTTGCTTTCTCAATGATTATTGTATGCCTTTTGATTTCCTCAATTTTTTACTTAAGAACCGATGAAAAATAATCAAAATTTTGTTTATCTAGGTCTGGGATCAAATCTAAGACTTCCATCTTATAGAAATGCAATGAAAGTAATAGAAGCCTTAAAAAAAAAAATATATAAATCAGGTTTAAGAATTACCAAATCATCAAATTACTGGTTAACGTATCCGATACCATTTTCAAATATTCCTAAATTTATTAATTGTGTAGTGAAATGTATAATTGTAAGCAAAAAAGCAAATAATCCTGTAATTCTATTAAAATATTTGAAAACTTTGGAAATAGAAATAGGAAGAAAGAAAAAAAATAATAATATCTCAAGGTTGATAGATATTGATATTTTAGACTTTAAAGGAAAAATTATTAATGAAGGACTTATATTACCTCATCCAAGAATGCACTGTAGAAAATTTGTTCTTAACCCTATGAAAAAAATAGCACCTAGTTGGAAACATCCTGTCTATGAAAAGAAAATTGATTTTTTAATTACTAAAATTAAATCCCATCAAATACTTATTAAAAAATATTAGACTTGCATTTTTATTTTTTTTATTTAAATTAGCAAAATGGCTAGAGTTACTGTAGAAGATTGCGTAAAAGTTATAGAAAGTCGTTTCGAGCTAGTTTTAATAGCTGCCGAAAGGTCTAGAATATTATCAAAGGGTGCCGAGCCTTTATTAGATAGAGATAAAGATAAAAATCCAGTAGTTGCATTGCGTGAGATAGCAGAAAAAAAACTAGACTTAGAACAAACTAAAGAAACTTTAGTTAAGGGTCTACAAAATTATCATGAAGAAGTCTTGACTGAACCCTATGAAGATAAAGAAGACATCAACGAGGAAATCGTTGAAAAGTCTCAATTAAGTGAAGAGATGATAGAAGATGTAGAAAAAAATGCATCAGAAGCAGGGCTATCGATAGATGAAAATAGTTAAAAACTATATTTAATGCTAAAGAGTAGTTTAGACTTTGCAAAAAAACCAGAAAAATACTTTGTAAAATTAAATAAAAATATTCACTTAAACAATATAAACTGCGATATTGGCTTATTGAAAAAAGCATACTATTTCTCTTTTGATAGACATTTAAATCAAGTGAGAGAGTCAGGAGAACCATTTGCATCTCATCCATATGCTGTTGCTAATATTTTAATTAACCTTAAATTAGACTATCAAAGTATTATTACTGCCTTATTACACGATACCATAGAGGATGGAGTAGCCACAAATGACGAAATTAAAAAATATTTTGGATTAGAAATTAATGAACTTGTAGAAGGTGTAACAAAGTTATCTAAAATACAGTTACCTAATACTGAATTAAGAGAAGCTAGTAATTTTAGTAAATTTATATTAGCAATTTGCAAGGATATTAGGATTTTGATAATTAAATTAGCAGACCGTTTACATAATATGAGAACCTTAAACTTTATAAAAGAAGAATCCAGAAAATATAAAATTGCAAAAGAAACTTTAGAAGTTTATGCTCCTCTTGCTGGCAGAGTTGGTTTTCAAATAATGCGAGAGGAATTGGAGGAGTTAGCATTTAAAGTTACCAATAAGCAGGCTTTTCAATCTATCAATAAAAGAATCCTATTTTTAAGAAAACAAAATTCAGACTTTATAAGTAGAAATATTTTGAATCTTAAAAATATCATTAATCCGAAGTATGTAAAAGAAATTACAGGAAGGGAAAAAAAAGCTTATTCGACATGGAAAAAAATGCTGAAAAAATCAATAGCACTTGAAAAAGTATCTGATATTTATGCATTTAGGATAATTACTCATACTAAGTCAGACTGTTATAAAGTATTAGGAATAATTCATACAAAGTGGCCAATGATACCTGATAGATTTAAAGATTTTATTTCTACTCCGAAACCGAATGGTTACCAATCAATTCATACAACTGTAATAGGAAAAGATGGAATAAAAATGGAATTACAAATTAAAACAAAAAAAATGCATCAATTAGCTGAGTATGGAGTAGCATCGCACTGGATTTATAAAGATGAAATAAATGAAAAAAAAGTAAAGGAAATTAATAAAGGAACTAAATGGTTCCAAGATGTACTTGATATTATAAAGTCAGCAGATGATCCAAAAGAATTAATTGAATATTCTAGAATGAATATGTATACAGATAATGTTTTTTGTTTTACTCCTAAAGGAGACGTGATTTCTCTTCCTAAAGGTGCTACTGCTTTAGATTTTGCTTACGCAGTACATACAAATATTGGAAATAATACTATAGGATCAAAAATAAATGGAAAATTAGCTCCTTTAGATCATTCTATAAAAAATGGTGATCAAATAGAAATTATAAGATCCAATGGAAAACATCCTCAAAAGTCTTGGCTTAATTTTTGTAAAACTGGCAAGGCAAAAAGTCAAATCAAAAGGTTTTTGAGAGATTATGAAGAGATAGAGTTTGAAAAGTTAGGTAAGGAAATATTAACTAAAATATTATTAGATATAAATAAAAAAGCTACTAAAAAAACTTTGAAAATTTTAATAGATGGCTTTAATTATGATAGTTATAGGTCTTTTTATATTGCTATTGGTAAAGCTCAAATTTCATCAGATTCTATTTTAGAGCTTTTGCAATACGGTAATAAACAAAAAAATTTTGCAATCAAAAGCAAAAAAAGAAATTTGCCAATTTTAGGCGTTACAAATAAAATGCCTATAAAGTTAGCTGAATGCTGTACGCCTTTATTAGGAGAAAATATAGTTGGAATTTTAGTTGAAGGTAAAGGAATTTATGTACACCTTTTAAGCTGTTCTACATTAGAGAGGTTTTCTGATTATCCTGAATTATGGTATGAATTAACTTGGGATAATAAGAATATAGGAAACCTATCACAATTATCAAAAATTAGTATAATATTACAGAATAAGGTAGGTGCTTTGCATAAAGTAACTTCATGCATAAAAAAAGCTAATATCAATATTGTAGATTTGAATATAAGTAAAAGATCTCAGGATTTTTTCAATATTGACATTAATTTAAAAGTAAATGATTTAAAACACCTTGATCAATTGATGCTATCATTGAAATTAGAGGAAACTATTTATAAAATAAAAAGATGCTAAAAGAAAATAATGAAATTTTAAAAATTTATAAGAAAGAAAAAGCTTTGTTAGAGGGACATTTTATTTTATCTTCTGGTAAGCGAAGCTCTGTGTATTTGCAATCAGCTATTGTTTTAAGCATACCAGAACACCTAAAAAAGATTTCTTTAGCATTAGTAGAAAATATAAAAAAAATAATAGAAATAGATAAAATTAGTTTAGTGGTTTCTCCTGCAATGGGAGGCGTAGTAATTGGTAGTAAAATAGGTGAAGTTTTAAATAAGAAAGCTATTTTTTTAGAAAGAGTTAATGGTAGTTTTACTCTAAGAAGAGGCTTTCAAATATTTAAAAATGATAAAGTGCTATTAGTTGAGGATGTATTGACAACAGGAAAGTCATCTATTGAAAGCATTGATTGTATAAAGTCATTTGGTGCTGAAGTAATGTGTTTGGCTTCAATAATAGATAGAAGTAATAATAATTTAGAATTTAATTGTCCATATACTAGCTTAGCTAAGATTAATGCTCCTATTTTTTCTGAAACAGATATTCCTTTAACATTGAAGAAAATTACGGCAGTTAAGCCTGGTAGTAGATTTTTAAAATAATTTATGCCTTTTGGAAGAAAAAAAAAGAAAAAACTAATAATTAGTATATATAATTTTATAAAAATTTTTTTTGCTTTTTCTAGAACTAAAAAATATATAAGCTTAAGTATAAAAAGGATAAAAGGCACTCCTCAAGCACTTTCTTTAGGACTAGCAACTGGAATTGCAATCTCTTTTACTCCATTTATTGGATTACACGCATTATTAGCGATTTTTATATCTTGGGTTATTGGAGGATCGATGGCAGCTGCGTTGATTGGTACACTTTTTGGAAACCCCTGGACATTTCCTTTTATATGGTACTTTACATTTGAAATAGGACAGTTTATAAATTATGGGTTTTTATCATATGAGGAAGAGTTTTCCTTCAAAGTAATTAAAAAGGAGGTTTCAACTTTGTTAGCTATTGTTAAAAATATTATTATTTTTGCTAATATATTTGAATTAGAAGAAAATGTAGCAAAGCTAAAGTTAATACCATTTATGGTAGTAGGTTCTATACCATTAGTATTTATAAGTTGGATATTTTCTTATTTTTCGTTTTTGATCATTTTTAAATCTTATAAAAAGAAAGTAAAAAAAAAATAACATATGAGACTAGGAGTAAATATTGATCATGTTGCAACATTAAGAAATGCAAGAGGTGGAATTCATCCTGACCCGATAAAAGCTGCTGTAATATCTGAAAAAGCAGGAGCAGATTTGATTGTTGCGCATTTAAGAGAGGATAGAAGACATATAAATGAAGATGATATAGCTAATATTATTAAAAATATAAATATTCCTTTGCAATTAGAAGTTGCTCCTACAAAATTTATGTTTAATTTTGCAATAAGAAATAATATTAAAAAAGTATGTATTGTGCCTGAAAAAAGACAAGAATTAACTACTGAGGGTGGCTTAAATATAAAATATAATTTTAATTTTCTTAAAAAGATGCTGCCTACTCTATATAAAAATAAAATAGAAGTGTCATTATTCCTTGATCCAGATATAGAAAATATAGATGTGTGTAAAGAACTAGGAGTAAATGCTATAGAATTTCACACAGGAGAAATAGCAAATACATTTGGAGAAGAAGAAAAGTTTCTAATCAACAAATTAGAGAACGTAATTAAATATGCTGCAGCACGTGGAATTAGTATTAGAGCAGGCCACGGTCTAAATTTTGATAAGACAAAAAAAATTATTAATATAAAATTTTTAGAAGAACTTAATATTGGTCATTTCATTATTGGTGAGTCAATATTCTATGGGTTATCTGAAGTAGTAAAAAAAATGAAGAAAATTATTGGTTAGTATCAATGATTTTAGGTATTGGCATTGACTTATGTAAAATTAGTAGAATAAATAGTACCTTGAATAAATTTGGAGATAGGTTTAAAAAAAGGTGTTTTACTTATACTGAAATTAATAAATGTGATAGAGTAAAAAATAGTTCAGCATGTTATGCTAAACGTTTTGCATCAAAAGAGGCTGTATCAAAAGCACTTGGAACAGGTTTAAGTCGCGGGGTGTATTGGAAGGACATAGAAATAATTAATATGAAAAGTGGCCAACCTAAAGTAGAATTAAGAGGAAATGCTAAAAACATTCTAATGGAAAAGGTGCCTGAAAATAAAGAATATAATATATCTATTTCTATTACTGATGAAAATGGTTTAGCACAAGCAATAGTTATAATAGAGACCATCTAGGAGGAAAAAACTTTGAATACAATTTTAATAATATTAATAATTATCGTAATTATTTATTTATTATCAAAAGAAAAAATGATTGAGGTATTTAGAACTTTTATATTTGCTATATTAATTGCAGTCTTTTTAAGAAGTTTTGCTTTTGAACCTTTCACAATTCCTTCAGGCTCTATGAAGCCCAATCTTTTAGTAGGAGACTTTTTATTTGTCTCAAAATTTTCATATGGATTTAGTAAGTACTCTGTTCCTTATGGTAGATATTTACCATTTAATGGTCGTTTATTCTTTTCTAAACCTAAAAGGGGAGACATAGCTGTATTTAAGTATCCAGGAGATAATAAAACCGACTATATTAAAAGAATAATAGGATTACCAGGAGACACGGTTAGAATTTCTGAAGGTATTGTTTTTATTAATGATAAACCATTCAAAAAAGAAAAGGCAGGAATATTTGAAGATTTTCACAGAAATGGTTATTTGGAAAAATTTGATTTATATAAAGAAACTAATGATATAGGTGAAGAGTACTTAGTAATAGATGATGTATCTTTTGATGGGATTTTAGGGGCAAACTTTAGAGAAGGAGAATATTTTGATCTCAATAACACAAATGATTATATAGTGCCAAAAGGTCATTACTTTGTTATGGGAGATAATAGAGAACACTCCTCTGATAGTAGAATCTTATCACAAGTAGGATTTGTAAATGAACAAAACTTAGTAGGTAAGGCAGCAATGATCTTTTTATCAATTAAATACTCTAATGAAAAAATTGATATATTTGGGTTACAATTTGGCAAATATCCAGATAAAATTAGACTCAAACGAATAGGTAAATTTTTATAATATGGACTTTATTACTTTAAAGAAAAAGTTTAAACAGCATAATAATTTTTTAAAAATTTTTAATCATAATAAGAAGGCAAAACAAGAGTTTCAAAGACTAGAGTTTTTAGGTGATAGAGTATTAGCCTTAATTCTATCACATGAAATTTATAACAGGTTTACTAGATTCAATGAAGGTAGGTTAGCAACAATTTTTTCTTATTTAACATCATCTACTACTTTATCTAAAATAGCGAAAAATATACAACTAGACCTTTTTATTAAAAAAAAAAAATTTAATAATATTTCTGATAAGGTTTTATCAGATTTTATTGAAGCAATTTTAGGTTCATTATATATAGATTCAGGAATTGATGTAGTAAGAAGTTTAATTGTTGAACTATGGATGGAAGAAATAATAAAAAATAGAGATTTGAGAAGAGACTCCAAGTCAATACTTCAGGAGTGGACACAAGCTAATGGATTAGGCTTACCTGTATATAAAGTATTAAAAAAAAAGGGATTAGATCATCAACCTACTTTTGAAATAGAATTAAAAGTAAAAGATTTTGATGTTATCTTAGGTAATGGAAAGAGCCTTCAAATAGCACAAAAAAAAACAGCAGATAAATTCATAAAAAAATTTATTGAAGAAGATATAATTGTCAAACAATAAAATTAAAACACTCAAGGTAGGAATATTAGGTGAACCTAATACTGGTAAATCAACATTATTTAATACTTTAATGAATAAAAAATATTCAATCGTTACACGAAAAGCTCAAACTACAATAAAAAAGAATAGTGCGGTATTAATCAAGGAAAATAAGCAAATTATATTTACAGATACGCCAGGAGTAATAACATATAAAAAAAATATTAACAGAGCTATGTTCAAGGAAGCTTCAAATGTAGCATTTGAAGTTGATGTTATATTACTATTATTTAATATTAAAAAAGATGATATTAAAAAAATTAGAGCAACAGCTAAGTTCTATGATAAGCATAAGGTAGAGGTAATAATCCTTTTAAATAAGATTGATTTATTAAATACTGAAACTTTTTATAAAACAGTTTCTTTAGTGAAGAGTGAGTTAGAAAATAAGATAATATTTTCAATTTCAGGAAAAAAAAATATTGGTGTTGATCAACTTATAAATTATTTAAATAAAAATAAAAATTTTATTAATGAAAAACCTTTCTTTGAAAAAGATTTATCTACAGATGTCAATTATTTAACTGAAATAGTTAGAGAAAAAGTTCTTGAGAATATTCATGATGAAATTCCTTTTAATTTAAAATTTAATTTAGATAAAGCGCACACAAATAAGGATAAAAGCGTAACAGTACATATTTCAATACACATAAAAAAATTATCTTATAAGCCTATAATTATTGGAAAAAAAGGAGAAAATATAAAAAAAATTAGTATATTAGCCAGAAAAGATCTTGAAGAAACTCTCAATAAAAAATTTCATTTATTTTTGTATCTTAAGACTTTAAAAAATAATTCCAAAATGCAAAATAAAGGACAAAAATAATGATTATTTGGGATGATGAAGGCCTAATCTTATCTTCCATAAATTATTCAGAAACTTCCATAATATTAAAAGTTTTTACTCGTAATCATGGAGTTCAAAAAGGCTTTATCAGAGGAGCAAAAAGCAAAAAAAAAAGTAATATTTATGAGGCTGGAAATTTGGTATGTCTTTCATTCAAGTCTAGAACAGAGGATATGCTTGGTATTTTTTTAGTAGACCTGATGAAACCATCGCCATTATTATATTTAAATGACCTTAAGAGGTTCTCATGTATAATATCAGTAATAAACTTATTAGAATTTTCTTTGTTAGAGAGTGAACCTGAAACTGAGTTATATTGTTATTCAAAAAACTTAATTAATAAAATTTTTTCTTATGAAGAAGGTTGGATAGAAGAATACATAAGGTGGGAGGTTTTTCTTTTAAAAAAAATTGGTTTTGGGTTAGAGCTTTCTAAATGCATTTTAAGTAATAAAAAGACTAACCTCTCATACGTTTCACCTAAGTCGGGTTGTGCAGTTAATAAAGAGGCTGGAAAACCATGGGAGAAAAAATTATTAGAATTACCAAAGTTTTTAATATCAGATAATAAGGCCAATAGATCTGAGTTAAGAAAAGGTTTTAAAATTACAACTTATTTCTTAACTAAGTTTGCTAACTCTATAGATAAAATATTACCATTTACTAGAAGTAATTTTATGGATAATATTTTAATTAAATAAACTAAAATTATGAAATATTTGGAATTAATAAATAAAACCAACATTATTCTAGGAAAGTTTTTTTCCTGGTCTCTTTTAATAATGGTAATTTTAACATTTGTTATCGTAATACTAAGATACTTATTTAATATTGGTTTTATATGGATGCAGGAATTGGTTAGATATTTGTATGCAGCAGTTTTTATGTTATGCGCTGCATATACTTTAGCAAAAGATGAACATGTGCGAGTAGATATATTTTATTCTAAATTGAAAGATAGGCATAAAATTACCATTAATGTTATAGGTTCATTACTTTTCTTAATTCCAGTTTGTCTGTGTATTCTATATTATTCATTTACCTACGTTATAAATTCTTGGGTACAATTAGAAGGTTCTCTAGAAGAAAGAGGGCTTCATGCAGTTTATTTATTAAAAACTCTAATTTGGGCCTTTGCAATTATGCTTGTATTGCAAAGTGTTTATATAATATCACAAGGTTCTTTAAAGTTATTTAGAAAGTATTATTAATGATTTTTACTCAAGAAATTATAATTATTAGTATGTTATTAACTATGTTCTTATTTTTATTAACAGGTTACCCAGTTGCCTTTACGATTGCAGGTGTTCCATTCTTATTTGCTTTATTTGGTCAGCTAATAGGGATTTTTGATATGTCATATGTAGCTGCATTACCTAATAGAATATATGGTATAATGACAAATGATTTATTAATTTCAGTACCTTTATTTGTATTTATGGGGGTAATGTTGCAAAAATCGAAGATTGCTGAGGAATTATTAGAATCAATGGCAATTTTAATGAGTAATGTAAGATCAGGGCTAACTATATCCGTTACATTGGTAGGGGCACTTTTAGCTGCATCTACC
Organism: Rhodospirillaceae bacterium; assembly: GCA_902527765.1. GTDB lineage: Bacteria > Pseudomonadota > Alphaproteobacteria > TMED109 > TMED109 > TMED131. The sequence continues at coordinate 11,256 of CABZPW010000023.1, forward strand.
GGTATCGTTGGAGCAACAGTGGTTACTATGGGATTATTATCATTACCAACTATGCTAAAGAAAGGCTACGCTCCTAGTTTATCTACGGGTACTATTTGTGCAGCAGGAACATTAGGTCAAATTATACCTCCTTCGATAGTATTAATTCTTTTAAGTGACCAAATATCAGCCTCTTATCAACAAGCACAATTAGAGTTAGGAAATTTTTCCCCTGAATCAGTAAGTGTAACTGACTTATTTGTAGGAGCACTAATACCTGGTATTTGTTTAGTTTTTTTATACATCTTATGGCAATTAATTAATTCTTATTTAAATCCAAAATCAATTCCTATTAAAAAAAAAGTTATTAATAAAGGTGAAGTATTTACTATTTATAAGAAAGTATTCAAAGCTTTATTACCTCCTTTAATTTTAATAATAGCAGTTCTTGGTTCAATATTAGGAGGATTAGCTACACCTACTGAATCAGCAGGGGTTGGAGCTATAGGAGCTATCTTGCTAGCATATCTTAAAAAACAGTTGAACTTTAACGTTATGAAAGATGTAGTGCAAAGTACAGCTAAGACAACTTCTATGGTTTTTATTATATTAGTGGGAGCAGCTTTATTTTCTCTTGTTTTCAGAGGGTATGGTGGTGATGAAATAGTAGCTCACTTTTTAACTAATCTATCTGGAGGTGTTGTAACGTCAATTATAATTACAATGGTAGCTGTTTTTTTATTAGGTTTTTTTCTAGAAGTCTTTGAAATTATATATGTTGTTGTTCCAATTATCGGACCAGCTATATTGATGATGGGAGTTGATCCATTGTGGTTTGCTATAATGATTGCTATTAATTTACAAACATCCTTTTTAACTCCACCTTTTGGATTTGCTCTTTTTTATTTAAGGGGAGTGGCCCCAAAACATGTTTTAACAACACAAATTTACAAAGGAGCTATACCTTTTGTTTTAATTCAATTACTAATGTTAATTATTTTATGGTTCTATCCTGAATTAGCAACTTTTTTACCAAAAGTAATTTATAACTAGTATTATTTATTAATAATGCTTTTTAGTATTTTGTGATTGTAAATTGGAGTAATTATGGTTAAACCTGAATTGGAAGTTTGGGGTTATAATACCTATAGACCATTCAGAATATATTGGATCTTACATGAGTACGGTCTTAAATATATTGCTCATAGAATTGGTTCTAGAACTGGAGAAACCCAAACAAAGGAATATTTGGAAATGAATTCTAAAGGTAAAATACCTATATTAAAGCATAATAATAGAATTATAACTGAGAGTGCTGCAGCAGTTAATTATATCACATACAGTTATAAAAAACCTGAAGATTTTTATATACCTAATAATGCTTATGAAAGAGCGAAAGTTAATGAATGGGTCTTTTTTTCTTTAATGGAGTTAGATTGTCTAGTAATTTATACACTTAGAAAACATGAAAAACCAGAGAACCTTGGACTATCAAATTTATACGGAGAAGCTCCTAATGCAATTAAAGCTGCTAGGGATCATTTTGATAGAATGATTAAAGCCTGTGAGAGCAATGTTCCTGAAAATGGCTGGTTGTTTGGAAAAAGACCTTCTGTTGCTGATATTATGTTTACAAGTTGCTTAATGCACTGTGATAGATTCAAAATAGAAATAAAAAGTAAAAATATAGTAAATTATTACCACAGAGCAAAAGAGAGAAGAAATTTTATTGATGCCTATGAGAGCTGTTTTGGTTAAAAGAGATGTTTCTTTCTGGAAATTTTTATGAAAAATAGAGGACCTTTAAAGGGTATTAAGGTTATAGATTTAACGGCAATGGTTTCAGGGCCAACAGCGACAATGATGCTGGGTGACCAAGGAGCAGATGTTATTAAAGTTGAGCCATTAGATGGTGAATTAATGAGAAAGGTAGGTAATTCTATTAATGGTATGACGGATTCTTTTTTATGTTGCAATAGAAGTAAAAGATCAATTACTTTAGATTTAAAAAAAACAAAGGCTTTGAATATTTTAAAAAAGCTGATTGCATCTGCTGATATTTTTATACAGAACTTTAGACCAGGAACTATAGATCGAATGGGATTAGGATATGAAAAAATAAAAAAAATAAATAAAAATATTATTTACGTATCAATAAGTGGTTTCGGAGAAAAAGGTCCATACATCAAACAAAGGGTGTATGATCCAGTAATCCAAGCTCTTTCTGGATTAGCAGATATACAAAGAGATCAAGTTACAGGCGTTCCAAAACAAGTGAGGACAATAATACCAGATAAAACTACAGGAATGGCTACAGCACAGGCCATAAGTTCAGCTCTTTTTTATAGAGAGAGATATAAAAAAGGACAACATATAAAAATTGCTATGTTAGATGTTATGATTGCATATTTATGGCCTGAGGGTAGTTCAACTTTAAGTTTTGTTGGGAAAGAAAAAAATCCATCTGATGGTCAGCTTGGATTAGATTTAGTTTTTATTACTAAAGATAAAAAATATATTACTGCTGGTGCAGTTACAGATAAAGAGTGGACAGGCTTATGTAAGGCTATTAAAAGAGAAGATTTGATAGATAATATTAAATTTAATACCCCTAATGCTAGAGTGAAAAATAAAGTTGAACGAAGAAAGATAATAGCGAAAGAAATTGCTAAACATTCATGTAAAGATCTACTTAGTAGTTTACAGGATCAAGAAGTACCAAGCGCTCCAATTTTGAGCAGAGAAGATATTATGGAAAATGAACAAGTTTTAGAAAATAATATAATACAGTATTTTGACAGTAAAATTTTTGGTAAAATAAGGTCTCCTAGGCCAGCTCCAATATTTACAAAAACGCCACTTACAGGTAAACAACTTGCCCCATTGTTGGGTGAAAATAGTGAAGAAATTTTGAAAGAATTAGATTATTCAGAAAAAGAAATAAACGTATTTATAAAAGAA
>CABZPW010000024.1 GCA_902527765.1 Rhodospirillaceae bacterium
AGAGTATTAATTGCAAATTATTATAGGTCATTTATTTTTTATCAAGTATACAGCAAATAAGCAATGAAACTCTATATTATAAATATATTCATAATCTTGATGATTAATATGCCTTATAATTCTCACTCTGCTGATTTAACAAGACAAAAAGAAATAGAAAAAATTGTATTGCTTAAAGGAGAGCAAGGAAAAATTCATTTTTATGAGCCTAATGAACTAGTCTTTAATACTGGTAAACTTTATAAATTAATTATTAAGAATGAAAGTGACTCTAAACATTATTTTACTTCAACATTATTCGCAAAATCAATTTTTACTAGAAAAGTTCAAGTGTCTTTAAACAATAAAAAAGTTGCAGAAATAAAAGGCATAATTAATAATGTAGAAGTTTGGCCTAATCATCAATTGGAGTGGTGGTTTGTGCCTATTAAGACTGGAGTCTTTAAAGATTTGTATTGTAATGTTAAAGATAAAAAAACAAATTTGAGTCATGCTAATATGGGGATGACTGGAACTATTATTATAAATTAAAGTTGTTTTATATGTTTATGTCATATAGATTAACAAATATGAAAATTTCTAATTTTAAACATTCTATTTTTAAAATATTTCTGCTGTTTTATTTATTGACTAATTTTTTATCAGCCGTCAATTATAAAGAAATAACAGAAAAAGTTTTTTCTAATAGAAAAATAGATAGTATTGAAGGTATTTGGGTTAAATCGTTTGCTAATCAAGGTCCGACCGGATGTGTTACTATGTTTTATAAAGAAAAAAATCAATATTACCAAATTCATATTGATGAGTGCTTTGTAATGGGAAAAATTACAGGCAAGCACAATAGGCTAGATAGTTCTAATTATGAAGGAGAAAATGCTATTTATTTCTATGATAGACAAGAAATTTGGGAGCCTTCGAGTATTTCTATAGCTGATGACTTTAATAGCTTTTCTATAACCCATGGTTCAAATAACAATAAATTTACTGAAAAATGGAAAAGAATTTGGCCGGAAAACTTTCATTCTTATAATAAAGTTTTTGAAAAAAAATAATATTTTTGGAGATAAGATTATGCATTTTGCTATTTCAGCCAGTTGGGGGCCTACTGATCCTACAAGAGCAATGTTACCATTTATCTTTGCTGCATCAGCATTACAAGAAAAAGACACTGTTACTATTATGCTATTTCATGATGCAGTTCATTTAGCTTTAAAAGGACTTGCTGAAAAAATTGTTCCAGTTGGTCCTCCTCAAAGGTTTAAGGAAATTATAGAAGATAATAATGCTAAACTACTAGTCTGTACACCGTGCGCAGAAGTGAGAAATATTTTTGAAAAAGATTGTATTAATAAGTTTATTTTCTGTGGGATGAATGACTTTCATCAAGCATGTAAAATTCATGATACTAGAGTAGTAAGTTATTAATATTTTTAATAAGATGCTTCATAAATAGAAATTACATCTTCTAAATTAACCTCTCTAGGGTTATTAATTAACAGTCTTTGTTGCTTTAGAGCATCAGCAGCTAACGTTTTAATATCTTTTTGATTAATTCCTACGTCCTTTAACTTTCTAGGAACTTTTAAGTCAATAATTAGTTGCTCAATTCCAGCTATAAAATTATCAATATCATTTTTTTTTCCTTCTAAATCTGGTAAACAGTCAGATGCAATTTCACAATATAAATTAGATACCTTTTTGCTATTAAATTTTAAAACTTCAGGTAAAACTAACGAATTTGAAAGTCCGTGAGGAACATGAAATTTTGCACCTATTGGATAGGCCAAAGCATGTACTGCTGCACATGGTGCATTAGCAAAAGCCATTCCTGCTAGCATTGATCCTAGCAACATACTTTCTCTAGCTTTTTTATTTTCAGGATTATTAACCGCTTCTTTAATATTGGCACCTAACAAAGCAAGTGCTTTTCTAGCAAGTGCATCTGATATGGGGTTTTTTTTAATCTTTGTTGTGTACGCTTCAATTGCATGTACCATTGCGTCAATTCCAGAATATGCAGTTATATTTTTGGGTAAACCAATTGTTAATTCTGCATCTAATATAGCGCAGTCTGCATAAAGTAGAGGATCAACAATACCCATCTTTTGTTCGTTTGCTAAAGTAAATATAGCTATGGGTGTAACTTCCGATCCAGTTCCAGCAGTAGTTGGTATTTGGATTAAAGGGCATCTATTGTTTTTTAAATTATTAACTCCATAACATTCTTCTATATTAATATTATTTATACTGAAATAGGAAACAGCTTTAGCAACATCCATAGAACTGCCACCACCGAAACCTATTACTCCATCTGCTTTATGATTTTTGTATAGATCAACTGCTTCAAATATATTACTTTCTGGAGGATCAGCTAGTACTTTATTATAAACACTAGGAAATATATTATTTATAGTTAAGTTCTTTTCAACTTTTTCTACAAATCCTAGTTTAAATAACCCTTGATCAGTGATAATTAAGGGTTTTTTTATATTTAATTTATTGCAAATGTCAGATAAAATTGAGATTTTACCTAACCCAGATTCTACTAGAGGTACTGTTTGAAAATTTAAACTCATAAAATCATTTTAACTTTAATGTTATAAATTTCAATAATTGTATTTTAAAACACTAATCTTAATGTAATCAATTAATATATTCAATGAAGTTTAAAATAATTAATTCTTTTTACATATATTTTCTTGTATAAAAGCACCAGTGTCTGAAGTTGATATTGCATATTTACATTTATATTGTAGATATTTTTCAAATACTCCTGTTGCATGAAGTATAATAAAACTGCCTGCGCCAGCTTTTATATCAGATTCTGTTCTTATTGGTCTAGCCAACATAGTGCTTCCTTCTGAAGATTTAAAAACTAATACTACATACAAATTGATAATTGTATTATTTCTATCAGTTTCTCTAACACCTCTTCCTATTGCATCTCCAAAGTTACCATCTGAGTCTGAAAATGCTGCGTTAGCTTTAAATGTATTGAATTTACCTTCGTTTGGTAACTGTAAAGTTTCTCCATCAAATTTTCCCATTATAGTAATTTTATATAAGTCATTACTAAATAATTTATGAGAAAAAAAAACTACTAAAATAAAGAGTATAATCTTATTAGTAAACATATCTAAGTAACTATATTATAATTAGAAAAAAAATGTAAATTTAATTTTATAGGAGGTTCTCATTAACAAAGAAGAATTCAAAAGTAAAGTGGTTTTAGTTACAGGGGCCTCAAGAGGTATTGGAAAAGTGATTGCTATAGAATTGGCTAAATGTGGAGCATCTGTTGCTATTAATTATAACTCTAATAAAAGACTTGCAAAGATAACTTTAAAGAGCGTTAGAAGTTATGGGGTTAATGCAGAAATCATAAAGGCTAATGTATCTGAAGAAAAAGAGGTTAAATACTTAATTAGAGAAGCAGAAAAAAAACTTGGACCCATTGATCTATTGGTAACTAATGCTGGTGTTTTACATCTACCAAAAGATGCTTTAGATCTTAATTATAAAATATGGAAAAAAATTATGTCAACAAATGTGGATGGAACATTATTGCCTATTAAAGAAGTTATTCCAGGAATGATAAAAAGAAAATTTGGAAGAATAGTATGTATATCTTCAATTGCTGGTTTAGGAAAACGTCCTAATATGATTGCTTATGCAACATCTAAAGCATCGGTGATTGCATTAGCTAGAAACTTAGCAGAAGCAGTAGCTCCATATATAAGGATTAATACTGTTGCTCCTGGTTTAATAGAAACGGATATGGCTAAAGAATTTAGCAAAGAAGCTAAGAAAAATATTATACTAAACACACCTTTAAAAAGATTAGGTACATCTGAGGATATAGCAAATACAGTAATTTATTTATTATCAGAACAATCTTCCTTTATTACTGGACAAACTTTAATTGTTGATGGAGGAAAGGTAGTATTACCTTAAAATAATTATGAAGTATTTGATTTATACAATTGTTTATATTATACCTTTTGTAATTAATGCTCAAAATTATATTTTTGAATCTAACAGTAATAATACAATTTTAAAAACTATAATTTATCCTGAGGGACAAGAGTATATTCATATAGAAAATTCTGGTCTATGGAAGGATAATAAAGGAGATTATGGCAACGAAAGGTGTATAGGTATGATAAAAAAGAATAAATTAAATTCAAATGTTGAAGTAAGGTGTGAACATATTAATCAATTAGGAGAAAAGTTTTGGACTTTAAAAGTAAGAAACTCTGAATTACACCAGACTGGAGGAGGTGTTAGTACTTATATTGCTGGAACAGGTAAATATAAAAAATATATAGGAATAGAATGTCCCTATGGAGTTAATTATATAGAAAATATGGTTTGGTATACACAAAAGTGTAAAATGCCTTGAGTAGATTATTAATTTTGATTATCCAAGATTTTCATCAAAACTTTTATACAATATCCATAGAATACTACTAACCATAACACACTATTTGCTGATAAAAAATCTTTAGTATTTAATTGATTTAAGGCAAAATCTGCACTCATTGATATTAGCCCTATAAGAAACCCTAACCAACCTCCATAAACTGCTCCAGTTCCAAAGCTTTTAATTTTGTTAGTTTTATTAAAAGAATAAGCTAATGCAATTATTACAACAATAATAGCAGACGGAAAATCTATAAAAATTAGATAGTTACCCACTTCTTTGCTTGCTGCGTAACATGCCCCATATAAAATAGTAAGATAAATAATAATAGGAATTATTTTTTTTTGATAATTCATAATATATGATTATAGTTATTTTTATATTCTATAAAAAGTATATTTTAACTTAATAGAGAATTTAACCTTATGTATCTATTTTCAAAATTAGAATCTTTTAAAAAAGACATACATATTGCTTTTATTGGTTGTGGAAAATTCGTTACTATGTTTTTAGCACAACTAAACAACCTTAAAAATATAAAAGTAAATATCATAGTAGATCTAGATATACCAAAAGCAAAAGATAATTGTTTAAAGAGTGGACTTAGTAAAAGTATAATTAATGATATTCATTTTTCTAACTCTATAAATGATATTTTAGATAATAAGAGTATTGATATAGTAATTGAGGCAACGGGCAACGCAAAAGTTGGAATACTTAATGCTAAGCAAATAATTCTAAATAAAAAAAATATAATTATGGTTAATGTAGAAGCAGATGTAGTTGCTGGTAAATATTTATCAGATTTAGCATTTGCAAATGACGTTGTTTATTCAATGGCTTATGGTGATCAGCCTGCATTAATTTTAGAACAAATAGAATGGGCATTATTAAATGGTTTTGAAGTAATATGTGCAGGTAAAGGGACTAAATATCATAAAACTTTTGAAGACTCAACTCCTGAAACAGTTTGGCAACATTATGGAATAAAAGCTAAAGATGCTCTATCTTCAGGCATGAACTCAAAAATGTTTAACTCTTTTCTTACTGGAGATAAAAGCTCTATAGAAATGGCAGCAGTTGCTAATTCAAGTCATTTGAAAGTACCTGATACCGGTTTAAACTATCCATGTATTAATACAAATCAAATAGCTAAACAGTTAATACCTATGGAATATGGAGGTTTATTAGAAAAAAATAGGCAATTAGAAGTTATAACTAGTATAGATGAAAACAAAAAGCAAATAGATAACCATCTAAGATGGGGAGTGTTTTTGGTTTTTAAGGGTAAAAATAATTATGTTAAAAATTGTTTTAGTGATTACGGCATGATTGTAGATGATACAGGAGAGTATACAGCATTATGGAGGCCCTATCATTATATAGGATTAGAGTTAGCGCAAAGTATTTATTCCATTGCATTGAATAAACAAGCTACAGGATTTACTAAAAGTTACAAAGCTGATGTTGCAGCAATAGCAAAAGTAAACTTGTATCCAGGAGATATTCTTGATGGAGAAGGGGGATATAAAGTTAAAGGAAAGTTAGTAAATTCATTAATAAGTCATAAAAAAAATATATTACCTCTGGGGCTGTCTGATAATATTAAAGTTATAAAACCTATATTAAAAAATTCATTTATTTCATTTGATGATGTGGAAAATAACTTAAACAAAGAAATTATTAAAGCTAGAGAATACCAATTTCAACTTTTAGAGAAATAATTTTATCAAAATATTTTTCTTATTTATTTTAAAAATTATATTTTAAAGCTATTATATGAATAGTATGAAATATCTAATTTTATTAATATTTATTTTTATAAAACCAGCTTTTTCAGTTAATGATCTAGAAGGTAGAGCTTTAATATGTTCCTATGGCAAAAATTTGACTAATCATGAAATATATCTTTTTTATAAAAATAGTTATGCTTCAAAATATTTATTTTTAGAAAACCATAATTTTAAAATTAGAACTAATGAAAAAAGAAAATATTATTTATCTAAAAATGATTTAACCTTAAAACCCTTTAAAATTAATTTAGAGTACCTAACTGTTTTTGATATGGAATTTAATAAAACTATTGGAAAGTGTAAAATTGTTGATAACCATAAGACAGCTGATAATTTTATGATAAATCATAAAATAAAATCTCAAAAAAAATATAATAATTTAATAAGAAAAAACTCTGTGTAAATATATAAAGGTTATAATTTTTAATTACTTTTTAAAATTTCACTTTGTTCTTTAGTAATTTTACATTTCTGCAAACCAAATATAGTATCTCTGAAATATCTAACACTTTGTATGCATTTAGTGCCAATTAATGATTTGAATTTATCAGACGCTCCTATAATTTCCATATTAGCTACTCCTGCATCAAAGTCACTTTCTTTTCTAAATGCTTTTATATACAATATTTCATCATTTGCATATATTATCTTAGCTGTTCCTTCCAATTTTATAAGCTTATTATCTATAATATCAGATGTTACTATCCCGTCGAATTTACCATAATTGCCATACTTATCAGTAATAGTTCCAATTAATTCATAGCTTCTAAATTTTTCTTTATTAGATATATTAAATTCTTTTAAAATATTTATATTAGCCTGAAACTCAAGGATATAATCTAAAGAAAAAAGATGATTTGTTAAAAAGAACAGTAATATTGAAAATGTATATTTCATATTTAGTTTTTAAAAGTTATCTTAATTATTATTACATAAGTTTAGTAATAATAAATGCAAAAAAGAAACCAGTTAAATACACTACTAATGAAAACAAATATATTATTATACTTAATTTTCTTAATCGACTACAGGCCCTTGCTTTCAATGGATCTGCTGGGCAGGGAGCATTTCTAGTATACCAAATTAAAAAACCGCTTATAAGAATAAGTAAACCAGAAATTATAAATAATATTATTTTATACTTTGATAATACTATAAGAAAAGGTATGTTTGATATCAAACCTGCTAGAACTGCTCCCGCACCAATAGCTACAAATAAAGATGGTAAAGCGCAACAAAGTAATGTTCCCAGGCTAGTAAACAAGCTAAGAGATGGAATAATTAAATTCTTTGATGATATAGGCTTCATTTCTAGCTGTTTCTGTTTATTGTTTCAACAGTATAGCCTGCATCTTCAAAAATAGTTGAAATTGTAGTATCTTCAATATCTGTTTCTTTCTCTAAATATATTACTACCTTTTGATCTTCCAAGTCTACATTTATACCTTTAACTTCAATTCTTTTCATAAAAACTTTTTCAATAGATTGGGCACAAAAGTCACAGACCATACCATTAACATTAATGTTTATAAAATTATCTGTTATTTCTCCTGAGCTTAGCCCATTAGTTGTTACTTCATCATGGCTATGACCGCCTTCTTTATGACAATTAGTGGCATGAGTAGTAAATGTTAATAACAAAGAACTTAATAAGATAACTAATATTTTCATGTTTTCTCCTTTTAAAAACGTTTAATAAAATTTACGGTAGTATTTTTATTCTGGTCTATTCCAAGTTCTAATAAATTTGTAGACTTGAAAAATCTTAATACAAAATTAGAGATTAATGCATCATCATTTTCTGGCATACTATGTAACTCATACATCAACCATGTATGTAGAGCCCCATAACCAGCTGTATATGGTGCAAAACCAAGCCTCGCTTTTTGCATAAAAGTACTATCAACAGATTCAGACTTCATGAAATTAGCAGCATAAGAGGTAAAATATTTTCTAGTTTCCCAATCAAAGGAAAACTCTCCGTAGGAAACTAATTCATTTTTATTATTATATTCTTCATAATCTGTATTTAGTAAACCCAGTCCTCCCTTAAGATAAAAATTAGCCTGAGAATGTTTTTTATTTATTCTTTTAGCCAAATAGTTAATATTAAAGGCATTTATCCAATATTCTGTATTTTGCCAATATTGTATCGTATATCCATAGGAAGTCTTTCTAGTTGGGGAATAATGAGTTAAAAGAGTATTCCTATAATAATCATTATATGACATTACAGTCCAACCACCTACGTAAGAAACTGGCCTCGCACTGATATTATTAAAACAAAAAGATAATATAAAAAATAATTTTGTTATTATTATTGCTTTTTTCATTAAAATACCTAATTTATATATATATAAGGTATACCCTTACGTTAAGGTCAATATGTTTATTACAGAAATTTCAAAAAAATTAAAAATAACTACTAGAGCTATCAGGCATTACGAAGAAATAGGCATTATTAGATCAAAAAGATTAGATAACAACTATAGATACTTTGATGAAGTTAATATAGATAAATTAAAGTTTTTGGTTAGAGCTCGTAAATTAGGTTTTTCTCTAGAAGAGTGTAAGGAATTAATACTATTGTTTGAAAACGATAATAGAAGAAGTGAACATGTTAGAGAGATAGCAAAAAATAAACTAAAATCTATAAAAAAGCAGATTACAGACTTAAGGGATTTAGAAAAATCTTTAAAATGGCTAGTTTTAAAATGTCCTGGTGATAATAAACCGAATTGTCCTATTATAGACGAGTTAGCTAAAGGTTGAATCGTTTAAAATATAAATTATATGAATTATTTATGAGAATACATTGGTTAATTAAATATTACATGCTTGCATTCACTTTGGTAGGGCTAATTGTCTTTTATATTGAGACTAAAGAACCTTACGTAAATTGGAACTTATATCCAAATTTTAAAGAATTAGAAGTTAAAAAAATAGTTTCTGATAAAAATTGTGAAAAATTAAGTGTATTATACGATAAGGAATTTACTTCAAATTACGAAAAGAATATCTTTGGATTTAATATAAGAAAAGATAAAAAATCTATCCGTGGTTTAAATTTTCTTAAATTTTTAAATTATCACTTAGATAAAAATAATTGTTAATTAGTCAATATTATAAGGTACTGATGAATGATGATAAATAATTTTTAACTCATTTTCTTTTTTATCTAAAACATAACCAAAAGAGTATTCTACCTTAATTTTTTCATTGTCATAATTAGTAAAAAAATAATTACCCATAGAAATTATTATGTTTTCAAAAACCGAAAAATCATAATTTTCAAACTGAACATCCTTATATGGTTCCAATGCGAAACCTTTATCCTCATCAGATACCTTATTATGACCTATGAAATAAGAAATAAATTCATTCTTTTTGCTTCTAAACTGCTTTTTACTGGCTTTTGTTGGCTTAAATAAGATTTTGTTATTTTTAAAAGAATAAAGTTCTTCAATAAAGTTATTTGTTAAAGCAATATAATCTTTCTTTTCTAAATAGTATTTACCAATATTAACTATACCATCTGCCCATTTTTTTTGAGCTTTTTTAATTTTTTCATTTATATTTTCTGAAGGCATACTATTCAAACTTCACCTTTGTAAATAAATAATTCTTTAGTTTTTAAGTCTGCATTTTTTTGACAACTTAAAACAAGTATTGGTATAATTACATACTACATAACCTATTTCAGGTTTAATTTTATAATATACTCTAGGGTGTCCAGCTTCTGAAGCTATATATGTGGTGTTGACCTCAATGACTGTATCAAAATGTTTATCTATATCTACTTTCATATTAAAAATTAAATTGGTTACAATTAATATTTTAGATTAACATATCATATATTATAATAACAAAAAAAAAGTTAATTAAAAATTATTGTTAATAAATTCTTTATAACTATATCGATTAAGATGAAACTATTACTGATTTTATTTTTTTCGACTATAATATGCATTGCAAAGACTAATATTAATGAAGATATGATAAAAGTATTAAAGAATACTAATTAAACAATTGATTCTGTTTATTATTTTTATATTATTTGTAAGAAATTTACTTGTAATTTTTTCTTCTATCTGAAAAAACTCTGACCCGCTTTCTCCAAACTTTATATGAACTTTCTTTGAGGTTTTTTTTCATAAGTCTTTTCACATCCTTTTCTTTAATACCAAATTGTGTCTCAATCTGTTTAAAACTAATATGGTCAGATAATGCCATTTCTATAATTTCACTTTTTTCACTTACGGAGAATATTTTTTTCATTAATGAGAATATTTAATATTTATTAAATTATTATAAGAATAAATAGCTTATTAATCATTTGTTTTACATTTTTGTTTGAGTATGGAAAATTCTTCTGATATTTCTACTGCATATATGCATTTTGTATTTATTAATTTTTTAAATTTACCCGTGCCATAAATATATTCAGATTTACCAATCCCTCCATCATAGTCAGACGAATTTCTTTTCATAGTTAACCAAAATATATCTTCATCTTTATTTTCTCCCTGACAGTAGTTATTTAAAATTGTTCCTAGTTTTTCTGATGAGACGTAATTACCCATACACTTAATAATACCATAGTCCCCAATATTATCTTTCCAACTTGCTGTACCTTTAAATTGTCTGTAAACTAATTTTTCTCCAAAATTCATTACATCTGTTTTGCCAGCATCTGTAATGAATGTAATGTCAACAGTATATTCTGCTTTCGTTTCTGAAAATACATTGTTCACAAATAATAACAGGGTTAAAATAAAGTATTTCATAATACTATTATAATTATTTAGAGTACTTTAGTAAAGTTACTCATAGATTTTTTGAACGATTTATTTATAAAAGCACTCATTTAAATCTAATATATTAATAATGATATTCTTTTAGATTGTGTTATGTTTAAATTAAATTGAAATGCTTCACTTTAACTATTAACAAGTAATTATATCTACTATCTTATTATGTTAAATAAAAAAACTATATTAATCACCGGTGCTAATAGAGGGATAGGGCTTCAATTAGTTAAAGAAAGTCTTAATAAAAATTTTTCTGTTTTAGGAACTTTTAGAAATAAATTGAAATCTAAAGAGCTTTATGACATTAAGTCAAATAGTTTAAATATCTTTGAAATGGATGTGATTAATGAAGCTTCCATATTAAATGTTTCTAATAATCTAACAAAGCCATTAGATTACTTAATCTGTAATGCAGGCATTAATAATGGCTTTGGTAATCTTTTTGACTCGGATCACAGTCACACAAGTATGTTAAATGTATTAAATGTTAATGTCTTAGGGTGCGTTTTAACTATAAAATATTTAAAAAAAAACCTTAATAGTAATGCAAAGATCGTTTTAATTTCTTCCACTTTAGGTATACAGCAGCACATTGGATCAAATGCAACAATTTATAGGGCATCTAAAGCAGCAGTTAATAATATTATGGTCTCTGTTTCAGAAGAGCTTAAATCAGAAAATATCACAGTAGTATCTTTTCATCCAGGGTGGGTAAGGACCGATATGGGAGGTGCCAACGCAACTCTCTCCGCTAAAGAGAGTGCTAATGAATTAATTAAAAGTTTTGAAAATCTATCCTTTAAAGATACAGGTAAATTTTTTAATTATGATGGTACAATGATTAAATTTTAATTTTGACTACCTCTTAGAGCAAAAAATAATCCACCTACCCACAAGAAAACATGTAAATTATCATATAATATAACATCAATAAAAGATTCTGGTTTAGTAATCCATATGACTCCAGTAGTTATACAGCCAATTGTAAAGCCACTAAACCTTGTAATTAAATCACCAATCCAGTCATATGAATTTTTTTTTAATAAAAATAAACCTCCTAATATTAAACCAAGTCCTGCACCTAGTTCACCATATGCTACAAACCACCATACCAAAAATGGTAAGTCATAAGATTGAGCATCTTCTAATTTGACTGGAAATTTAGAAAGTCCTTGTTGTATAAAAACTATAGCAAGAGGTATTCTTAAAAGCCAGTGTGAAAATTTAAAAGAGGGTAATTTTTTAATTAAATCATTCATTTGTAAATAAACTATCACAATTATATTTAATATTTAAGCTATTATTAATATGATATAATGTGTAATTATATTATCAGTTTTTAAAATTACTTGATTTAATTAAATAACAGGTTTTTTTGGTTTTTTATTAACTTTTAATTTAAATATATCAGGTCTAGAATAGTGGCCTACAACATCAAAATCATACTTTCCTTCAATGATTTCATCTAAATTTATATCAGAGTAGATAATAGTTCTTTTATCATTACCAGCATCTGCCAAAATCTTTCCTAAAGGAGAAATAATACATGAACCACCTCTCATTATTACTTCATTCCCTAAATCTTTAGAAATTTTAAAGTTAGTAGGGTAGTCATTTTTAGTAAAAAACTGACAAGAAGAAAATACAAAGCATCTTCCTTCTAAGGCAATATGCCTTACAGTTGAAATCCAAGTCTCTCTATCATCAGCGGTAGGAGCACAGTATAACTCTACACCTTGATTATACATCGACATTCTCATCATAGGCATATAGTTTTCCCAGCATATTACAGAGCCTAATACACCCAATCTCGTTTTTGTAGTTTGAAGAGTAGAACCGTCACCAAATCCCCATACTAATCTTTCAGCCGCAGTAGGCATAACTTTTCTATGCTTGCACAATAAAGTACCTTTATCTGATATGTGTAAAATTGTACAGTAGAGTGTCCCTGAACTTTTTTCTATTACTCCTATAACTAAAAAAACTTTATTTTTCTTAGCTATATTTAATAATTTTTTAAATTCACTGCCAGTGAAATCTAGAGATGAATTATAGTATTGCAGAAACTCTTTTCTTCCTTTAGGTGTTCTGCTTCCAATTTTTGCTCCAAAATTCAATCCTTTTGGGTAAGCAGAAATAAATGCCTCTGGGAATACTACTAAACTAGCACCATTTGTAGAAGCTTCTTTCGTAATAGTTTCTACTTTATCTATAGTTAATTGTAAGTTAAATAATACTGGTGAGTCTTGAACTACTGCTGCTCTAAATGTCATATATTAATCCTGGTTACTACAACTTTATGCTAATTATCTTATATATTCATTACTATAAGAAGATGTCTATTACAATAAATATATAATGAGTAAATAAGGCACTTAATAATTAAGAAAAAGACTCACTGTCTAAACACATTAAAAGAGATTTATTATTCAAAGCCTCATTAGGAGTGCGGTGTAAAATAGCTTCTGTCCCTTCTTTAAATTTTTGACCCTTAAAAACGGCTATACTCCAACATTTAATATACTTGCTTCTATTTTTTATTTTAATAATTTTTTCATTACTTTCTCCATTATAATATGCTGAGTAGTTACAAGCATCTCTTGGAAGCCATTCTGTTCCTTTACCGTAGTATGTAACTAATAAACGTACTGGAACGTTATCAATATGATACCG
>CABZPW010000025.1 GCA_902527765.1 Rhodospirillaceae bacterium
GTATTACTTTAGAAGTTTAATTATTTAAGATAAAGGTTTATAATTAAGTAGAGTGTGGTTTAGCAAAAGCTTTTTCAATATGTTGCAGTGTTTTATCAAATGAAATTTTATTAGCTTCAGCATCATAGTTTTTATCAGATATTCTATAAAAATTGTTAGAACAGTTTTCATATACTTGTACTTCTATATTTTTAATATTTTTAATAAATTCTTCTTTTTTTTCATTTTTAAGAAAATCATTTTTTTGTTTATTCAAATGAATGAGCATAGGTCTTCTCATATCTATATCATTTTCTGGAAAAAAATTGGCACCCTCAAAGTCGTAACAAACTGTAGACTCAATATCTAACCAAAGTCCTGCCAAGTAGGCTAAATTAGCACCAATTCCAAAACCAATAACAGTAACTAAACCATTACACTGGGGAGTCTCTCTTAACCATTTTAAACACATAGTAATATCTTCAAAACCTTTATCTAAATCATATGTTTTCATTAAATCTAATGATTTATTAATATCTGTATCATTGTTTGAATTTAATTCACAACCTGGTAAGTCTCTCCAAAATAGATCAGGGATAAATACTGTATAATTATTTGCGGCTAATATTTCAGCATATGCTCTTATATTAGCGTCCATACCATAATTTTGGTGTAACAAAAGTACCCCTGGGTAAACTCCACTTGCAGGTGCTGTTACATAACCTTTAAAATTTATTTCTTTTTTTTTGTTTTCTATTTCTATAGATCCAGATGGCATACTAATTATTGTTTAATTTTTGATTGTTTTAATTTAATATATAATTCGTAATAATACAAAATATTTATGGTAAGAGAATTTTAAAATGTTTGATATAGGATGGACGGAAATATTAATTTTAGCAACTGTTAGTTTATTTGTTATTGGTCCTAAAGAAATCCCTAAGTTTTTAGGATATATTGGTAAAATGATAGCTAAGGTAAGAGGAGTTAGTAGAGACTTACAAGATTCAGTTGATGATGCTATTAAAAATAGTGAATTAGAAGATATAAGAAAAGAAATATCATTTACTGATCCAGAACTTAGTAATAACTTTAATGAAATAATTAACCCTTCAACAAGAAAAAATGATTTTAAAGAAGAGAAGAAAGAAAAATTAAATGAAACACTTGAGGTAGAAAAAAGTATTAATCAAACCTCATCCTTGAAAAAAGAAAACCTACCGACTGGTTTAAAGCATATTAAAGATAATGAAGAAGATGAAAAAGAAAATAAAGAAAGTTGAATCCAATAAACTATGTCTTATTCTACAATAAATACTTGGAAAAGCATTATGAACACAGGCAATCATAAGGAATTAATTAATATTATACATGATAATGCAACTTTTCATTCACCGGTTGTGTTTACTCCACAAGAAGGAAAAAATAAAGTTATAAAATATTTAAGCTCTGCTGTAGAAATTTTTAAAGAAAGGAACTTTCATTACACTGATAATATCATAACTGATAATATTAGATTTTATGCTGAATTTAAAGCTCGTTTTAATAAAATTGAAGTTAATGGAATAGATTTTATAAAATGTGAAAATAACTTAATAAAAGAATTTAAAGTTTTTCTAAGGCCTGTAAAAGGAATTGAAGCTGTGTGGAAAGAAATGAAAAAAAAATTAGTACAATATGATAGTAATTTATCACAATAATAGGTGCTCAAAATCAAGACTATGCTTAGATTTAATTAAAAAAAGCAATACTGATTATAAAGTAATTGAATACTTAAAAGAAGATCTAAGCGTAAATAATATAAAAGAAATAGTTTATGGTCTAGAAGGTGATATCAATGACATTGTAAGAACAAACGAGAAAGAGATCAAAAACGTTAAGATAAATTTTAAAAATAAAGATAGCATTATAAAATTAATAGCTAAGTATAATATTTGCATGCAAAGACCAATTATACGTGTAAATGAAAAGTTTGTTATCTGTAGACCACCAGAAAAAGTTTTAAAATATATTAAAGTTTAATATATGTATTATTTAAGAGTATTATTAACTATTATTAACTTAGGATTATTTGGTGTTGGTTCCTTTTTATGTTTTATAGTTGCTGTTAGCCAAAGCCTAGATAGACTTTTAATAGGTGGAGTATTTTTGTTGTTATTAACTTTTGCTAATCAAAAAATTATTTCTAAATTTTTCTCTTCAAATGATTGAAAGCCCATGTATAGGAGTATGTACTGTGATAGACAATAAGTGTATTGGATGCTTAAGAACTGCAGATGAAATTAAAAATTGGTTATACTTTTCTGATAAAGAAAGAAATAAAATAACAAGAAAATGTTTAAAAAATATGGAAAAGATTTTAAATTATAAGGAAACTAAGTGAAAAAATCTTTAATAAAAGTTGGGCACTACAATTTTGAAATAGATTTTTTGGATACTCACACTGCTAAAGTAATCTATTCAAAGCTACCAATTATTGGTAAGGTAAATTTTTGGGGTAATGAAGTATACTTTTATACTGACTTAAAAATTAAAATTGAAAAAGATGCCAGACAAATAGTAGAAAAAGGAGAGATTGCTTATTGGCCTCAAGGAGATGCTATAGCTATAGGATATGGACCTACACCAATATCAATTAATCAAGAAATTAGATTGGCAAGTGATTGTAATATTTGGGCGACAACAGAGTTTGACTTAGAACAATTGAATTCATTAAAAGAACAACAAGAAATTATTATTACTAATGAAAAAAATTTATAAGATTCTACTTTTTTCTATTTTAGCTTTTATAGTGTCATGCGATAAAAAAGACAAAAATCTAACCTCTAAAGATATTTGTGAAGAGAAACTACCTCCTTTTATAGAAAAATTTGATGATCAATTTGATAACGAGAAATTAAAATTATTATGTGACTGTATTTGGAATAACTTTCCAGAGGATGGCTGGGAAAGAATAGTAAGTGAAAAACTTTATAATGGGGAAGATATAGGATGGAAAATTAAAAGTTTTTCTACAATTTTTGAATCAAATTTAAAAAAATGTAAATTTAAGATTAAATAATGAATGAACGTTTGAAATTTTTTAGATATGCTGAAATTAGTGACGCTGATAAGATTATAAATATTTTTAATGATAATAAATGGTTGTCTAAATACAAGCATGCGTATATTCAAAGTAAAATTAAGAAAAATGAATGTATTTATGAAAGCGGTGTAATAATAAATTTTACATTAGTAAAAAAAAAATTTAATATAGGTAACATAAGTGTTTATCCAAATAATACATTACTTGATCAAATTATTAGAGAAAATTTAAGCTTAAAAAATACTTACGCCCATCATGTTTTTACTAAGTTTTTAAATTGTACTACAGGTAATACCTATTTAATTGTAGATATAAATAATCATAGGGCCATAAACTTTTATGAAAAAGTAAAAATGGTTAAACTTGATGAATATATATCTAAGGATGAAAAGAAAAAAAAGTTAATTTTTGTTTACTATAAAAATTATAATATGGATTTAAACTAATAAAATAACTATATTAAGTTATGGATAAAAAAAAGGCCTTTGAAATATTAAAAAATGATGGACATGAAAATATAGTGCTTATTGAAAAAGAGGCAAACTATTTTTTAGATAAACATTCTCATGATTTTAAAGTAGATATAATAATAATTACTGGTACTTTTGAAATAGAATTATCTAATTCAAATATTATTTTATTTCCTGGAAGTAGACTTAAACTTAATAAAGGCGAAGTTCATTCAGAAAAAGCAGGTATTGAAGGGGTTAGTTTTCTAAGTGCTAGACCTACAGTATGATAGATGCAATAGATCATGTAGTTTTAACCTCTAGTAACCTAGAAAATACCTTAAATTTTTATTGCAACGTTTTAGGAATGAAATTAAAAAAAGAGCTTATTAAAGAAGATGGGTCTATAAGACATTCTTTACACTTTGGTAATAATAAAATTAATATACATGAATTAAATAATATTTTTAGTCCGCACGCTAAGTTTGTTGATGCTGGAACACTTGATATTTGTTTTATTAGCAGTAAAAACATTTCTTATTGGGAAAGTAAATTAACTAAGTTTAATATTAAAATAATAGAGGGCCCAGTAAACAGAATTGGAGCAACTTCAAATTTATTATCTATTTATTGCAATGACCCTGATGGTAATTTAATTGAAATTTCTAACGTACTTAAAAAAAATGATTAAATTTTGGTGGATCAGGCATGCTCCAGTTATAGGAAACGATAATCGATGCTATGGAAATAATGAAGTAGCTTGCGATGTTAGTGACAAAAATTCGTTTAAAAATATAGTATCAATACTTCCTAAAAATGCTGATGTCTATACGTCTAATTTATCTAGAACTATTAAGACTTTTAATGCGACTGTGGAAGAAGGGCTTATTTATAGAAAGCATATAATTGATTGTAGGTTAGTAGAGCAGGATCTTGGTGCTTATTCTGGTATAAAATATAATGAATTAGAAAGTTTAATAAAGAAAAAAAATGTATATGATAAAAATTGGTTAATGAGTTACTCACATAAACCTCCAAATGGTGAAAGTTTTTATCAATTATGTAAGAGAGTAATACAGTTTATAGATGAAATATTATTAAAATTCAGAAAAAAAAATATAATAATATATTCTCATGGAGGTCCTATAAGGGCCGCAATCGCTTATGCGATTAATTATAATATAAAAAAAGTTATTTCTATAGAAATACAAAATTCAAAGGTTTCTCTTATTCAGTATGATAAAAATAGAGATGGTAAATTATTATTTATTAATAAATAAATAGTCACTACCATTCTCCAATATTAGGCATACTTTTCCATGGCTCTTGAGGTTCTAATGGTTCCCCATCTTGAAGTAATTCAATAGAGATATTATCTGGTGATTTGACAAAAGCCATATATCCATCTTTTGGGGGTCTATTAATTGTCACACCTTCTTTCATTAGTTTTTCACACATTTGATATATATTTTTAACTCTATAAGCAATATGTCCGAATGATCTACCAACTTCTAATTTTTCATTTTTATTATCCTTATCTGGCCAGTTGTAAGTTATTTCAATCATTGGAGCTTGATTATAATTTGCTATATCTAAATCTTCAGAAGCACAAAGAAAAACTAACGTAAATTTTCCTTGTTCATTGTCATATCTTTTTACTTCTTGTAACCCAATTTTATTTATAAAAAAATCTAATGTTTTTTCAAGATTTGCACTTCTTATCATTGTATGTAAATATTGCATAACATTATATTAATAAAAATTAGAATAAAATCTATGAATTTATATGCAGCATATGGTTCTAACCTTAATAAAGCGCAAATGCAAAAAAGGTGTCCCAAATCTAAGCCTTATGGTGCAATAATATTAGATGAGTTTAGACTAGTTTTTAAAGGCGTAGCTGATATAGAAAAAAATAAAAGATATAAAATTTTTTTTGGAATTTATAAAATTTCACAAGAATGTGAGATAGCATTAGATGGCTATGAAGAATTTCCAAATATTTATAAAAAATATTACTTCAATTATGTTATGAACGGAAAAAAGCAAAAAATTATGTACTATGCTATGAATAAATCATTCGATTACGCAGTTCCTAGCAAAAAATACTTTAATGTTATAAAGAAAGGTTTTAATGATTGGGGTTTTGATATTAATAACTTAATTAAATCTGGTCTTCATAGTATAGAAAAAAATTCTTCTAATGGGTATAGAAGTGTAAACTGGTATGATCAAAATTTTATTACCAAAGACTTTTTATATACTAGCAAATAATTTTTTTAATCCAAATAGCAGAATCATGAAAAACCGCACCTCCAAAAGGTTCAGGACTATCTGCACCTATCAAAGAATTTATGCCTAATCCTTCAATAAAGCACTCATTAGGCCATACTCCTTCTACTATTACCACCCCTGGTAATATGCCATCAAAGGCTTCTGCATGTATTTTTAGTTTAGCTCTATTATTGCCAATTTCTATAATTTCATTATTTTTTATATTTAGTTTTTCCATATCTTTAGAGTGTATTTTAATTTTTGGTTTTTTTTCAATACTTTTTGATGCATTCGTCTCTGTAAAAGAGGAATTTAAAAAGTTATGAGCTGGAGCTGTCACTAATTTAAATGGAAACTTTTTAGAGGATTTTTCAATTAAATCGTAGTGATCAGGTAACTCAAATTGTTTATTAAACGTTTTATTGTTAATTTTCCATTCTGCATTTAAATGAAATTTCTTATCTTTGTGTCCGAAACCATTTATAAAATGTGATGTATTAAATTCTGGTTGTAAATCAATAAATTTTTTTATTTTTAATTCTTTTAGACTTCCTAAATTAGAAAGTTTTAAAGTGTTATCAATAAATTCCTCTTCAGAAAATGAAAACTCCTTTTTAACACTTCCCATTTTTTTTGAAAGTTCATTTATTAATCTATTATTAGACCAACATTCTCCTAACTCTTTTATTATTTTTGGTCCAAAAGTTAAATGTTGATGTCCGCCAGCTATATATATATCATTATGCTCTACAAAACTAGTAGCAGGAAGTACAACATCAGCATATTTTGCAGTTTCTGTAAGAAATTGTTCATGTACACATACAAAAAGATCTTTTCTCTGAAACCCTTTTCTAACAAGTACGGTTTCAGGAGCCACTACTAAAGGATTAGTATTTTGAATAAATAAAGCTTTAACTGCTACTCCATTTTTTAAGGCAGACTTATCACCATTCAATATTGGTCCAATTCTGGATTGATCAAGCATTCTAATATTTTCATTTTTATAATTTAATCCTTCAATTAGATTTTTATTTATATTGTATATGCCTCCATTATTATAAAAGGCTCCTCCACCTAATTCTTTCCAAGCTCCCAATAATGTAGGTATACAGATAACAGCATGCATATTAAATGAACCATTTCTTTGTCTAGTAAATCCATATCCTAGTCTAAAAAAAACTTTTTTAGTTTTACTCAATAAATTAGATAAAGTTATAATCTTTTCATAAGTAACACCGGAAATTTTACTTGCCCAATTTTTGTCTTTTTTAAGTAAATGCGTTTTTAACTTACTTAAACCTTTTGCATACTTTTCTAGATATTTTTCATCTATTTTTTTATTTTCAATAAGGTGTTTCATTATTCCACAAGCTAATGCTCCATCGGTTCCTGGACGTAATTTTATATGAAGGTCTGCTATTTTAGCAGTTTTGGTAAGGTATGGATCAATTACGATCAAAAATGCATTATTTTTTTTCCTAGCATTCTGTACATGCTTCATAAAATTAACTTGTGTAGAAGCTGGATTTCCACCCCACATTATTATTACCTTAGAGTATTTTACCTCTCTTGGATCTGGTCCCATTAAGGAACCTACTCCAGCCATCCAACCAGCTTGAGGCAAAGTATTACAAATAGTTGAATATTGTCCTGAGAAATCAAATTCATGTCTAAACCTATTAATACTATCTCTTTGTAATAAACCCATTGTGCCCGCATAATAATATGGCCAAATTGATTCAGAGCCATAAGCTTTTTTAATTTTCAATAGTTTTTTACTTACTATAGTTAAGGCTTCGTTCCATGAAATTCTTTGAAATTTATTACTTCCTTTTTCTCCAATTCTTTTTAATGGATATAACAATCTATTTTTATTATGAGTTCTTTCTCTATATCTAGATACTTTAGCACATATTACGCCTTTAGTGTAAGAGTTCTCTTTATTTCCATTAATTTTAAATATACTTTTATCATCATGCTCTATATCTAGTGTGCAAGTACTTGGACAATCATGCGGACAAGCTGATGTTGATATTAATTTCATATATTTTATATTAAAAAATTAAGAATAAACATGCTAGAAAAAAATATAATAAAAATAATTGAAATTTTTACTTTAGGATTTGTGTTTCCTATACTTGTAGTTTATTTTTCTTTATCTAATTACATTCTTATCTTTTTATGGATAATTTTTTTATACACATTCATTATATTTATTAGACTTTATAAAGAACCAAATCTATTTAAATATGCTTTTAATTTAATTCAGTTAAGAAAATATTTTTTTTTTATTATTCTACGATGGCTTTTTGCTTTAATTGTACTTTATTACTTTACAAAATTTCTTTTTCCAGAAAAGCTATTTTTACTTCAGAAAAATGATAATTCATTGCTTTATAAAATTTTTATTTTATATCCAATATTTTCTGCATTTCCCCAAGAATTTATTTTTTGTACTTTCTTTTTTAAAAGATATGAGAGTCTTTTTAAAAATGAAAAAATAATGATTGTTATGAGTTCTTTAATATTTTGCTTTGCACATATATTTGTAATTAATTGGGTGGCTCCATTATTAGGTATTTTTGGAGGATTTTTATTCGCTTTGACTTATAGTAAAACTAAATCATTATTGTTAGTAAGTTTTGAACATGCACTTTATGGAAATACATTATTTTTTTTAGGTTTAGGATGGTTTTTCTGGGGAGGCTCTGTTGGGAATTGAATGTATAAATTTTATTGTTAAAAATAGGACAATAGAATTAATAATATGCCAAAAAAAATGAGTGCCTAGCGGAAATATATTACAGTATCTAAAGTCGACTGTTCTTAAATATAATGAAATAGAAAATAAAATAGGGATTAAAATAAAGGACTTTATATAAATTCTTTTTTTCTTAAAAATAAAAAAAAATATTATTAAAAAATATAAATGTAAAAGAATAGGAAAATAATATGCAGACTCTTTTAGAATTGAATATTTAAAATAATTTCCAAATGCATAACATGAAAGAATAAATAATGCACTTAAAATATAAGATAAGTAAATATTTACTTTTAGTTTATAATATAATTGAATTAGAAAGAAAAAAATAAAAAGTATTATAAAAAAAACATCTATAAAAGCAGTAAAATTATTTGGTATTGAATGAAAAAGCATACTTCCTAATCCAATGCCAAATAATATCAGTGGTAATGATTTACTACTTATTTTCTTATTTCTTAGTAATAATATAGAAAATGCTATAAATAGTAGATTGGTAAAAAAATTTAAAGGTTCAGCTAAAAAATGTAGGCTGTTTCTTTCGCAATAATAAAAACTACTTTGCATTTTTTTCTAACTTTATTAAATATTCTTTAATATTTTCACCTAAAACATATCCTCCAGTACTACCATTAGCACAAATAATCCTATGACATGGTATAAGAAATAAGCATTTATTTTTAGAGCATGCATTACCTATTGCCCTGGGAGAAGAGTTTACCTTTTTTGCAATGTCATTATAAGTAACTGTTTGTCCGTACTTTATCTTAGATATTTCTTGCCATACTTTTTTTTGAAATTCAGTTCCGATAAGTTTTAACTGATATCTAAAACTAGAGCTTTCTTTTAAAAAATAATTATTTAGCGTTTTTAAAAAATTTATGTGTAAATGATTATTATTGATTTTTTCGCTTTTATCATTGCTGGGATAAAAGTAAGTAATTTTTTTTTTTATTGATTTCAAAGTAAAATAACCTAATTCAGTTTTTAAATTACTTGTGATATATTTTTCCATATTATTAAATTTAATAATCAATATGACTTTTTTTCAAGCTATAAATACTTGTTTTAGTAAATATACAATTTTTTCTGGTAGAGCTAAACGTTCTGAATATTGGTATTGGAGGTTATTTGAGTTATTTTTAGCTTTGTTAGCCTTTCGCCTAGATATGATTTTTTTTTCAAATAGTGATACTGGATCTATTTCTTTATTTGTCTTTTTTTTCACTTGTATTCCAGGTATAGCTGTTAGTGTAAGAAGACTTCATGATATCAGCAAGTCAGGATGGTGGTTACTAATAAGTTTAACTGGAATAGGCAATTTTCTTTTGTTATATTGGTTTCTTTTGCCAAGTGAAAGTTCAGATAATATATATAATTAATAGGAGTTAATATGGATTTAAAGGATAAAAGTTTATTTATACAAAAATGTTTTATAGATGGGCATTGGTTAGATGCTGAAAGTAAAGAAATTTTTGATGTAATGAATCCTTCTGACCAGACTAAAGTAGGAACAATGCCAAATTGTTCAAAAAAAGATACTGTTAAAGCTATAGAGGCAGCTAAAAAATCTTGGAATAACTGGAAAAAATTAACTGGCAAAGAAAGATCAATTTTTATTAGGAAATGGCATAACTTAATTTTAGAAAATATAGATGATTTAGCCTTAATTATGACTTTAGAAAATGGCAAACCTATCAATGACTCCAAAGCTGAAATTACTTATGCTTCTTGGTTTACAGACTGGTTTGCAGAGGAAGCTAAAAGAACTTATGGAAAAACTATTCCCTCTACAATGCAAGGAAGAAGAATTATAACAATAAAACAATCTGTAGGAGTGTGCGGTATAATTACACCGTGGAATTTTCCAGCTGCTATGATTACAAGAAAAGTTGCACCTGCTCTTGCTGCAGGATGCCCTGTAGTAATTAAACCTGCAGGTAGCACACCTTTTACAGCAACTGCATTAGTAGAATTAGCTAATAGAGCAGGTATTCCTGATGGTGTAATAAATTTAATATCAGTTTCTGAAAAAGATGTGGCTAATGTTGGAGATGAACTATGTGAAAATCTAAATGTTAGAAAGATCTCCTTTACAGGATCTACTAATGTAGGAAAAATTTTAATGTCAAAAACCGCAGGAACTGTAAAAAGAGTTTCGATGGAACTAGGAGGACATGCTCCTTTTATAGTTTTTGAGGATGCTGACTTAGATGAGGCAGTTATAGGAGCTATGGCAAATAAATACAGAAATAGTGGACAGGTATGTGTGTCAGCTAATAGAATTTATGTGCATGAAAGTATTTATGATGAATTTTCAAACCGATTAGCTGAAAAATCATCTCAATTAAAAGTAGCAGATGGAAGAACTGAAGGGTCACAAATAGGGCCATTAATAACGCCTCAAGCATTTAAAAAAGTAGAAGAGCATGTCGAGGATGCTGTGGAAAAAGGTGCTAAAATTCTTACTGGAGGAACTAATGACAACTCAGGCGTACAATTTTATAAGCCTACAGTTTTAACTGATATTAATAATAATATGAAAATTTATTATGAAGAAACATTTGGCCCAGTAGCTCCAATTATAAAGTTTAAGAATGAAAATGAGGTTATTGAGATGGCTAATGATACAAAATATGGTCTAGCAGGTTATTTTTATAGTAGGGACATTGGAAAAATATGGAGAGTAGCAGAGGCATTAGAATATGGTATGGTAGGCATTAATGCAGGGGTAATATCAACTGAAGTAGCACCTTTTGGTGGTATAAAAGAATCTGGTATTGGTAGAGAAGGTGCTGAAGAAGGGATTGAAGAATATTTAGAAATAAAGTACCTATGTTTTGATGGCGTAGAAAAATAGTTTCTTGATTATTTTAGAAAAAAAAATATTTTCTGTTTTTTCATTAGATAAAGATATTGGTGGTATATCTAAAATGATAGAATTATCAACAATGATTTTATCTAATAATAACAATAATAAAATTAATTTATTTTTAATAGATAAATCAGCAACAGAAAAGTCATTATCTGAAGCATTAAAAAAAAAAAATATAATTATAAAAAGGTTATCAATAATTGATAAAAATTTATTAAAAATTGGATATTTAAGAAATAACTATAAAAAAGATATTTTTGAATCTGATATAATATTTCTTCATAATTATAAATTAGTGAAATACTTAAAGCGTTATTTGAATTTTAAACCGTTTTTTCTTTTTTTTCATACTGATAAAGAAAAGCAAATTTATGGTTTAGAAAAAGTAAAAAGAGTACTTACAGTTAACAGTTTTACCATGAAAACTATAAATAAAAAATATAAAGGTGATATAGCAAGATATTTACCTAATTGCATAGATACAAGAAATAAAAAATTTTTTTTTAAAAATTCTAAGAAAAAAATAACAGTAGGTGCTATGGGCAGATTAGTAGAGAAGAAGGGCTTTGAAAGTCTTATAAATGTTTTCAAAAGACTTGAAGGTATACAACTACATATTGCTGGCGATGGTCCTCTAATGAAATTTTTAGAAAAACAGGCTCATGGATGCAATAATGTTAAGTTGCTTGGATGGATAAAAAATAAAAATGATTTTTTTAAAAAAATTGATATCTTTTTCTGCTCATCCTATATTGAGCCTTTTGGTTTAGTTATACTAGAAGCTATGTTAAATGGTGTGCCAGTTATTAGCACAAAGTGTAAAGGACCTATGGATATAATAGAACACATGAAAAATGGTATTTTAGTTAATATAGATGATAAACAAGATATGGAAAAAGCTATTAGATTATTAGAAAAGGATAAATTTTTAAGAAAGAAAATTAGTAAAAATGCTTTTGAAACTTTAAAAAATAAGTATAGCATTCAAGCATATAAGAAAAATTTATTTACTGAAATAAAAGAAACTTTATGAGAAGAAATAAAATTAAAAAATTTGATCTAATAGTTATAGGAGGAGGTTCTGGAGGAGTAAGAGCAGCTAGAATAGCATCTCTTCATGGAGCAAAAGTAGCTATATGTGAAAAAGATAAGATGGGGGGTACTTGTGTAATAAGAGGGTGTATACCAAAAAAGCTTTTATTTTATTCCTCGCAGTTTCAAAATATATTTTCATACTCTGATAGTTATGGCTGGTCTACTGGAATAATAAAATATGATTTTTTAAAAATGATTAAAAATAAAAACAAAGAGATTATAAGATTAGAAAAAATATATGAGAAAAATATTATAGCTTCAGGGGCCACTATATTTAAAGGGGAGGCATCATTTATTAATAAAAATAAGATAAAAATTAATAATGATGTTATTAGCGGGGACAAAATAATAATTGCTTCTGGAGGAACTCCTATATCTTTAAAGGTATTAGGGAGTCATTTTGCTGATGACTCAGACACAATTATGCAATTAAGTAAATTACCAAAAACATTGACCATTGTTGGTGGCGGGTATATTGCAATAGAGTTTGCTTTTATATTTGCAAACTTAGGGTCAGAAGTAAGTTTAATAGTTAGAAAAAATATTTTAAGAGGTTTTGATGATAATTTAGTTGAGGAAATTAAAAAAAACTTAATTAGGAAAAAAGTCAAAATTTATTTTAACAATGAAGTAGAAGAAATTAAAAAATATAAAAATAAGTTTAATGTATTTTTAAAAAATAAAACCATTAAGTCAGAAAGGGTTTTAGTAGCTATAGGAAGAAAGCCAAATATAAAAAGTCTTCATTTAAATAATACAGGTGTAAAATTAAATAGCGTAGGTGCAATAAAAGTAAATAAAAAACTTCAAACAAATATTACAAATATTTATGCCATTGGAGATGTTACAGATAGATTTAATCTTACGCCAGTAGCAATAGCTGAAGGACATGCATTAGCCGATAAGTTGTTTTCTTCAAAAAATAAGGAAGTTGATCTATCTCATATAGGTAC
>CABZPW010000026.1 GCA_902527765.1 Rhodospirillaceae bacterium
TAATAGTTTGTTCTAATAAACTTAAATCAAAGCTTGAAGACATTCTGTGATCACTACTATTTAAAATTATTAGTTTAGCATTTTTTATCTTTATCAATTTTAGCAGTTTTATTTGAGTTTCTAATTTAACAGCACTATCGTGAAGTCCATAAAGAAGGGTTATTTTAGTATTTATTTTTAAATTTTTTAATAATACAAAATTTTTTTTAGAATCTTCAATAAACTTTTTCGTAAATTTGTAAGGCTTTTCTCCGTAATCACTTTTGACTGCTATATAGCCTTTATCTTTGTACCTCTTTTTTTGGATTGAAGATAGACTGCTAACAATATCATTGGTGAAGTCTGGAGCAGCTCCAATTCCAATAACACCTAAAATATTTTTTTTAAATTTTTGTAGCATAATGAAGGCTATCCATCCACCTAATGAAGAGCCCACAATAATTATAGGATATTTTAGTTTTTTTTTTATTAGTAAATACGTTTCATTTACCCAATCACTCAAAAGCTGTTTATCAATATTACCCTCGGATGAACCATGTCCAGAGTAATCAAATCTTAAATATTCATAACCTATTTTTTTACTTAGTGTATTTAAAAATATAGCTTTAGTTCCAAGCATATCAGATCTATATCCTGGTAAAAATATGATGGATATTTTGGGCCCTTTTTTTAACCTTGGACGATACAGGTAAGAAATTTTAGTACCATTAATGGTAACTATTTTATAGCTTTTTTTTCTCTGATTGTTCATATTAATATTTAAAATAAATAATGAAAATAAATACTAAACAAATAAATGTAATGCAAGTACTACCTCATTTGAACTCTGGAGGTTTAGTTTCTGGTGCTGTTGAGATTGCAAAAGAATTAGTTAACTCTAATTTTAAAAGTTTAGTAGTAACATCAGGTGGATATAAAGAAAATGAAATACTCAGAAATAATAGCATATTGGAAAAACTACCAGTAGATAGTAAAAATATATTTACTATACTCAAAAATAAGAAAAAACTAATTAATTTAGCGATTAAATACAATATTAATTTAATTCATGCTAGGTCTAGAGCTCCTGCATGGTCAGCTTATTATGCTGCTAAAGAATTAAACCTTCCTTTTGTTACAACTTTTCATGGCACATATGGAACAGAAAATTTTTTTAAAAAAAAGTATAATAGCATCATGCTAAAAGGAAATGCTATTATAGCAATTTCTAAATTTATTAAACAACATATTCAAGATGAATACGGTATGACAAAAAACATACATGTAATTCCTAGGGGTGTTAATACAAATATCTTTTCCCCTAAAAAAGTTGGCTCAGCACGATTGATAAATGCGGCAAAAAAAATTAGTTTAGAAGGAAATGATCAAATTATTTTATTACCTGGTAGGTTGACTAATTGGAAAGGGCATAAGTTAGCTATAAGGGCTATATCCAGATTAAAATTAAAAAATTTTAAGTTAGTTTTTATTGGTGATTTACAAGGTAGGATTAAATATAAAAATGAGTTAATTAATTTAGCAACTACTTTAAATATTGCTAATAAAGTAATTTTTATAAATCATACAAGAGATCTACCTTCTTATTTAATGCTTTCTGATCTTGTATTATCATGCTCTACAAAGCCTGAAGCTTTTGGTAGGACGGTTTTAGAGGCACAAGCAATGGGAAAACCTGTAATAGCGTTTAACCATGGAGGGTCAATAGAGTTGATAAATGATAATGAAAATGGGATACTGTGTAAAGTATCGGATGTAAATGATTTGGCTATCAACTTAGAAAAAGTTTTGCAATTAAGTGTTTATAAGAGGAAAGTTTTAGCAAAAAAAAGTATTAGCAATGTAAATAAAAAATATTTAACACATTTTATGTGTAAAAAAACCCTTAACTTATATATCAAACTAATTAAGAATTTTCGTGAAAAAAATATTAATTATTAAACATGGTGCGTTAGGGGATGTAATTCTTTCAATGCATGCTATATTTGCAATCTGGAAACATTTTAAAGGTTATGAGTTTTCTGTATTAACAGAATCAAAATATCAAGAGTTATTTCAATGTTTACCATTTATAAAAAATATTAAAATAGATAATAGACCAAAGTTTTATCATTTTTTAAAATATATAAAAATTTTTAAGTGGTTTTGTAAATCTGAGTTTGAATGGGTGTTTGATTTACAAACATCAAAGAGAACTAACCTATATTTTTCAATACTTTCTTTATTTAAAGATTTTAATTGGAATGGAATAGCAAAAAATTGTAGCCATCCTCATTTAAGTTTAAATAGAAAAAATTTACACACCATAAAGAGACAAAAAGAACAACTTAGAGTAGCAGGTATAACTAAGATATATAGGCCGGATTGGAACTATTTTAAATCTAGAATGAGTAAATTTACTATTGAAAAACCTTATGCAATTTTAGTCCCTGGAGGTTCTAGACATAGAAAAAATAAAAGGTGGGATTTTAAAAATTTTTTAGAAATTATTAGATTTTTAGAAAAAAAAAATATAATATCTGTTTTAGTTGGTGGTCCTGACGAAAAAGATATCTTCCCAAATAAACAAAAATATCATTCTGTAGTTAATTTAATAGGTAAAACTAAATATTCAGATTTAGCTTATTTATCCTCAAGGGCAAAACTTATTCTAGGCAATGATACTGGCCCCATGCATTTATTGATAGCTTGTAGTAATGATAAAATATCTAAAATTGTATTGTTTGGAAGGGCTTCCGATCCAAAATTATGTGCTCCAATAGCTAAAAATGTTATGATAGTAAAAGAAAATGATATTAAAAATATAATGCCTAAAAGTATTAAAAAGTTAATAAATGAAAAAAATAATAGTAAACTTTAAATATTTTAGTTATAAATTAATAAAATAAGTTAGGAGGTAGTGTTATAGCAAGAGAAAATTATTCGTCAAACGCGGGTCCACGCGTTAATAAAGAAATTTATATTGATCCAGTAAGACTAATTGATAATAACGGAAAAATGCTAGGAGTAGTCAAGCTTAATAAGGCTCTTGAGATTGCTGAAAGCGCAGGCCTAGATTTAGTTGAAGTTTCACCTAATGCTAAACCACCGGTCTGTAAGATACTTGATCACGGTAAATTTAAATTTGAGGCGCAAAAAAAAGCAGCTAAAGCTAGAAAAAAGCAAAAAGTAATAGATATAAAAGAGGTTAAGTATAGACCTAACATAGATACTAATGATTTTAACATTAAAACTAAAAATGTTATTAAGTTTTTGTCGTCAGGAGATAAAGTAAAAATTACTCTAAGATATCGAGGAAGAGAAATGGCTCATAGAGATTTAGGAATAAATGTTCTAAATAAAATTAAGGAAGAAACAGTATCCGTAGCAAAAGTTGAGTTGGAGCCTAAACTAGAGGGAAGACAAGCCGTAATGATTTTAGCGCCAGACGAGAAAACTAATAAATAGTATATATTATTAAATAAAACTTGATTTGATTTATAAATTCAATATATTGATTTTCTACGAGAGTTTATATGCCAAAAATAAAAAATAAAAGTGGAGCAAAGAAAAGGTTTTCCTTTACTGGTACAGGTAGAGTAAAAATGAACCAAGCTGGGAAAAGGCATGGCATGATAAAAAGAACAAATAAATTTATCAGAAATGCAAGAGGAACAGCAATACTGGCAAAAGCTGATGAAAAAATTATTAAAAGAAATTTTTTAAGAAGTTAATTGGGATAACATAATGGCTAGGGTTAAAAGAGGTGTTACTAAACATGCTAGACACAAGAAAGTTCTTGCTGCTGCAAAAGGTGCAAGAGGCAGGCAAAAAAATACCTTTAGAGCTGCTATTCAAAGAGTAGAAAAGAATAGACAATATGCTTACAGAGATAGAAGAAACAAAAAAAGGGACTTTAGAAAACTTTGGATTTTAAGAATTAATGCTTCTTGTAGAAACCATAATATCAAATATTCAGAATTTATGCATTTACTTCAAAAGAATAATATTGAAATGGACAGAAAGTTATTAGCACATATAGCTTTTCATGAGCCCACAACGTTTAAGTCTATTGTTGATCAAGTAAGAAAATAATTGTCTATACTTGGAGAAAAACATAACTGATATAATCAAAAAAGCAAAAGAACTTAGTCTTAACTTAAAACAAGAAATCAACCACATAAAAGATCTAAAAGAAATTGATCTTATTAAAATAAAGTATACAGGTAAAAAAGGTCTGTTTACTTTATTATTGAAGTCTATGGCTGATTTAAATAATGATGATAGGGCAAAAGTAGGAAAAGCTATAAATATAATTAAAAAGGATATTGAAAAGATTATAACGTCCCATAAAAGTTTAATAGAAAATAAAGTATTAAATGAAAGTTTAGAAAAGGAAAAAATTGATATAAGTCTACCAGGTAGACCAGTTTTAAGAGGAGGTATTCATCCAATTTCTAAAACAATGGACGAAATCATCAGTATTTTAGGTGCTTTAGATTTTAATGTAGAAGAAGGGCCTCACATTGAAGATGATTATTTTAATTTTACGGCATTAAATATACCTGAAGATCATCCAGCAAGACAAGAGCATGATACATTTTATATGCACGGTTGTAATAAAAAAAAATTACTACGTACTCATACGTCTCCAATACAAATTCGTGTCATGAAAGAGAAAAAACCTCCTATAAAAATAATCGCTCCTGGAAACACATATAGATGTGATGATGATGCCACCCACTCTCCTATGTTTCATCAAATAGAGGGGTTAGTAGTAGATAAAAATATTTCTATGGCAAACTTAAAATGGACAATAAAAGAATTGTTAGCATCTTTTTTTAACGTAAAAAATCTTCCTATGAGGTTCAGACCTTCATATTTTCCTTTTACTGAACCCTCAGCAGAAGTTGATATAGGTTGTGAAATAGAAGATGGAAAATTAATTTTAGGAAAAGGGAAAAAATGGTTAGAAGTTTTAGGTTGCGGTATGGTAAATCCGAAGGTTTTTAAAAACTGTGAAATAGATAATAATATTTATAGTGGTTTTGCTTTTGGCTTAGGAGTAGAGAGATTTGCCATGCTAAAATACGGGATAACTGATTTAAGAATGTTTTATGAGAATGATCATAGATGGTTAAAGCATTATAGTTTTAGGCCAACAGGTTTTCCAAATACTTTAAAGGGTACATAATGAAGTTTACTCTTTCTTGGTTGAACGAACATATTAAATTAAATAAGTCTGAAATACAGATTTCAGAACTATTAACTAATTTAGGGTTGGAAGTTGAAAGTCTAGATAGCACAAATGAAAATTTTAAAAATTTTTTAATCTGCAAAATAGTAAAAACAGAAAAACACCCTAATGCTGACCGATTGAAAGTTTGTGAAATTAATTATGGTAAAGAAAACTTTAAAGTAGTTTGTGGTGCTTCAAATGCGGTGGAAGGACTAAAAACAATTTTTGCTCCTAACGGTACGTATATTCCAGGAACTAATTTTAAACTTGAGAAAAAAAGTATTAGAGGAGTGGAAGGCGATGGAATGCTTTGCTCTGAAAAAGAATTAGGTTTTCCAGAAAAAATAGATGGTATTATAGAGTTAGATAATAATTATGACGTTGGTAAAACCTTAAATAACTACGTTCAAAACGATTTTTTATTTAATATAGGACTCACTCCTAACAGAGGTGACTGCGCTTCAGTGAGAGGAATAGCTAGAGATATAGCAGCAAGCTTAAACTTAAGCCTAATTAAAAGAAACATTAATAGTAAGCCAGGTACTTTTAAAAGTAATCTTAAATGGGACCTAGGATCGTTGAATGATATCAATGATTGTCCTTTAATATATGGAAGATATTTTAAAATTAACAAAAATTTGCCAAGTCCTAGTTGGTTACAGAAAAGATTAGAGAGTGTCGGTTTAAAACCTATTTCAAGTTTAGTAGATATTACAAATTATATCTTATATGACATTGGCCGACCATTACACGTTTTTGACGCAAGTAAAATTAATGGAGATCTAAAAGTCACATGTCTAAATAACGAAGAGAAGTTTATAGGGTTAGATAAAAAAGAATATATACTTAGCAAGGGTGATATAGTTATAAAAGATAATGAAAAAACAGTTAGTATTGCGGGTATTATGGGGGGACATAACAGCTGCGTCGATGAAAATACAAAACATGTTTTTTTAGAGGTGGCTTATTTTAGCGCGCATAGAGTAGCAAAGACTGGAAGAAGGCTTGGTATTACTTCAGATGCACGTTATAGGTTTGAACGAGGCATTGATCCAAAAGGTTTAATAGAAGGTTTAGAGTATAGCACTGCCTTAATTAATAGCATATGTGGTGGCTCATTCAGTGATTATGTTGAAGCTGGAAATTCTATTAATTTAATAAAAGAAATTAAATATGACTTTAATATTTTTGAAAAGCTAATCGGTTTTCCAGTTAATAAAAATAGACAAAAAGATATTTTGGATAAACTTAATTTTAGCGTAATCAAGGAAGAAAAAGATGTTATTTATTTGAGTCCTCCTTCTTGGAGGCATGACATTAGTATCAGTAATGATATAGTAGAAGAGATTTTGAGATTAGAAGGTTATGACAATATACCAGATAAAGAGATAATTAATGATAGTAGTAAGAAAAATAATTTATTTTCTCTAAGCAAAAATACCCAAATTAATATCAGAGAGTCACTTGCAAAACTTGGATTACTAGAGGTAATTACATTTACTTTTATATCTGAAAATAAAATAATTCCTATAGGCGAACTTAATTCTAGTCTAAAATTAGAAAACCCTATTTCTAGAGAATTAGGAATTATGAGAAACTCGTTATTACCTAATCTTTTAGATATAGCTTCAAGAAACTTTTCCAGAGGGATAGAAACCACTAACATTTTTGAAGTAGGTTTCGTTTATGAAGGGGTAGGTACAGAAGATCAGAGATCTAACTTTGCAGTATTGATTAGTGGTAACGCATTTAAGAAGAATTGGCATTACCCCAAAAGAGACTTTGATTTTTATGATATGAAATCATTACTATTAAATCTTTTTGATGAATTAGAAATTTCAAAATTTGATCTAGTAAGGACTACTAATGAATGGTTTCATCCTGGCGTTTCAGCAGAACTTGTATATAAAGGAAAGAAAATTCTAAGTTTTGGTGAACTACACCCTAGTCTTAAGAATAAATTTAAAATAAAACAATCAACTATAATATGTGAAGGAAGTATAGATAAAATTTGTGAAATATTAGGTCAAGTAAAAGAAGAAAAAAAATTAAACATATCACCTTTATTGCCATTAAAAAAAGATTTTGCTTTTATAATTAATAGTAATATTAGTGCTGAGACATTAATAGAAGAAATTAAAAAAGTGGATTCTAAAATTGGAGAGATAACAGTTTTCGATGTTTATAACAATGAAGATAAATCGGAATTATCTCTAGCTATAGAAGTAGAAATTATTCAACAGCACAAGGTTTTAAATACACAAGAGATTGGTTTGCTAATGGATGATATTATAAAAACTGTAGAGAAAAAGGTAGGGGCAAAATTAAGAACTAGATAATTTAATTGATAAAAAACATGGAAATAATAAAAATAATACTCCCACTAAAAAAAATAAATTAATATCTAAAAAAAAAAATAAGTATTTATTTATATCAATTTTATAGTTATCAAAATAGTAAAAGTATTTTTCGAGTAAACTCTGAAAACCAACAAGACTATTAGGGTTTATTGAGTACCACAAAAAACCAATAGAAACCTTTTTATAAAAAAAACTTAATATAATTTGCAAGTTACTAAATAAGAAAAAACTTATTAAAATTTTTTTTTTTACAATCATATTTTTATTCTATATAAATAATAGAAAAATTTATATTAAAAAGGAGAGGTGGCCGAGCGGTCGAAGGCGCACGCCTGGAACGCGTGTATGCGAGAAATCGTATCGAGGGTTCGAATCCCTCTCTCTCCGCCATTTGGACCATTATGTTATGTCATACTATATCATAACCTTAGCTGTGTAAAAGTTTTATGGAAAAAGGGACCCAAATAAATATTGCAAACCATATGAATAGTGTTAGTAAGCCATAATTAATGAGTTTTTTATTCTGTATGATATTACCTATTTTTAGGTAGCCACAAGTAATAGAAAATATACAGACAAATAATATTAGTTCAGACATATTTTAATCTATCCAACAATTCAATATTTTTAAAGAAGTAGCGCCCACCTCTCCATACTCACTATCATATATTTCCTGTGGAACTTTAAATAGCTTATCTATTTCTCCTAATTGATGGACAGTTTTAACATAATCTACTGCATCAGTTTCATTGTAAACACTACATTTTATTTCTCCATTAAAGTAAGACAAGCCATTATCTACTTTAATACTATCTTCTATTTCTTTGTTAAAGGTATGAAAGAATAGTTTATACTTAACAACATACTGCATACTATTAATACGTAATTAAGAAAGGAAAGATGATATGAAAAAAAATATACTAATAATTTTAGTACTGCTTGTATCTTATGGGAATGTTATCGCAGAAGAATACTCTATGAAAAGCATAGGAAAGAATAACTTTAAAAGTATGATAATTAATAATGAAAAACTCACTATAGTAGAAAATAATTTTACTTGGATAGACTCTCTTGCCAATTATGGAACAGGTTTTTGCTATGGTAGTATTTTAAATGATAATGATAATATTACTCTGTATAATTTTTGTGAATTTACTGATAGTAATGAAAACAAATTTTGGTCAAAAGCACAAAGAGTTTCCTCAAATTTAGAATCTGGTTTAGGTAAACAACAGTTTTTGAAAGCTTCTGATAAATATAAATTTCTCTTAGATAAAGATTGTAAATATGCAGTATCTTTTTTTCATGAAGTTAATTTTTTATTAGAATTAAAATGCAAAAAATTCATAAACTAAATTTAAAGAAAATAGCAATAGTGTTGAACGTACTTCTAATATTCTTATATGTAGGATATTTTGTAGGACATAGTCTGCAAAAAAAAGTTTAATGTTATGGGTATCTGCTATATTTTAGTTCTTAGCTT
This sequence comes from Rhodospirillaceae bacterium, assembly GCA_902527765.1. Taxonomy (GTDB): domain Bacteria; phylum Pseudomonadota; class Alphaproteobacteria; order TMED109; family TMED109; genus TMED131. The sequence goes on from CABZPW010000026.1 coordinate 9,059, forward strand.
CAGCCGTACATGTTTTTTGTATTTTTAAGAATAATAAGACTAGGCAAACATGATAATATAAATTTACCTAGTCTAGAGTTTTTAACATTTTACTTTCCTTTCTATAAAATTATTATAAAAATAAAGAATTAATAAAATAGACCAACCAAAGTTACATATTTCTATACTCTTTTGTCAAATATTAAGATGAGTTATACTCCAGAGATTAATGGGGGATAATATGAAAAAAATTTTAATAATATTGGTAGGGTTGTCATCAATATTTAGTGTTTATGCTAAAGAATATATATTTAATGGATATGGCATTAGCAAGCAATATTCAATAGATGTTTCCGATGATTATAAATTTTCTAGTTATACGTCTGAAGGTATGTGGGATGATAGTAATGGTGATTATGGCAATGAGAAGTGTTCAGGATATGTAAAACAAATAAATAAAAAAATAGAATTAGAAGTAATTTGTGAAAATATAAATCAGGATAATGAAATATTTTGGAACTCAAGAATAAGAAAATCAGAAAAGGGTGGTGGGGCAGGAAAAATGAAAATTTTAAATGGTACTGGTAAATATAAAAAATTCATAGGTTTGACTTGTCCATATGGAGTTAATTATAAAAAAAACTATGCTTGGTTAAAAGCTAAGTGTAAAATTGAAAATTAAAAAAAGTAATAGCTGTACTTTGGGTACAGCTATTTTTAAAAAAGGTTAATTTAAGTTAAAGGTTCCCTTTCCTTCACCGAAACCAGCAATATCTGTCCACTCCATACTACCAGACACATTTTTAAATTTACCAGTTCCGCCTATAGCATTTCCTTTACAATTTTCTCTTCCAGTTCCTGAAACAGTACAATTCCAGTTAAGAACCCAGAAGTCTTGAGTCCCAGCCTGTTTCATATTACAGGACCCCATCAGCATTGGAGCTGGAGCTGTCTGAAATAATCCTGTGCATGTAAAATTCGTTCTAATTTCTTCACTGCCCATCTGCATAACATTCGTTCCTACAAAAGAGCCAGCCATGCTCATAAAATCACCATTTTGTATTACAGTAGTATTAACCCAATCACCGCCATATTTCATAGTTACATCTTCTGAATTTACTATTTTAATAAAACCAAGAGATATTATTAAAATTATAAAAATATTTTTCATTTTTACCTCCATTAAAATTATGATAGAAGAACCTTAATTGAAAAATTATAGCCTGTAAATGGTTTATTATACCAAATGGTTTAAAAATATATTATAATATTCGTATTTAAAAGGAATATACATGAATAAAGTAAAAAAAATACCAGTTATTTTGATATTATTAAGTTTATTTTTTATAGCAAATACTAGTAAATTATTTGCGGAAATCACATTCAACGGTGCATTTAAAAGAAATCAAATGGATATGATTGCGAAAGGTACAGATGCTCAATTATGGGTTGGTAGTCATGTTGCACAAAATATAACATCTGAGGGTATTACTGTAAATTTAAGAAATATTTGTATAATGACTAAGGGGTTAATAAATTGTACTACAGAAGCTATAGATACTGATGGTGATACGTATGTAAGCACTGCAACAGGAAAGATTAAAGAAAGATTAAGATATATGACCATAATTTCTGGTACTGGAAAATATGCAGATAGGATAGGAAATAAAGGCGAATATACTCTTGGCGTATTTGACAGAGAAAAAGGTTATGGAAATTTTTCAGGTAAATGGTATTAAGATTTAATAATACACTTTTTTTGAAAGATGTTTAAAGCTTTATAATCTTAATTTTAATATAAATAAAGGAAGGATTGTACTTTAATGTTACAGAGTGCAATCACTAAAAGCTAAAGCAATGGCAAAAGTTTCAGTTGAAGAGGGTTCATAGATTAGTTTTTTATTTTAAAACTAAATTGTGAGATGAAAAATTATAACATTGTATTATCTAGAGTAACAATATACGTATAGTAGTGGGGAGTTCCTCTACTTCATAATATTATTTTTTTAATATATCTTTCTTAAAGTTTGAAGTGAAATCGATCAGATTTCCTTTGTTTTCACCAATAGATATTTTTTGATTAATTATTAAAGAACCTCTTTTCGCCTCATAGATTTTAAGGTTTAAAAAGCTAGAATTATTTTCATCAGAAATTATGCCGTTAACTACGAATGAAGCATTAGACTCTGTAGCAATCAACATTACTTCAGGAGGGTTTAGATTTTCTGATCCTTGAGGTGTTTTAACTATTGAAATTTTTTCCTCCTCAAATAATTTTTCGCTAAATAATTTAGAGATATTTTCAATTTCTTGACCTGTTAAAATTTTAGATTGATTTTGAAACTCCATTAATGCAACAAAAACAATATTACTCGATGCATTATTGTTATTTGGTAGACTCTCTTGGTCAGTTCTGAAACTTTCTAAAACACTTTTTGAATTATCAGTATATTCTATATCATTAGAAGATTTATTATTTAACAAATAAAAAACACCGCCTGCTACCATAAATAATGCAATGATTGCTATGATATATGGTTTTTTTTGAAATTTTACAGACCTCTTTTTATCTGTTGTCATTTGACTGGTATATACCTTTATTTTTTTAGATATATTTTTTAATTTTTTTTCGCCCTGGTATTTAAAAGAAATATCTACTTTATCTTCAACTTCTAAGTAGACTTTTTCAGAAACTGTTATTTCACCTACAGGAGATATGGCTTCTAATCTTGCAGCTATATTAACATTATCTCCATATAAATTATTATCTTGAGTCATAATATCACCTAGATTTATACCAATTCTAAACTCTATAGTAATATTATCTTGAATTTCCTTAGCTTTTTTCGACACTTCTTTTTGTATTGAAATAGCTGCTTCCATAGCGTCTACAGGACTAGCAAATTCGGCCATAATTGAATCTCCTGCAGTAGAAAAAATTCTACCATTCAATTCATGTATAATTTTATCAGTAATTTTTCTAGTTTCTTTTAACCTAAAAAGAGTAAGTTTCTCATTTGAGGCCATTAATTTGCTGTAGCCTACTACATCAGCTGCAAAAATTGCTGCCATTTTTCTAACAGCGCCGGCTGTATCTTTTTTCTCTTTATCTAAAACATATATATTTTTATTAGATTCTGACATGATTTTATTGTAGTTATTTTATTTCATATTTAAAGAATTTTTTTATGATTAATATAGTATTGTATAATCCTCAGATACCTCCGAATACAGGAAATATTATGCGCTTATGCTCTAATACAGGATTTCATTTACATATAATTGAACCTGTAGGTTTTCCTTTAGACGATAAATCTTTAAAAAGGGCAAAAATGGATTATTTTTCTGATATAAACCCAATTATATATAAAGATTATAAAAGTTTTATAGATACTATAGATGAGAAAAAAATATATGCAGTAACTAAATTTGGTACGAGAATATACTCAGAAATAAAATATGATAAAGGTATTTTTTTACTTTTTGGATCAGAGACTACTGGCTTACCTAAGGTAATATTAAGTAAATTAGAGAATCGCTCAATTAGAATTCCTATGATTAATGATAGCCGCAGTTTAAATCTGAGTAACTCTGTTGCCATTGTTGTATATGAGGTTTGGAGACAATTAAAATTTAGTAGCGTCAATTTATGAGATAATATATAAATATATTGATATATATATATATTTAAGGGAGTTTATAATGTTAATTTCAAGAAGTTTTATAGTAATTGTTTCTATTTTAAGTTTAATTCTAGTTTCATGTTCCAATAATGAAAGTTCTTCTAAATCTTCAGATGAAGGTAATAATGAAAAAAAAGTTAGATGGAAAATGGCAAGTACTTTTGCAGGAAATTTAACACAATTAGGATCATCAGGAGTTAGG
>CABZPW010000027.1 GCA_902527765.1 Rhodospirillaceae bacterium
TTATTATATAAAAATATTATCTATTATAGAAAGTGATCCTGAGAGAGCGGAGAGTGAGCTTAAAAAATTAGCAAAATTGAAAAACAAAGACTATAGCAATCTATCAAACTTATTATTATTTAAGTTACAATTTCAAAATAATGAATTTGAAAAATCTTTAAAAACTCTTAGACTCATTGAAGACAATAGTAAAGGCAATAGTTATTTGGACAACATAACAAAGTATTATTATGCACAAGTTTTTATGGAACTAAATAATAAAAAGAATTTTGATATATATACTAATGAATTATTATCATTTGGAGGCATGTGGGCTCTTTTAGCTCATGAGTTGCGTGGGCACCTTCAGTTTGCAAATAAAGACTATGAAAATGCTCTTAAGAACTTCAGTAAAATTATACAAAATCAACAATCAACTGTATCTATTAGAAACAGGGCACAAGAAATGATTGATAACATAAACTTATATTATGATAAAAATAATTAAGTACTTTTTTTTATTTGTAAGTATTTTATTTCTTTCATCCTGTGGCACCAGAGAGTACTTAGGGTTTGAAAAAAAAAAAATAAGACTAAAAGGTGATAGAGTCTCTATTTTAAAAGAAATAGATACTAAAGATACTACTGAAAAAAAATCTATTACAGAAATAATACTTGAAGATGCTATTATATTATCTAACTGGCCGCAAAGTTATAATTCACCATCTCATTTGTCTATTAATCATATTTCAGATTCAAAGTTAGATGATTTCAAGTTTTTAGTGGCAGGATATGGTGAAAGAAAAAGAAGTAAAATTTTAGGACAGCCTGTTATATATAATGAAACTATTTTCTTTCTGGACGCAAGAAGTAATGTTATATCATTTAATCTAAAAAATAATAAAATTATATGGAAAAGAAATATTTCTCTTAAAAATGATAGAAACCATAATATCGGAGGTGGTATAGTAATTTATAAAGATAGTCTTATTATAAACTCACCTTATGGTCAGATAATTAGTCTAGGAATTTTAAAAGGTGAAATAAATTGGGAAATAAACTTAGACTCTTTTATTAGGTCTGCCCCAACTATCTTTGAAAATAAATTATTGTCACTCACTTCAAGCAACAAACTCTATGTTTTAAATGCAGACGATGGAAGTTTACTGTGGCAACATCAAGGAATATTTAATAATACAACCTTAATAGATAGCCCTAAGGTAGCAGTAGATGAAAACATTGTACTAGCACCATATTCAAACGGTGAGTTTTTTGCATTAAACCTTAACAATGGAAAAGAAATATGGAGAAATAGTTTTATTGACCTTGAGGTAAAAGAAACCACAAACGCTTTCTCTGATATTGACGCTTTTCCAGTCATCAAAAAAGATATAGTTATTATAACTAGTGCAATTGGTAAATTGTTTGCGGTTAATAAAAAAACAGGTAGTAAATTATGGGCAAGAGATATTTCCTCAACTCAAACGCCATTAGTTAATGGTAATAGTATATTTATAGTTAATAGAAATGAGGAACTTATTTGTTTGAATATTTTAGATGGAGGAACTAGATGGGTATTACCTATTGACGACGAGTTATCTGATAATAAAAAATATATTTGGTTACCACCTATTTTAATTAATAGTAAATTAATATTAGTAGGTGGAAATAAAAAATTAATAGTAATTGATCCCTATACTGGAGAAATTAATAAAATTAAAAATATTCCAAGTTTTCCAGCCTCTAGTCCCATAATAGTAAGTGGCATACCTTATTTAATGTTGAGAAATGGAGATATAATTAAAATTGAATAACTCAATAACTAACATAGTGATAGTTGGTAGGTCAAATGTTGGAAAATCCACTTTATACAACAAGCTATTAGGAAGAAAAGAAGCAATAACAGGTGAGGAATATGGTTTAACAAGAGATTATCAAGCCGGGAGATGTGTGTTAAATGACATTGAATTTAACTTAATAGATACAGCCGGCTATAATATTAAAAAAAGTGAGTTAAGCAAAAAAATAAATTACAATATTCAAGCACAAGTTATGAAAGCTGACATCATTTTTTTTGTTGTAGATATAAGTACTAACCTAACGTCTGAAGATATAGAGTGTTGGGAATTAATTAGAAGAAAAAAAAAAAAAATTATTCTAATTGCTAATAAAGCTGAACTAAAAACTGTAAAAAATTATGAGCATCAAATTAATAATTTTGGTATTGCACAATTTATAAAAATCACAGCGTTAAGCAAAAATTCTATTCCATTGATATATAATTTAATTAAAGATAAAGTATCAAAAAAAAATAAAGATATTAAAAAATTAGAGGATAAAGATACTATAAGAATCACTATAGTAGGACAACCAAATGTCGGTAAATCAACTTTGTATAACTTATTATATGGAAAAAATAGAGTTATAACTGCTCCTATATCTGGTACAACAAGAGACTCTATATTATCTAGTATACTTTATAGAAATTATAATTTTGATTTAATTGATACAGCTGGATTAAGAAAAAAAAATAAAATAAGTGATAGTGTTGACCTGGCTTCTGCATATTACTCTAGAAAAGAGATTAGATATGCCAATTGCGTAATATTGGTAATTGATGCTTTAAAAGGACTTTCAAGTCAAGATATTACCCTTTCTAATTATATCATTAAAGAGGGAAGGTCGTTCTTATTAGTTTTTAATAAATGGGATTTAATAAAAAACCAACAAAATGAACAAAATAAAATTATTAGTAAGATAAAAGAGGTTTTTTTTGATGCTAAAGGAATAAATATACTATTTATATCATCTAAAGAAGAGAAATATAAAAGAAAAGTATATGAAGCTATTATGGAGGTTTATAAAAAATGGAATAAAAAAATTGGAACGTCAAAGCTCAACAGGTGGTTCTCAAGCATTTGGGAGGCAAGCAGTAATCAAAAAATTCCTAGGTCTTTAAAGTTTAAATACATCGCTCAGAATAAAATTAGGCCTCCCACATTTAATATATACCATAATAAAAATTCTAAAGTGCCTAAAGTGGCAAAAAGGTATATCATAAATAGAATCAGGGAAAAATTTGGTTTTGAAGGAATACCTATACGTATTAACCTTATGACTTCAAAAAATCCATTTGATAAAAAAAAGTAAATTAATTATCACTAAGTAATGATAGCTGAGAAGAAAGTATACCTTCATTCTTATCTGTTAGTTCTGTTGGATAGTCTCCAGAAAAGCAATGATCAGTAAATTGTGGATTTAAAGAGTTTCTTTTTATTATTCCCATAGATTTATACAAACCATCTATTGATAAAAAATGTAGTGAGTCTAGTTTTAATTTTTTTTCCATTTCTTTAATGGAATTATTAGCTGCCATGAGCTCTTCTTTTTTTGGTGTATCTATGCCATAATAATCAGGAAACTTAATTGGTGGGCTAGAAACTCTCATATGAACTTCTGAGGCTTCAGCTTCTCTAACCATCTCAACAATTTTGATAGCTGTAGTTCCTCTAACTATAGAATCATCTATTAAAATTACTTTCTTGCCTTTTATAAGTTTTTTATTAGGGTTATGCTTAAGTTTAATTCCTAATTGTCTAATTTTTTGAGTAGGTTCAATAAATGTTCTGCCTACATAGTGGTTTCTAATAATTCCCAAATCAAATGGAATTTTAGACTGTATAGAAAAACCTAAAGCTGCTGGGACTCCAGAGTCGGGAACTGGAATTATAATATCACCATTAGTTTTGCACTCCTTTGCAAGTTCCATCCCCATTTTTTTTCTATATTCATAAACGCTGGTACCGTTCATTATACTATCTGGTCTAGCAAAATAAATATATTCAAATATACAAGGTCTTTCCTTAGAATTTGGAAAGGGATTATAACTTTTCATACCATCTTTATCTATTGCTACTATTTCTCCACATTTTATTTCTCTATCAAATTTTGCTCCGATAATATCTAATGCACAAGTTTCAGATGAAATAATTTTAGCTTTACCTAAAGAACCTAATACTAATGGTCTTATACCCAATGGATCTCTTATTCCAATTAATTTTTTATTAGTTAACAAACCGAAACTATATGCACCCTTAATTTCATATAAAGCATCTATTATTTTTTTTACTATAGTTTTTTCTTTGCTTTTAGAAATTAAATGAATTAATGCCTCTGTATCAGATGTGGACTGAAATATTGAGCCTTCTCCAATTAGTCTTTTTCTTAATTCTATACCATTAGTTAAATTACCATTATGTGAACAAGCTAGACCACCTCCCTGTAAATCTGCAAAAAGAGGTTGAATGTTTTTAAACAAGGTTTTACCTGTTGTAGAATATCGCACATGACCAAGTGCGGCATAGCCAGGTAGTCTCTTTATTACCCTTTCCTTTGTAAAGTAATCTCCAACTAACCCTAGATTGAGTTGATTATTAAAATTTTTACCATCAAAAGATACAATTCCTGCACTCTCTTGACCTCTATGTTGTAATGCATGTAAACCTAAAGCTGTTAGTGCTGAAGCGTCTTCATGTCCAAATACTCCAAAAACACCACATTTATCTCTTATTCTATCATCAAAGTTTATCATTTTAAAAAATATTAATTATTGCTTTCAATGTTAAATAATTTATCTAGAGATTCATTGTCACTTTCACTATATCCTTTTCGGGTATCATCTTTTTTTAAATTAATAATCGGCTCATTGTATTTATCGATTTGTTTTTCTTTATTAATAAATTTTTTGATGCCATTATCTAATGAAATGTTAAATAATTGTTCTATGCTTTTTAAACTTTTATTAGGTAATACTTGTATTAATTTATTACTGGTATAATTTACTAAAACCATTGATTTTGAGTTATTAAGCCATTCAGGTACATTTTTTTTCCACAAAGTTGAATAAATTAAGATATTTAATAAAGAAAATATTAATAATGCCCTAAAAAACCCAAAAAGAATACCAAAATTTTTATCTAAAATTCTTATCGGAGTATTAGTCATACTTGAGATTATAAAATTACTAAAAATGTTTATTAAGGAATATAAAAATAAAAACATTAAAGCAAAAGATATACTGTCGGCTAATACAGCCATCTCAATATATTCTTTAATAAATAAACTAATATTAGGATATACGTTGATTGAGATATATACTGAAACAAGCAAGGATAGAATAGAAAGTATTTCTTTTATCAAGCCTCTTGAATAACCGTAGATCATAGAAATAATAGTTAAGGTTATTATTATGATATCTATTTGATTAAAATTATTTATAAAACTCACTTTTACTCTAAACTAATTAATTAATTAATTATAAATTCTTTTTACTCTTAAGCCTATTTTACTGCTTATTTCATAAGTAATAGTATTACATTTTGATGCAAAAGAAAAAATAGAAATATTATTGCCAAATATTTCTACCCAATCATTTATTTTTGGATCTTTTATAGTAGACACATCTATACAACTAAGGTCCATAGAAATATTTCCTACAAACTTTACTTTTTTTTTCTTATAAAATACAAATCCATCATATTTTCTAGGTAACCCATCTGCATAACCTATTGCCAATGTAGCGATCATAGAATCTTTTTTGGTAATATATTTAGCACCATATCCTATGCTTCTTCCCTTTTTAACACTTTCAATTTGAATAATTTTAGCTTTAAGAGATAAAACATTTTTACTCCTTTTTCTTTTAGTAAGATCGAGCCCATAAATAAAGCCACCAGCTCTTATCATATCAAAATAAAATTTATTTTTTAAAAATATAGAGTTTGAGTTGCCTAAGCTAAAAAGAGTTTTTTTCGAAAAATGAAATCTATTTTTAATATCATTAAAAAATTTTAATTGATTATCATTTAATACTGACTTATTTTCAGAGTTTATCAAGTGACTGATAACTAGCTTTATGTCCAGATTTTTCTGAAAAGGATGTATATACTTATCAAATTCCTTTAACTTTAAACCTAATCTATTCATACCAGTGTCAAAATGAAGGCAACACTTAACTTTTTTTTTATTTATTTTAAAGAATTTTTTTATAATACGAAATTGATCTAAATTGTTAATGACAGTAATTATATTAGACTTAAAAGCATCATAATAAGACTCTAAATGATTTATACCATTTAGCATATAAATGTTTGTATGTTTATATTTTCTTCTTAATAATAATGCTTCCTCTAAGGTAGCAACAAAAAAATCTCTACAATTTTGTTTATACAAAGCCGTACATATTCTATCACTACCTAAGCCATAAGAGTTTGCTTTAACGCATGCTGCTATAATAGTAGTAGGAGCTGTTTTTTTTAAGTAAATATAATTATTTTCAATATTTTTTAGATTAATTTGTAGTATAGCATTAAATTTTTTTGTAAATTCTTTCATTTTATGATGTATCTTTGGGCTGATACTTTTCATTAGTAAGGTTAGAAAATTTAGTAAACTTTGCATTAAAATGTAATTGAAGAGAACCTATAGGCCCGTGTCTTTGTTTTGCTACTATAACATCAGCAATATTTTTACAATTTTTTAAATTTTCTTGCCATTTTATATAGCGTTCGTGAAAAGAGACTGAACTTTCTGTTCCCGAGGATTTAGGCTCTGAGCGTTCTTCATAATATTCTTGTCTATAAATAAACATAACTACGTCAGCGTCTTGTTCAATAGTACCTGACTCTCTTAAGTCAGCAAGGTGTGGCCTTTTATCTTCTCTTTGTTCTACAGCTCTAGAAAGTTGAGATAGAGCTAATATCGGAACATCTAGTTCCTTTGATACAGATTTTAAGCCTTGGGTTATTTCAGAAATTTCTTGTACTCTGTTTTCATATTTTTTACTTCCTCTCATTAGTTGTAAATAATCTACAACAATTAAACCTAATTCAGTATCAAGCTTTCTCTTTAATCTTCTTGCTCTAGTTCTGAGCGTAGATACATTTATTGCTGGGGTGTCATCAATAAATAATTTATTACTAGAAATTTCTTTGCTTACTTTAGATAGTTTAGAAAAGTCATCTTTATTTAATTTTCCCCTCCTAATTTGATCAGATGATAAATTTGCTTGTTCAGCTAATATTCTGTTTGCTAATTGTTCAGCAGACATTTCTAAAGAAAAAAAAGCTACTGATTTTGCTTCATTTTTATTTGATGCTGCATTATATGCTATGTTTGTAGCTAATGCTGTTTTTCCCATAGATGGTCTTCCTGCTAATATTATAAGGTCAGATTTATGCAATCCACCCAGCAAATCATCCAATGCTAAAAATCCAGATGAAATACCTGATAAACTGCCCTTATTTTCATGAGCTAGATTAGCAGAGGTCATAGCTAATCTAACTGAATCTGAGAATGCTATTAGTTTATTACTTTCAAATTTTCTATTTTCTGTAAGTGCAAATAATTGAGCTTCGGTTTCTTCAATCAATTCAGAAGAGCTTTTTTCAAGGTCAAGTTTTTTAGAATTTAGAAAAATACTTTGAGCTATTCTTATTAACTCTCTTTTATTAAAAAGTTCGAGAATGAGTTCAGCGTAATCTTTAACTATTCCTGACCCTAGGTTACCTTCGCACAAGCTATTCAGATAAGTTTTACCTCCAATTTCTTTAAATGAATTATCATCTGCAAAATAATGGTCAAGCGTTAAAGGGTTAGCTATTTGATCTTTATTTGCTAGATCTATGACTGCTTTAAATATTCTACCAAGCATGGGAACGTAGAAGTGAAAATCAGACAAGCCATTTTCTATATATTCTACAGAATTATTATCACTTATTAATGCTCCTAAAAGGATCTCTTCAGCTTCATTATTATGGGGTATTGTATCATTATTTTTAGTAAAGTTATCAACTAAATTTAATTTATTATTAAAACTATTTTTTTCCATATTAGATTATTTATTAAAAGTATACTAAAATAAACTCTTATTTAAAAAAATATATTCTCTATTTATATTCTGTGGAAAACTACAAGTTTTACCAGATATCAAGGAGAGTATTTTATGTTAGTTATGTGGATAACTATTAGCGTCTAAATAGAGTTGAGTTATTATAAATTAATTATTAGGTGATTCTTCGGATTTTTCTACTATCAAATTTATTTCTTTATAAACTTCAGGGTGTAAGACGATTTTTACCTGAAATTCTCCAACATTTTTGATAATAGATTTTACAATTACATCTTTTGCACTAACTTCAATGCCATCAATTTTTATTTCTTTAACTACATCTCTAGCAGTAACAGAACCAAAAAGCGCACCTTGGTCGCTTGCTTCTCTGATAACCTTTACAGTGTTTGGAATTTTTTTTAACTTTTCTGTAGCAATTTTAATTTTTTCATTATTGATCTTAATTAGCTCCTCTCTTTTTTGTTGGAAAAACTGTTTATTTTCCTCAGAAGCCCTTATTGCTTTTTTATTAGGTATAAGATAGTTTCTAGCAAAACCATCTTTAACTTTGACCTCTTGTCCTATATTTCCTAACTTAGATATCTTCTCTAATAAAATTACGCTTATCATCTCATTTTTCCAACATGTGAAATTAATGCTAATGTTCTAGCTTTTTTGATTGCTTTAGATAACAGTCTTTGTTTTGAGGTAGACACGAAACTTATTCTACTAGGCATAATTTTACCTTTTTCTGAGATATATTTTTCCAACAATTTTACATTCTTGTAGTCAATTTTCGGTGAGTTTTTATTACTAAAAGGGCATGACTTAAACTTTTTTGTAAAAAGCTGATTCTTCGTATTATTATTTTTTCTGGTATTTTCCCTATTATTTCGCATATTTAGCCCTCTTTAGTTTCTAAATTAACTTCGTTAGCATAACTTTCAGCATTTTCTTTTTCAATTTTATACTTCATTATAGGTGTGGGCTCAGTAGGAATACTATCAGCTTTAGTTGTGAGAAATCTTATTATATTTTCATCTATCCTAAAATTTCTTTCTAATTCATTTACAGTTATTTTTTCACCATTAAAAACTATTAAATAATAATAACCTTTTTTATAATTTTGTATTTTGTACGCAAGATTTCTTAAACCCCAATTTTCTTTATATTCGATTATAGCCTTATTGAGTTTTAAAAGGTTTTCGTATTTTTTTTCAAGATCTTTTAAAGCTTTATTATCTAAATCTTGTTTTACTATATATATAGTTTCATATAATTGCATAATTAATTGATTCTACATTAAAACTTGAAATATAGTAAAATTTGAGCTACTTGCAAGTTTTATTTTATATTTTATAGTATTAATAAATTTTAATAGGTATATTTATGAAACAAAGTTTGTTATTTCCAGGACAAGGATCACAAAAAATAGGTATGGGTAAAGAGTTTTTTGATAACTTTCAAGTTGCAAAAGAGGTTTTCCATAACGTTGATGACAGTTTATCACAAAATTTATCAAAATTAATATTTAATGGCCCTTTAGATGAATTAACTTTAACTGAAAATGCACAACCAGCGATTATGACAGTATCTATTGCAATATTAGAAGTATTAAAAAGAGAGTTTGGATTTAATGTAAAAGAAGCAAGTTTTTGTGCAGGACACTCTTTAGGTGAATATACAGCTTTGGCTGCAACTGATTGTCTAAGTTTAAGTGAAGTCGCATTATTATTAAAAAAAAGAGGAAAAAGTATGCAGAATTCTTTACCTAAGGGAAAGGGTGCCATGGCTGCTCTTATAGGCTTAGAAATTAATGAAGTTAAAAAACTTATTGCTGAATTATCTAACAACTTAGTATGTGAAATAGCTAATTATAATTCAATTAACCAAATAGTAGTATCTGGAGATACTGAAGCAATTGATTTGATAATAAATAAAGCAAAAGAAAAAAAAATTAAAGCAATAAAGTTGTTAGTGAGTGCACCATTTCATTGCAAATATATGTTAGAGACTTCAAATCAGTTAAAAAAATCCTTTGATAAATTAATTTTTAAAAATCCTACCATACCTATAGTATTAAATTATTCTGCTAGACCATTCGAAGATTTAGGAGACTTAAAGAATTCTTTAGTCAATCAGACATTTTCAACAGTAAGGTGGTATGAAAGTGTAAGTTTTATGATAAAAGAGAGAACAGGTATATTTTTAGAGATTGGAAATGGTAATACATTAGCAAATATGATAAAGCGAATGGAACTTAATAAAGAATTAAGTGCTATATCATTATCTTCAATAAAACAAATTGAGACTTATATGGAGAATAACAATGCAGGTTAAAATAGAAAATCAAAACATACTTATTACTGGTGCTACTGGGGGAATAGGGAAATCCATAGTAAAAAGCTTTGATGGAGATAATAATAATTTATTAATTACTGGAACGAATGATAATAAACTTAATGCGCTATCTAAAGAACTAAAAAGTAGTACAAAATATTTATCTTGTGATTTCAGTGACTACAGAAATGTAAGTAATATTACAACTAAAATTAACAAAGAGTTTGATAATAAAATAGATATTCTAATAAATAATGCAGGTATTACTAGGGATAATTTAACTTTAAGAATGAAAGAAGAAGAATGGAATGATGTAATAAATCTTAATTTAAACTCTACTTTTTTTTTAACTAAAGAAATATTAAAATTTATGGTAAAAAATAGATTTGGTAGAATAATAAATATTTCTTCGGTAGTGGGCTCCTCTGGTAATTTAGGACAAGCTAACTATGCTGCCTCTAAAGCAGGTTTAGAAGGTATGACTAAATCTATTGCACTAGAAGTAGCTAGCAGAGGAATCACAGCAAATTGTATTGCTCCAGGCTTTATTAAAACAGCAATGACCTCTGATATATTAGAAAAGAATGAAGATAAAATTATTAATAATATACCTATTAAAAGAATTGGCCTACCTGACGATATATCTAGTTTGACTAAATTCTTGGCAAGTGATAAAGCTAGTTATATTACTGGACAAACTTTTCATGTTAATGGAGGAATGTTTATGTAATTATGGAAAGTATAAAGTACTTGCAAAATTTAAAAAATAATATAGTTATCTAATCTAAAAGAAAGGGATTAAAATGAGTGATATATCAGAAAGAGTAAAAAAAATTGTAATTGAACATTTAGGCGTTGACGAAGAAAAGGTTACAGAAACTGCTTCATTTATAGATGACCTAGGAGCGGATAGCTTGGATACAGTTGAATTAGTAATGGCATTTGAGGAAGAGTTTAGTTGTGAGATACCTGATGACATCGCTGAAAAAATTGTTACAGTAAAGGATGCCATAACCTATATAGAAGAAAATGTGTAGGTAATAATGAATAGAGTAGTGGTAACTGGAATAGGCATGATCAGCCCATTAGCTTCTAATGTAAATGATACATGGAGCCAGTTATTACAGTCTAAGTCTGGTATTAATCGAATTACTTCCTTTAACACTGACGATCTAAACGTTAAAATTGCTGGTCAAATTCCTAGCAGCGAAGAACAATTTGGATTTAATGCTGATAATTTTGTAGAACCTAAAGATCAAAGAAAAATTGATGATTTTATACTATACGCAATTGCAGCAGCAGATCAAGCCATTAAAGATTCTGACCTTGGTAAGTTAGATGAAGAAACCGCTAAAAGGGCGGGTGTTTTAATAGGTTCTGGAATAGGTGGTTTGCAGTCTATAGCTAAAGCTAATGAGACTTTAACTGAAAAAGGACCTAAAAGAATGAGTCCTTTTTTTATACCGTCATGTTTGATTAATTTAGCCTCAGGACAGATATCAATTAAATATGGTCTAAAAGGACCAAATCACTCTGTAGTTACAGCCTGCTCAACTGGAGCACATGCAATAGGGGACGCTGCTAGATTAATTAAATCAGGAGAAGCCGATATTATGGTAGCTGGAGGTTCTGAGGCAGCAGTATGTAGATTAGGCGTAGCAGGGTTTGCAGCAGCAAGAGCACTGTCTACTAACTTTAATGACTTTCCTGAAAAAGCTTCAAGGCCTTGGGATAAAAGAAGGGATGGTTTTGTTATGGGTGAAGGGGCTGGAGTGGTAGTGCTAGAAAACTATGAAAATGCAAAAAAAAGGGGAGCTAAGATTTATTCTGAAATACTCGGATATGGCCTGTCAGGAGATGCTTATCATATTACTGCTCCTGCATCAGATGGTAATGGAGGATACAGGTGCATGGAAGCAGCACTTAAAAACGGTAAAATAAATATAGAAGAAGTAAATTATATTAATGCTCATGGCACCTCTACTCCACTAGGGGATGAAATAGAGCTAAACTCTGTTTCTAAGTTATTTTCTAATAATATTAGAGGAATAAGTATGAGTTCAACTAAGTCGTCCATTGGGCATTTATTGGGAGCAGCAGGAGCAGTTGAAGCTATATTTTGTATTTTATCTACTTATCATGATATTATTCCACCTACTTTGAACCTAGAAGAGCCTTGTCAGGAACCTTTAGAAGTAGATTTAGTTCCAAATCATGCTAAAGAAAAAAAAGTTGACATAGCTTTGTCAAATTCATTTGGTT
>CABZPW010000028.1 GCA_902527765.1 Rhodospirillaceae bacterium
TAAAGAAAGTGGAGAGCAAAAATCTATTACAGAGTGGCATAAAGTAGCCATTTTTAATAATGCTTTAGTTGAAATTGCAGATAAGTTTGTAAAGAAGGGTATGAAGATTTATATTGAAGGTCAGTTACAAACTAGAAAATGGCAGGATTCCTCTGGAAATGACAGATATTCAACAGAGGTTGTTTTACAAAAATATAGAGGAGAATTAGTGATTCTAGATAAAATAGAATCTAGGTCTATTGATAATAATAAAAACATCGAAAATAAAAGCCCAATTGATGAATTCAATGGAAAGAGTTCTGACTTAGATGATGATATACCTTTTTAAAAACTGGAAAAAAATTGTCAGAAGATAAACAAGATTCAATTAAAAAAAATGAAAAAATAAATTCTTCAATAGAAAGAGTAGAAATTGAAGATGAAATGAAGAAGTCATATTTAGACTATGCCATGAGCGTTATAGTTAGTAGAGCTCTTCCAGATATTAGAGATGGTTTAAAACCTGTACACAGAAGAATACTTTATTCTATGTATGATGGAAATTATGATTGGAATAAACCATACAGAAAGTCTGCTAGAATTGTTGGGGAGGTTATGGGTAAATTTCATCCTCATGGAGATAGTGCTATATATGAATCTATGGTCAGAATGGCGCAGAGCTTCTCTATGAGTTTAAAGCTATTAGATGGCCAAGGAAATTTTGGTTCAATGGATGGAGATCCGCCTGCAGCAATGAGATATACTGAGATTAGATTAGGTAAAGTAGCTAGTACTTTACTTGATGATATAGATAAAGAGACTGTTAACTTTGTAGAAAATTATGATAATTCTTTAAAGGAACCGTCTGTATTACCAGCAAAATATCCTAATTTATTAGTAAATGGAGCAGGTGGTATAGCAGTAGGAATGGCAACTAATATACCTCCTCATAACTTAGGAGAAATAATTGATGCAACTATTTTACTTTTAAATAATCCAAAAGCAGAGGATAGTGAAATTAAAGAATTTATTCTAGGGCCTGATTTTCCTACTGGGGGAATAATAATAGGAAATAGTGGAATACAAAGTTCCTATAGTACAGGTCGTGGATCAATAATTATTAGGGGAAATACAGAAATTGAAACAAATGCAAAAGAAAAATCTTCAATAATTATTAATGAAATTCCTTATCAGGTTAATAAATCACGTTTGGTAGAACAAATAGCTGATTGCGTCCGTGCAAAAAAAATAGAAGGCATTACAGATTTAAGAGACGAGTCTGACAAAGATGGTGTTCGTATAGTAGTAGAACTCAAACGTGATGCGACTGCAGAGGTAGTATTAAACCAACTTCATAAATTTACATCGCTTCAGACTAGTTTTGGTACAAATATCTTAGCCTTAAAAAATGGTATGCCAACCCAGTTTGGAATAAGAGAGATACTGGAAACATTTATAGATTATAGAATTGAAGTAATAATTAAACGTACTTCATTTGACTTAAATAAAGCAAGAGAAAAAGAACATATTTTAATAGGTTTAGCTATAGCTATAGAAAACATAGATAAAATTATAGAAATTATAAGGTCATCGAAAGACTCTAGCGAAGCTAAAGAAAATCTTATTAAAAATAAATGGCAATCAAAAAACTTAGTTTCTTTATTAAAAAAATATAAAGATGACAGATTATTAAATAAAATTGAAGGAGCAATGTATCTTTCTGGTGAACAAGCAAAAGCAATTTTAGAGTTAAGGTTACAGAGACTTACTGGATTAGAAAGAAATAAGGTAGAAACTGATTTATTAGAAATATCAAAAAAAATATCAGAACTATTAAAAATTCTCTCTTCAGATAAGCTTATTAGAAAAATAATAATAGAAGAGTTAAGTGATATTAAAAGTAACTATGCTGTAGATAGAAGAACTAAAATATTTGAAAATTATGAAGAAAAAAATATTGATGATTTAATTGAGAAAGAAGATGTTGTCCTTACTTTAACCAATTCTGGTTATGTAAAAATAGTTCCAGTAGATTTTTATAGATCTCAAAAAAGAGGTGGAAAAGGAAGATCAGGAATGACCACAAAAGAAGACGACTTTGTTGAAAAAGTTTTAACTGTCAACAGTCATGATATAGTTTTATTTTTTACAAATAAGGGAACAGTCCATCAAATTAAGGTTTATAAACTGCCAAAAGGCTCTCCTCAATCTAAAGGAAGACCGCTAATTAATGTAATTCCACTTACAGAAAATGAGCTAACAACAGCTATGTTAATATTGCCTAACGAAGAAACAGATAAAACATTAATTTTTGTTACTAAATTTGGAAACGTAAGAAGAAATAAAGTGTCTGATTTTATTAATATAAAAGCTAATGGGAAAAGAGCTATGAAATTAGACAATAATGATAAACTAATTCAAGTTCTTTTAGTAGGTAATGAGAAGGATATAATTTTATCTACATCTAAAGGTAAATGTGTAAGATTTAGTACTGATGATGTGCGAGTTTTTAGTGGGCGAACTTCAATGGGAGTGAGAGGAATAAAGCTTCAAAATAATGATAGGATAATTTCTGCATCGGTACTTAATTCAATTGATATTAATACTGATGAAAGAGAAGAATATCTTAAATATAGTAGTGCAATAAGAAGAAAAGAAAAAAGAGAAGTAAGTATCGAAAAAAATAGATTAAATATAATACAAGATAAAGAAGAATTTTTACTATCAGTTACTGAAAATGGGTTTGGAAAAAGATCATCTTCATATGAATACAGGAAAACTAGAAGGGGTGGTCAGGGTATTTTAAATATTGAAACTTCTGAAAGAAATGGAGGAGTAGTTGCCTCATTTCCTGTCGTTGAAGATGAAGAGGTTATGTTAGTTACAAATAAGGGCAAATTAATTAGATTACCTGTTAACGGTATACGAATAGCCGGTAGAGTAACTCAAGGGGTAACATTATTAAATACTGAGAAAACAGAGAGGGTTGTATCAGTAACTAGAGTTAAAAAAAATATAGAGTAAAGTACTTTATGAAGCAAATTATCGGTTTATATCCAGGATCTTTTGATCCTATTACAAATGGCCACCTTGATATTATATTTAGAGCCTCAAAGATTGTTGACACATTAATTATCGGTGTGGCTATAAATGAGAAAAAGAAACATTTATTTGATATGACAGAAAGAACAAACCTGATTAATGAGCAGCTATCAATTAATAAAACAAAACTTTCAAATACTAAAGTTATAGCTTTTGATGGTCTTTTAATGAATTTTGCTCAAAAGTTGAATGCTAATATTATTATTAGAGGGCTAAGAGCAGTTTCAGATTTTGACTATGAATTTCAAATGACAGGTATGAATGCAAGACTAAATTCTGAAATTGAAACAGTTTTTTTAATGGCTAGTGAAAAGCACCAATTTATATCCTCCAGATTCGTAAAAGAGATTTGTATATTAGATGGAGATGTAAAATCTTTTATTCCAGAAGAAGTATTTTATAAGTTAAAAGAAAAGCTAAATAAAAATTAGTAAATTTAATGCATTTAGAAGATTTTAATTATTCTTTGCCCAAGAATTTAATAGCTAAAAGACCTACAGATAGAAGAGAGTCAAAAATTTTAATTTGTAGTAAAAAAAAAATAATAAATTTTAAGAACATATTCAATGAATTAGATAAAGATGATGTTTTAATATTTAACAATACAAAGGTTTTACCATCTGTTATAGAAGGAGTTTGTAACGGTAATGAGGTAAAATTTACATTATTAAAAAACTTTCAAACTTATTTTTGGAAAGTTTTTATAAAGCCTTTAAAAAAAGTAAAACTTAATGAAGTAATAAATTTTAAAAATGGTTTATCTTGCAAATTAATAAAGAAAGATTCTGTGATAGTAGAAGTGAGGTTTAATCAAAAATATGAAGCAGTGATAAGCTATTTAAATAAATTTGGAAATTTACCTTTACCTCCGTATATTAAATCTCATTCTAATAGAGAATTAGATGAAAAATATTATCAAACTGTATTTGCAAAAAATGCTGGTGCTGTTGCAAGTCCTACAGCCGGATTACATTTTAATAAAAATTTAATACAAGATTTAAAAAAAAAAAATATTGAAACAATTTTTACTACCTTACATGTAGGAGCAGGTACCTTTTTACCATTAAAAAACGAAAATATTAAAAAAAATACTCTTCATAAAGAAAGAGGTTTAATTACTAGTGAGGCTGCAAAAAAAATTAATATAGCCATATCTAAAAAAAAAAGAATAATTGCTGTAGGTACAACGGTAGTACGTTTATTAGAGGCATGCTACTCTAAATATAAAACTATAAAAAATTTTAATGAGGACATAGATTTATTTATTTACCCTGGATATAAGTTCAAAGTCATAGATAAGTTAATTACTAACTTTCATTTACCTAAATCAAGCTTATTAATTCTAGTTTCTTCATTCTCAACAAAAAATAAAATAAAAGAATATTATGACTTTGCTATAGAAAATAATATGAAATTTTTCAGTTTTGGAGATGCAATGCTACTGGATAAATATGAATTTTAAATTACTGTATCAAGATGGCAAGGCTCGGGTTGGAGAATTAGAAACTTTTTATGGAAAAATAGAGACCCCTGTATTTATGCCTGTAGGAACACAGGCATCAGTAAAAGGTATTACAAAGCAAACATTAGAAAAATTAAACTATGATATAATTTTATCTAATACTTACCATTTAATGCTTAGACCTGGATTAAAAATTATTAAAAATATTGGTGGTTTAAATAAGTTTATGTCTTGGAATAAATCAATATTAACTGATTCAGGTGGGTTTCAAGTTATGTCATTAGGAAAAAACGTTAAGGTAGACAATGAAGGTGTAACTTTTAGGTCCCACATAGATGGTGAGTTAGTACGTTTAAATTCAGAAAAAGCTATGGATATACAAAATAATCTGGGTTCTACAATATCTATGATTTTTGATGAATGTGTTCCTTACCCATATTCTTACTACGATACAGAAGAATCTTTGAAAAGATCAATAGAATGGTCAAAAAGGTCAATAAAAGCATATAAAAGAAGAGAAGGCTATGGTGTTTTTGGTATAGTTCAGGGTGGAATGTATAAAGATTTAAGAGAACGTTCTATACAAGAAAATTTAGAGAATGATTTTAATGGTTATGCAATTGGAGGACTAGCTGTAGGAGAGGGAAAAGATCAATTAAATGATATTACAGCATTTACATCCAACTTATTGCCTGAAAATAAGCCAAGATATCTTATGGGAGTTGGGTATCCTGAAGATATTTTGAATGCAGTTAAACATGGAGTAGATATGTTCGATTGTGTGCTTCCCACTAGATCTGGAAGAACAGGTTTGGCATTTACCTCAGTTGGAACTATAAAAATTAGAAATTCTAAATATTCTGATGATAAAACTCCTTTAGATCCTAATTGTAGTTGTGAAGTTTGTTCTAATTATTCTAAGGCTTATTTGCATCATTTAGTAAAATCTTCAGAAATCCTTGGAAGTGTTTTTCTTACGCATCATAATTTATGTTTTTATAGTAACTTGATGAAAAATATTAGATCAGCTATAAAAGAAAATAATTTAAATAATTTGAAAGTTTAACTTGAAATATATTTAAATAAATATAATGATATATTTAAAGAGCCCGTAGCTCAGCGGTAGAGCATTCGCCTTTTAAGCGAGGGGCCCTGGGTTCGAATCCCAGCGGGCTCACCATAGGAAAGCATGAAATTTATAATTTACTTACTTTGTTTAATATTTTCTTTGATTTTACAAGCTTATGATGAAAATGATTTAACAACCCTTAAAAAAACTAAAAAGTGCGAAAATTGTGATCTTACAAACGCAAATTTAAGTAAATTAGATCTTTCTAATGCAATGCTATCAGGAGCTAATCTTTCTTTGGCTAATCTCACTAATACTAATTTTTTTAAGGCAGATTTATCCTACTCTTCTTTAGTTAAAAGTAAAATTTATATAGCTAATCTAGATTTTGCTAATTTAGAAGGAGCAAATTTGACAGAGGCTAGATTAAATGGAGCTAGCTTAAGAGGTGCTAATTTAATTGACGCAACTTTAATTTCTACAGTATTGTCAAAAAGCAAATTAGACGAAATAATATTAGACGGAGCTAACCTTAAATACACTAAATTTAGAGGTGCAGATCTACAAAAAGCAAAGTTTAATGGAAGTATTTTATCTTTTACAGATTTTAGTGCGGCAGATTTAACCGAAGCTGAAATGATTGCTTTAGATTTGACTAATTCAGTTTTTACAAGTGCTAAATTAGACAAGATAAATTTTATGAATACTAACGTATCTGGTATGAATTTTGCTAAATTTAATTTAACAAAAGGTAATTTTATTAATAGTATAACGTGTGATACTATATTCCCTTGGAGCGAAGATATAGAAAAATGTTAGATAAGAAAATAAAAATTATATCACTTTTAATTCTGAGTTTACTGTATACACTTAGCAATAGTATACTTAGGTCTGATAATTTAAATGAGTGTATTAAAAGAGCTGTATCTAAAGATATATCATTAAATAAAATTTTAACTTTGTGTAGGGAAAACATCAATCCAATAAATGTTTATAGTAATAATTATGAAGTGAATAAAAGAGACCAGGGAAGTGAATACATATCTACTAATAAAACAGATAAAATTATAAATGAATTAATTGAAGAAGGAGACCTATCTAAAGCTGGAAGATTAGCTATTAGACAGGAGGAGGAAAAAACTAAAAGAATTAAAGCAAGAGCTGAAGCAGAAGCTTTAAGATCACCACAAATTATTGCTACACAACAGGAATCTACAAAATCAAATACAAATAATAATATTAGAAGTACTATGTCTTTAGGGGCAAACCCAATTACAAGCACATCTGCTGGTTCAAAAGTATTACAAATAACTACACCTGGTGTTCACGGGGCTATTCCAGGACAATTTGTTCAAATATCAAATGTAGATAATTCTATTGATGGCATAGCGGCAAGTGAGATTAATAAATTTCATGTAATTTCTAGTGTTCCTTCAACTACAACATTTACAATATCTGTACTTTCGCCAGCTACTAATGGTTCAGTTGCAGGAGGAGGAGCTGAGGTTTTAGCTATTTTCCAGAATTAGGCCTTTTTATTACAATCTCATGATGGTCATTTTTTTTATTTATACTGATAAGAATAAATCCAGTATTTTTACAAAAGTCTCTGAAATCTTTTGGAGCAGAAGTATCATCAGTTAGAAATGTGAATTCGTTAATTTCTTTTTCTTCTTTAACAATTTTAAAGGCTTTTAGTACGGGTATAGGGCATTTTAAACCTTTAAAATCTAAAACTCGCATAGCTTAATTCTCATATGGAAAAAATTGTAATTTATCATTTACTTTAATTGTTTGTGTATTTAGTTCTAATTTAATTAAGCCTTCAGACCAAACTACTGAACTTAATATTCCTGCTCCTTCAGTATTATATTTATTTACATATAGTTCATTATTTTTTTTAACTAGTTTACCTCTTAAATATTCCTCTCTACCAATTTTTTTTTTCATATTAAAATTTGATTTTACAGAAAAAAAAGTTGGTTTTTTTTTTAAATTACCATTTAAACAATTTAATATAAAGCTACCAAATAAATTAAATGTTACAAAACTTGCAACAGGATTACCTGGTAGCATTAAAACTGGGACATTCTTTATTATACCAAAAGATAAAGGCCTTCCAGGTTTGATAGCTACTTTTGAAAAAATTATTTTACCAACTTCTTTAATTATTTTAATTAAGAAATCTTTATGACCCACAGAGGCTCCACCACTAATAACAATTAAATCATAATCATTTTTTAAATTAAGAAGTTTATTTTTTATTTCATTAAAATCATCTTTTATTATTCCACAATCCTTTAATTTTATGAAAGGTTTATTTAATAACTCCATTAGCATAAACCTATTACTATCATAAATTTGATGACTCCTTTTTAAATTACCAGGATTAACTAATTCGTTTCCATTAGATAAAACAGCTATATTAATATTTTTTAAGACTTTTATTTCTTCTTTATTTATTGAAGATAATAAACCTACTTCCTGTGGTCTTATTAAATTATATCTAGATAAAACTATTTTGCCTTTTTTAATATCTTCTCCTTTTTTTCTAACATTTTTTTTTTTAATAAAGTTTTTAATTTTAATTTGATTTTTATTTATGAATTCTACATCTTCTAACATTACAACCGTATCTAAGTGCTTAGGTAAATGTGCTCCTGTTGATACCTTTACACACTGATTAAATTTAATTTTTTTTTTAAATATATCGCCTGCATTAATTTCATAAACTATATCATAAACTTTATTAAGGTTTTTTTTGTGGTTTGAAAAGTTTATTGCAAAACCATCTACTGCTGAATTATCTTGTGGAGGAATATTTATATTTGATTTTATATCCTCCGCTAGATAAAGGCCTATAGATTTTTTTATATTTACTTTATTAGTTTTTTTTATACAAAAAATATTTTTTTTAATTAAATTATATGCTTTTTCAGTATTAATCATTATTGATTTCAAAGTTATTTTTAATTATGAAGTCTGCTATACTGCAATAATTGTTTAAATCTAATTTAAAAATATCTTTATGTATTTTAATATTTTTATTTTCTAAAGCTATGGCAATTATGTTTTCATCATTTTTATATAAGAATTCTTTATTCACTTCTTTTCTGTATACTTCGATTTTTTTAATATTAGAATATTTCCAACCTTCTACTAAAATTATATCAGCACTAATTGTATTTTTTAATAAAAAATTAAGATCTTTCTCTTTATCATTTAATTGATTTATTACTGCCCATTGCCTTGAAGAACTTATTATAACTTGATCTGAACCTGCCTTTGAAAATCTGTAACTATCTTTTCCTTTTTTATCTATTTCAAAATTTTTATGGGCATGTTTTAGTGTGCAGACTTTTAGTTTGTACTTATTTTTAAAAACTTTAATAAGGTTTTCTACAAGTGTTGTTTTACCTGACCCACTCCATCCTGCTATACCTATAGTTTTTTTCAATGTAATAACATTTGTTACTTATTTTAATTATTTAATTATACAAAAACTAAAACTTTTGAAAAACTTAATTTATTAAAAAAATATAAAAGTGTAGATATTTCTTTATTTTTTATATTATATTCATATATGAGTAATAAATAAAAATATATCATGAATACTATTAATAAAAGAGCACCAGGTAGAAGAGAGAAAGTTTACTATAATAAAGGTAGACAATTAGATTTAATTGCATTCGAAGAAGCAAAAAAAATATTAGATTCTTACAGACCATTTAAAAAAGATATGTTAATAGAATACTTGCATTTATTTAACGATAAATTTCATGGTTTATATGCCAAACATCTTAGAGCAATCGCTGAACTTACGAAAATTAGTATGTCCGAAGTATATGAAGTTGCAAGTTTCTATGCACATTTTAAAATTATTGATGATGATGCATTGCCACAATCTGAAGTTACTATAAAGGTTTGTGATAGCATTACGTGTTTTATGAATAAATCAGAATATTTATATTCACAAATAAAAGATAGTAATTTTAATGCTAGAATAGAAAAGGCTCCTTGTATGGGTAGATGTAATTTAGCTCCAGTGGTTGAAGTAAACCACAATCATATATGTAATGCTAATCTAGAGAAAATTAGTAATGCAATTAAAAATAAAGATTTTTCATATAAAAACGATGATTTTATTAGTTTAGACGATTATCGTTCCAATGGAGGTTATGATCTTTTCAAAAAATTGCAAGAAGGCACTGTTACTTTTGATCAATTTATAAAATGTTTTTCAGAATCAGAACTTAGAGGGCTAGGAGGGGCTGGTTTTCCAGCATTTAAGAAATGGCAATTTGTTAAATCATATAAAGGTCCGAGGCTTATGTGCATTAACGCTGATGAAGGAGAGCCAGGAACTTTTAAAGATAGATTTTATCTTAATAAAGATCCTCATAGGTTTCTAGAAGGTACTTTAATAGCAGCAACATTAGTGGAGGCTGAAACTTGTTACCTTTATATTAGAGATGAGTATTACGGTTTAATAAAATTAATAGAGAATGAAATTAAGAAATTAGAAAGTTTGAATATAATTAAAAAAGATTTTCTTATTATAAGAAGAGGAGCAGGGGCTTATATTTGTGGTGAAGAGTCTGCTCTAATAGAGTCAATTGAGGGCAAAAGAGGACTTCCCAGAAATAGACCACCTTATGTGGCAGAGGTTGGCCTTTTTGGCAAGCCCACTCTCGTTCATAATGTGGAAACAGTTTATTGGATAAGAGAGATTTTTGAAAAAGGAGGAAAATGGTTCAGTTCACATGGAAGAAATGGAAGAAAAGGACTTAGAACATTTTCTGTTTCTGGAAATGTAAAATCACCAGGTATTAAGCTTACTGATGCAGGAATTACAATTAATGAATTGATTGAAGAACATTGTGGAGGAATGCTTGATGGACATAAATTTAAGGGTTATCTTCCAGGTGGAGCGTCTGGTGGTATTTTACCAGCAAGTCTTGGAAACATACCTCTAGACTTTGATACGTTGCAAGAGTACGGTTGTTTTATTGGATCAGCTGCTATAGTAGTTTTATCTGATAAAGTTGATATTAAGAGTATTGGGCTTAATTTAATGAAATTTTTTGAAGATGAGAGTTGTGGGCAATGTACACCATGTAGAAATGGTACATCAATGGCGGTAAAGCTAATGGAACAAAAAGATTGGGATATTGAATTGCTTAACAAACTTTCTACTACAATGAATAAAGCTTCAATTTGTGGTTTAGGACAAGCAGCTCCAAACCCACTGCAATGTATTATAAAATATTTTGAGGAAGATTTAAAATAAAATGGTAAAGTTTAAAATTAACAATAAAGAGGTACAAGGGAATAAAGAAGATACCATTTGGAAAATTGCTAAATCAAATGGAATAAATATTCCTCACCTATGTCATTCTGACGAGGTAGGCTATAAACCAGATGGAAACTGTAGAGCATGTGTTGTTCAAGTTAAAGGTGAAAGAACATTAACAGCCTCTTGTATTCGAAAACCTGTTGAAGGAATGGAGATTACAACCAATTGTGA
This sequence comes from Rhodospirillaceae bacterium, assembly GCA_902527765.1. GTDB lineage: Bacteria > Pseudomonadota > Alphaproteobacteria > TMED109 > TMED109 > TMED131. The sequence goes on from CABZPW010000028.1 coordinate 11,140, forward strand.
TGCCGCAAAAGAATCTCAAAAAATAATATTTGAATTACTAGAGGCAGATCAGCCAGATAGAGAGAGACACCCTGACTCAGACTCTAAGTTTTGGAATTGGTTTGAAAAAGTGGAAGCTGAAGCTAATACTTTCCCAAAAATTAAAAATATTTCTTGTGATATCAGTCATCCTTCTATGCAAGTTAATTTAGAGGCATGTATAAATTGTAATTTATGTGTAAGAGCTTGTCGTGAAGTTCAATCTAATGACGTTATAGGAATGGCTAATAGAGGATACAATTCTAAGGTAATTTTTGATTTTGATGATGAAATGGGCGATTCAACTTGTGTGGGATGTGGAGAATGTGTACAGGCATGCCCTACGGGTGCATTAATGGAAAAAAGTTTATTAGATGATAAAGGAGTAAGAGAAACATTCCCTGATAAAACGGTTGATTCTCTATGTCCTTATTGCGGCGTAGGGTGTCAGACAAAAGTTTTTGTCAAAGACAACAAAATAATCCAAGTGGATGGTAGAGACGGGCCTGCAAACAATCAAAAGCTGTGCGTAAAAGGTAGATTTGGTTACGATTATATTCATAACGAAGGAAGGTTAATGAAACCCTTGATTAGAAAAGAAGG
>CABZPW010000029.1 GCA_902527765.1 Rhodospirillaceae bacterium
GCTGTAAAAGAAGTAGTTAAGAGGTATGGCAATGAATAATTTTTATAACACTATTCTATCACCGATAATTACTGAAAAAGCTACAAAGATTTCAGAAAAGAATCAATTCGTATTTAAAGTAAAAATAGATAGTAATAAAAAAGAAATAAAGGAAGCAATTGAGAAGTTATTTAAGGTAAAGGTTAAAAATGTTAAAACCATAAAAATTAAAGGTAAAAACAAGGTATTTAAGGGAACTAAAGGAAGAAGAGTAGATTTCAAAAAAGCAATAATCTGTTTAAATAAAGGAGAAAACTTGGATTATAGTGGGGGTATAAACTGATGTCTTTAAAAAACTATAATCCTACATCACCATCCCGAAGAGCTCTAGTTTTAGTTGACAAGTCTGAAATTTATAAAGGTAAACCATTAAAAAAGTTGACGAAAGGCTTATCAAAGTCTGGAGGTAGAAATAATAGTGGAAGAATTACAGTTTGGTGGAGAGGAGGAGGCCACAAAAGAAGTTATAGAATAATAGATTTTAAAAGGCAAAAAGATGGGATTGATGCTAAAATTATTAGAATTGAATATGATCCTAATAGATCATGTTTTATAGCGTTGATTAAGTATGAAGATGGAGAACTAAGCTATATATTGGCTCCTCAAAAACTTAAGGTACAAAGTACTATTGTCTCAGGAGAAAAAGCAGACATTAAGATAGGTAATTGTTTGCCCCTTAAAAACATACCTACTGGAACTTTAGTTCATAATGTAGAGCTTAAACCACTTAAAGGTGGTCAAATGGCTAGGTCTGCAGGAGCCTCTGTTCAATTGGTTAGTAAGGACAAAGACTATGCTATGCTAAAGCTTGTTTCTGGAGAACAAAGGCTGGTGTCCATTAACTGTAGAGCAACAATAGGGGTTGTGTCTAATCCTGATCATCAAAATTGTAATTCAGGTAAAGCTGGAAGAAGTAGGTGGTTAGGCAAAAGACCCCATGTTAGAGGAGTAGTTATGAATCCGGTTGATCATCCGCATGGAGGAGGAGAAGGTAGGACTTCTGGTGGAAGAAATCCAGTCACGCCTTGGGGTGTTCCAACTAAAGGAAAAAGAACTAGAAATAATAAAAGAACAGATAAGTTAATTTTGAAAAGAAGGAATAGTAGGTAGAGAATGGTTAGATCAGTTTGGAAAGGTCCTTTTGTTGATAGTCATTTAATAAAAAAAGTGCAAACTCATTTAAAGGAAAGCAAAAATAAACCTATTAAAACTTGGTCTAGAAGATCAACTATATTACCGCAGTTTGTTGGCATTACCTTTAATGTTTATAATGGAAAGAAATTTATCCCAGTTCTTGTTTCAGAAGAGATGGTTGGTCAAAAACTAGGAGAATATTCTCCTACTAGGACTTATTATGGGCATACAGCTGATAAGAAAGTAAAAAAATAATGGCAAATAAAACAGATAATAAAAAACAGGCTTATGCAAAAGCTAAAAGTATTCGTACAAGCGGACAAAAGCTAAATCTAGTTGCTAAATCAATCAGGGGTTGTAATATTAAAGTTGCTATAGATCAATTAACTTTTTCTAAAAAAAGAATATCAAGAGAAGTTCTTAAAGTTTTAAATTCAGCAATAGCTAATGCAGAAAATAATTTTGGTTTAGATATCGATAAATTGGTTGTAGCAGAAGCGTATGTGGGAAAATCTATAGTAATGAAAAGAATGAGGGCTAGAGCTAGAGGAAGGGCAGCACGTATTCTAAAGCCATTTAGTAAGTTGACCATTCTATTAAAAGAAATTGAGGAAGGTAAATAATGGGACAAAAAGTTAATCCAATTGTGATGAGACTAAGTGTTAATAAAGACTGGAGCTCAAAGTGGTATGCAAAAGGAAACGATTTTGCCAACCTATTACACGAAGATCTTAAAATAAGAAAGTATATTACTAAAGAGCTTAGGACTGCAGCTATTAGTAAGGTAGTAATAGAAAGGCCAGCAAAAAAGGCAATAATAACAATTCATACTGCAAGACCTGGGGTTGTAATAGGTAAAAAGGGTACTGACATAGAAAAAATAAAATCGAAGGTATCTAAGCTTACTTCAGGAGAAGTTCAACTTAATATCGTAGAAGTAAGGAAACCAGAAATAGATGCACAGCTGATAGCTGATAACATAGCAGAACAACTTGAAAGAAGGGCCTCTTTTAGAAGAACTATGAAGAGAGCAATACAATCTGCTCTAAGGCTTGGAGCTAAAGGCATAAAAATCGTATCTGGTGGAAGGTTAGGTGGGGCAGAAATTGCTAGAATTGAATGGTATAGAGAAGGAAGAGTCCCATTACATTCTCTTAGAGCGAATATAGATTACGGAGTATCTACGTCTCACACCGCTTATGGTACTATTGGTATTAAAGTTTGGGTTTATACGGGTGAAGAAAGTTCTGATTCAGAAAAGCAAACTGAAGTAACAAAAAAAGAAAAAATTAATAAAGAGAAGTAAACATGTTATCACCAAAAAGAACAAAATTTAGAAAAGCACATAAAGGAAGAATTCATGGTAATGCTAAAGGTGGAACAACATTAAATTTCGGAGCTTTTGGTTTAAAAGCAATGCAGCCTGATAGAATAACAGCTAGACAAATTGAAGCGGCTAGAAGAGCAATAACTAGGCATATTAAAAGACAAGGTAGGGTATGGATTAGAATTTTTCCTGATGTTCCGGTGTCTCAAAAACCTACTGAGGTTAGAATGGGCAAAGGAAAAGGTACTCCCGAATACTGGGCATGTAGAATCAAGCCAGGTAGAATATTATTTGAATTAGATGGTATTGACGAAGCCCTGGCTAAAAGAGCATTTGAATTAGGTGCGGCTAAACTTCCCATTTCAACTAAATTTATTACAAGAGGAATAAAGATTTAATGCCAAAATCAGATCTACAGAATAAAACGCTTGATGAACTAGAAGCAATGTTAAATAACCATATGAAGGAACGAATGAATCTCCGTTTTCAAAAGTCTATGGGACAATTAGAAAAGCCTTCAAGGTTTAAAGTGTTAAGAAAAGAAATAGCTAGAATTAATACTTTTTTAAATTTAAAAAGGAAAAAGGAAAATGCCCAAAAGAATTCTTAGTGGAACTATTTGCAAAGCAACTAATATGAAAACTGTAGTTGTAGAAGTAGAGAGGACTTTTAAACATCCAATTTATAAAAAATATATTAAAAGGTCTAAAAAATACCATGCCCATGATGAAACAGATGCCTTGAAAGTAGGTGATAAAGTTATGATTGAAGAGACTAGACCTATATCGAAATTAAAAACCTGGAAAGTAGTTAATAATGAGAAAAGATCATGATACATAATGAAACTAACTTAGAAGTTGCAGATAATTCTGGAGCAAGAAGAGTGCAATGTATTAAGGTACTTGGGGGGTCAAAGAGAAAATTTGCTAGTGTTGGAGATATTATTATAGTTTCTATTAAAGAAGCTATTCCTAAAGGAAAAGTATCAAAAGGCGATGTTCATCAGGCGGTAATTGTGAGGACGGCCAAAGAAATTAGAAGAAACGATGGAAGCGCTATTAGATTTGACAAAAATGCAGCAGTACTTATAAATAAGCAATTAGAACCAATTGGAACAAGAATATTTGGTCCGGTAACTAGAGAACTAAGAGCGAAGAAATTTATGAAAATAATTTCTCTTGCACCTGAGGTGTTATAATGAAAGTTAAAATTAAAATACGAAAAGGAGATAAAGTTATAGTAACTGTTGGAAAAAGTAAAGGTACTGTAGGTGAGGTACTTAAAGTGTTACCTAGTGAAAACAAAGCTATGGTTAGAGGTGCTAATATGGTTAAAAGACATACAAAACCCACTCAAAACTCAGCTGGTGGTATTGTTGAAAAAGAAGCTATGATTAATATATCAAATATTGCCTTTTATGATGAAAAAAAACAAAAACCGTCTAAAATAGGGTTTAAAGTATTAGAAGATGGAAGAAAAGTAAGGATAAGCAAACTAACAAATGAGGTTATAGATAAATAATGGCTAGGCTTAAAGAATTATATGAAGCAGAGATTAAAAATAATCTGAAAAACAAATTAGGTTATAAGAACAATATGGCAATTCCCAAAATAGAAAAAATTTCCATAAATATGGGGGTAGGTGAAGCTTCACAAGATAAAGGCAAAATAGATGGTGCTGTCAATGATTTAAAACTAATTAGTGGGCAACAGCCAGTCATAACTAAAGCTAGAAAGTCTGTAGCTGGATTTAAGTTAAGAGAAGGGGTTAATGTAGGTGTTAAAGTAACTCTTAGAAAACAAAAAATGTATGAATTTTTGGATAGATTGGTAAACATTGCATTACCTAGAGTAAGAGATTTTAGAGGTTTATCTAAAAAAAGTTTTGATGGGAAAGGAAATTATTCTTTGGGGTTAAAAGAACAAATAGTGTTTCCTGAAATTGATTATGACAACTTAGATTCATTAAGGGGTATGGATATTACTATAGTTACCTCTGCAACAAATGATGAGCAAGGACTAGAGTTACTCAAAAGTTTTAATTTACCAATTAATTAGTAGGAGAATGTTTTGGCTAAAAAAAGTGCTATAGAAAAAAATAAATCTAGAATTAAGAAAGTTGAAAGATTTAGGAATAAGAGGATAGAGTTAAAGAAGTTGATAATGAACAAAAAAACTAGTCAGGAAGAAAGGTTTGATGCAGTTATGAAACTTTCTTCTCTACCAAGAGATGGGAGCGCTATAAGGGTAAGGAATAGGTGCGAATTATCAGGTAGACCTAGAGGTTTTTATAGAAGAGTTAAATTATCTAGAATAGCATTAAGAGAACTTGCAGCATCTGGTCAGATACCAGGAATGACTAAGGCAAGTTGGTAATAGTATAGGTTTAAATTATGACAATGACAGACCCGATAAGTGATTTACTTACAAGAATTAGAAATGGACAAATGGTTCGAAAACCTAAAATAGTTTGTCCTTCATCAAAAATTAAAGTGGCTATACTTAAAGTTTTACAAGAAGAAGGATTTATTAGGGGATTTGAGGTTACTGAAGATGAAAAAGGTAAACAACTTGAAATATCTTTAAAATATTTTGATGGTAAACCAGTAATAAAAGAAATTTCAAGAGTTTCTAAGCCTGGCATGAGAGTTTACTCCTCTGTAAAAACTATGCCTTCTTATAAAAATAATATGGGAATTACTATCTTATCCACTTCAAAAGGTGTGATGACAAACTTTGCCGCTAAAAATGCTAATTTAGGTGGTGAAATATTGTGTAGGGTTTATTAATATGTCTAGAGTAGGAAAACAACCAGTGACTTTACCTCAAGGGGTAGATATAGATATCTTGAATAATACTATTTTGGTTAAAGGAAAAAAAGGAGAATTAAAAAGTAGCTTTCCAGTTTCCGTCAAAATAGTTAAAGAAGATGATAAGGTAGTTATATCTCCTATAAATAACACCAAATCCGCGAAAGGTGCTTGGGGTTTAATTAGAACTATAATTAATAATATGGTAGTAGGGGTTGAAAATGGTTTTACAAAGAGTTTAGTGGTTAATGGAGTAGGTTACAGAGCAGCAGTGGATGATGGTATATTGACTTTACAATTAGGGTATAGTCATGATATAAAGCTAGCAATTCCTAATGATTTAGAAGTTAAATGTACGAAACCTACAGAAATATCTATATCGGGAATAGATAAACAAAAAGTTGGTCAGTTTGCATCTGAAGTAAGGGCCTTAAGAAAACCTGAACCATATAAAGGTAAGGGAATTAGGTATAGTGATGAAGTTATTAGAAGAAAAGAAGGTAAGAAAAAATAGATGAGTAATAAAAGTAAATATCTTTACAATAAGAGAAAGGCTAGAACCAGGTTTAGGCTTAAAAATAGTAGTACAAAAACAATTAGACTTTCTGTATTTAGGAGTAACACAAATATATATGCGCAAATTATAGATGATGAAAAACAATCGACTATCTTAGCATCCTCTAGTTTAGATAAAGATTTAAAAAAGAAAGTAGGAGGTAAGACGGGTAACATTAACACGGCTACTGCAGTAGGTATTGATATAGCAAAAAAGGCAAAAGAAAAAGGTATTAAAGAGGTATATTTTGATAGAGGTGGGTACTTGTACCACGGAAGAGTGAAGGCTCTAGCAGAGGCTGCGAGAGAAGAAGGGTTAAAATTTTAGGTTAACTATATGGCAAAAGAATTTAATAATAATGATTCACAAGAGTTAACTGATAAGTTAGTGGGAATTAACAGAGTTGCTAAAGTAGTAAAGGGAGGTAGGCGTTTTGGATTCGCCGCATTAGTTGTTGTAGGAGATAATAAGGGAAGGGTTGGTTTTGGAACAGGAAAAGCAAGAGAAGTTCCAGAAGCAATTAAAAAAGCTACTGATCAGGCAAAAAATAAACTTATTAGAATTCCTTTAAAAGAAGGTAGAACTATTCACCATGATGTTAAAGGTAGGCACGGAGCATCAAAGGTTATTTTAAGAAGTGCGCCACCTGGAACAGGAATAATCGCTGGTGGTCCAATGAGAGCAGTTTTTGAAACATTAGGAGTTCAAGATGTTGTTTCAAAATCTATTGGAAGCTCTAGTCCTTATAATATGGTGCGTGCAACATTTAATGGGTTACAAAGCATACAATCACCAAGGAATATTGCTGCTAGAAGAGGGTTAAAAGTCAGTAGCATTTTTGGCAAAAGCAAAATAGAAAAAAAGCAGGAAAATAAAAAAGATGTCTAAACAAAAGACAGTTAAAGTTACTCAAATAGCTAGTCCAATCGGTAGACAAGCTTATCAGAAAAAATGTTTAATTGGATTAGGTTTAAATAAAATTAATAGAAGTAGAGTTTTGCCTTACAATGAAAGTATATTTGGAATGGTAAAAAAAGTTAAACATTTAGTTAAATATGAAATAATGGAATAGTGATGAAGTTAAACACAATAGTAGATAAAGCTTCTATAAAAAAACCTAAAAGAGTTGGGAGAGGTATAGGTTCTGGTACTGGAAAAACTTCTGGCGCAGGTCATAAAGGACAGAAGTCTAGATCAGGAGTTGCAATAAAGGGATTTGAAGGAGGACAAATGCCTTTGCACAGAAGACTTCCTAAGAGAGGCTTTAAAAATCGTTTTAGAACTGAATATTCAGTTATAAACATTGGTGACATAGATAAAGCTATCAGTGAAAAAAAAATTGATGTGAAAAAAATAATAACTAATAAAGATTTTTTTAATGCAGGGTTGATTAGGAATAAAAATGTATTGGTAAAAATACTGGGTAGTGGAAAAACTAGTCATTCCTTAAATTTGAAAGTAGATAAAGCTTCTAAAAGTGCAATTAAGCTTATTACTGAAAAAAAAGGAAAAGTTGAATATAACGAAAAAATTCAAAAAACTGAAAAAAAAGTAACTAAAGAAGAAAAAGTTAAACAGAATTAGGAGATATAAATGCCATCTGCAGCTGAACAGTTAGCATCTTCAGTTAACTTTGGAGCAATAGCTAAAGCAACTGAATTAAAACAAAGAATAATATTTACATTATTAGCTTTAATAGTTTATAGGCTTGGTACTTATCTTCCAATACCAGGTATTAATCCTGGGGCCTTAGATGATATTTTTAACCAAAATACTGGAGGTATCTTGGGAATGTTTGATATGTTCGCAGGAGGGGCTTTAAGTAGAATGTCAATTTTTGCTTTAAATATTATGCCTTATATTTCGGCGTCAATTATCATACAGTTAATGAGTACTGCCTCTTCTCATTTAGCACAATTAAAAAAAGATGGAGACTCTGGAAGGCAAAAAATTATTCAGTACACTAGGTATGGAACAGTTTTCTTGGCTGCAGTACAGGCTTTTGGTATAGCAACAGGGTTAGAAGGAATGACTAATTCACAAGGGCCAGCAGTAGATAATCCGGGTATTTTTTTCAAGCTTTCAACTGTTATTACTTTAACAGGTGCCACAATATTTTTGATGTGGCTAGGAGAACAGATTACTGCAAGAGGAGTTGGTAATGGAATATCATTGATAATAATGGCGGGTATTGTTGCTGAACTACCTTCAGCATTAATTTCAACTTTAGAGCTTGGGAAGACTGGTGCATTATCTGGTCTATTAATTTTATTCTTTTTAATATTGGCTGCATTAGTTATTACTTTTATAGTTTTTATGGAAAGAGGTCAGAGAAGGATAATAATACAATATCCTAAAAGGCAAGTTGGAATGAAAATAATGGGTGGTCAGTCTAGTCACTTACCACTGAAAATAAATACAGCAGGAGTAATACCTCCTATTTTTGCATCATCAATTTTATTATTACCAGTTACAGCTTTGAGTATCAATGCTGGTACGGGGCCAGATTGGCTTATGAACACAACTGCACTTTTGGGAAGGGGGCAACCTCTATATATGCTATTGTATGTATCAGCAATAATATTTTTTGCATTTTTTTATACTCAAATAGTATTTAATGCCCAAGACACTGCTGATAATTTAAAAAACAATGGTGGATTTGTGCCAGGAATTAGACCAGGAGAACCAACGGCAAACTATATTGACTATGTTTTAACAAGACTAACTGTAATAGGTTCAGCTTACCTTAGTGCTGTTTGTTTATTACCAGAGATATTAATATCTAAGTATTCTGTTCCATTTTATTTAGGTGGTACAAGCTTATTAATTGTAGTCACGGTAACTATGGATCTTGTTGCACAAGTTCACTCTCATTTAATTGCACATCAGTATGAAGGTCTTATCAAAAAGGCTAAGCTAAGAGGAAGGTACTAATTGCGTATAATATTATTTGGTCCTCCGGGTTGTGGTAAAGGTACACAAGCTGTTTTTATTTCTAAATCTTTATCTGTTCCTCATTTGTCAACAGGGGATATGTTGAGAGGCGCTGTCAGTTCAGGCTCAGAAATAGGATTGCAAGCAAAGGAAATAATGGAAAGTGGTGGTTTGGTTTCAGATAAAATAGTATTTTCTATAGTAAAGGAGCGAATAGAAAAAAATGATTGCGAAAAAGGATTTATTTTAGATGGGTTTCCTAGGACAGTAAATCAAGCCGAGAAATTAGATTTATTATTAAGCGAAAACTATAAACTAGACTGTGTTTTGAGAATAAAAGTTGATGAAGAAGAGATAGTAAAAAGATTAATTATCAGGGCAAGAGAAGATGATAAACTAGATGTAATCAAAAATAGATTTAAAACTTATAATTCTGAGACACAACCTTTGATTCCGTTCTATGAAGAAAGAAATTTACTATATAACATTAATGGGATGCAGGAAATAGAAAAGGTTTCAGAGGATATAAAAAAAGTCATAGGTGCAATTTGAATATTGACTTGCATGATAGCATGACTATAATATTGAACTTCATATTAAAAAATTTTCTTTTTGGAGTAAAAATTGGCTAGAATTTCAGGAGTAAATATACCCAGTGGAAAAAGAGTACAAGTTGCTCTTACCTACATCTTTGGAATAGGTAACACAAGAGCAAAAAAGATCTGTGAAGATGCTAAACTAGATCCATCAAAAAGGGTAAATGCTCTAACGGAACAAGAATTGACTACAGTTAGAGATTTAATAGATAAAAGCTACGTAGTTGAAGGTGATTTAAGAAGAGACAATGCAGTAAATTTAAAGCGTTTAGTTGATTTGGGCTGTTATCGAGGTTTAAGACATAGAAAGGGTCTTCCTGTAAGAGGGCAAAGAACTCATACTAATGCGCGAACTAGAAAAGGTAAATCCAGACCTGTAGCTGGTAAAAAGAAAGCTTAAAAGGAAAGAATATGGCAACTGAAACTAAGAAAAAAAAGATAAAAAAAAATATTCCTGTAGGTATTGCCCATGTTAATGCCACTTTTAATAATACAATTATTACTATCACAGACACAAAAGGTAATACAATTTCATGGTCTTCAGCAGGAGCTGAAGGATTTAAAGGGTCCAGAAAGTCAACTCCTTTTGCAGCTCAATTAGCTGCTGAGAATGCTGGAAAAAAGGCAATAGATAATGGAGTTAAAACTTTGGAAATACTGGTAAGAGGGCCTGGATCAGGAAGAGAGTCAGCGCTGAGGGCTCTACAATCAACAGGCTTTGTTATAACTTCTATCAAGGATGTCACTCCTATACCACATAATGGTTGTAGACCACCTAAAAGAAGAAGAGTTTAATATTGTAATTTAATTTGAAAACTTTTATTTAAGAGGATATATTGTGCTACAGAAAAATTGGCAAGAACTTATAAAACCGTCAAGAATTGAATTTATTGCTGGTAATGAAAAAAATAGAGAAGCTACTTTAGTAGTTGAGCCTTTAGAAAGAGGCTTTGGTCTTACTCTGGGTAATGCCCTTAGAAGAGTATTGCTGTCATCCATAAGAGGAGCAGCTGTTACTGCCGTAAAATTTGATCACGTCTTACATGAGTTTTCTTCTATTCCGGGAGTGGCTGAAGATGTAGTTGAAATAACCCTAAATGTTAAACAGCTAGCTGTTAAACTTTTAGAACCAGGAGAAAAAAAATTAGAGTTAGTAGTTAAAGGCCCTTGTGAAGTAACTGCTTCTATGATAACAGAAATTGCTAATGTTGAGATATTAAATCCAGATTTGACAATATGTAATATAAACAAAGATGTTGATTTCAAGATGACACTTACAGTCAATGAGGGAAAGGGGTATTTGCCATCTTCACAAAATAGAAAAAATGATAGCCCTATAGGTTTAATACCTGTCGACTCAATTTTTAGTCCTATAAAAAACGTGTCCTATAAAGTTGAAAATACCAGAGTAGGCCAAGATACAGATTATGATAAACTTACTATGAATATTGAAACTAACGGAACAATTATACCTGAAGATGCTGTAGCTTTGGCAGGAAGAATTTTATCTGATCAGGCTTCATTGTTTATAAACTTTGAAGAGGAAGAGCAAGTAGAAGAAAATATTGAAGATGCTGAGCCTAAACTTAATCCAAATTTATTAAAAAAAGTTGATGAACTAGAGCTATCAGTAAGGTCAGCAAACTGTCTAAAAAATGATAATATAATATACATTGGAGATTTAGTATTGAAATCAGAAAATGAGATGTTAAGAACTCCAAATTTCGGAAGAAAATCTCTTAACGAGATTAGAGAAGTATTGTCTCATATGGGATTGGGTCTTGGTATGAATATTGAAAACTGGCCTCCTGACAATATTGAGACTTTGGCTAAACAAGTAGAAGACCCATACTGATTTAATAGGAGTTTATAATGAGGCATAGATTAAAAGGAAGAAAATTAAATAGAACTAGTGCTCATAGGAAAGCTATGTTCAAAAACCTTGCAGCTTCTTTAATAAAATATGAACAAATTATTACAACCGTTCCCAAAGCAAAAGATTTAAGGCCCATAGTCGAGAAGATGATTACAATAGCCAAAAAGGGATCGCTTCATGCTAGAAGGCAATTAATATCAAAATTACCCAGAGACGCAAATATTAGTAAATTATTAAATGATTTTCCTGAAAGATATAAAAATAGAGCAGGAGGCTACGTACGTATATTAAAAAAAGGTATGAGGTTTGGAGATGCTGCTCCAATGGCAGTAATTGAGCTAGTAGATAGAAATGTT
>CABZPW010000030.1 GCA_902527765.1 Rhodospirillaceae bacterium
TTGTTCTGCTCCTGATACTCCACCAGATACTGGAGCATCTATAAATTTAATACTTTTTTTTGTAAAAGCATCTGAGATTTTTAGAGTAGTCTCATAATCAACCGATGAACAATCAATAAATATAGAATCTTTTTTAATAAAATTAATAATACCATTTTTTCCTAAAACTAAATTTGATAAAGCTTTACCATCAGGAAGCATACTAATAAATACATCACTTTTGCATGATAAATCTTTGTAATTAAGACATATTTTTGCTTTGCTTTTATAGAATTTTTTATAATTTTTGGTATTGATATCATATAAAAATAAATTATATTTTTTTTTAATTAAGTTTAAGGCCATAGGAGTACCCATTGCACCTAAACCTATAAAGGAAATATTTTGCATTTTAAAAAAGTTCCTTATCCTCTAAATTTTTAAAGTGATCATCAATCAGTTTTTCCTCTAATAGATCTACAGTTATAGGTTTCCATTTAGGATCTCTATCTTTATCTACTAAGTTTGCTCTGACACCTTCATAAAAATCATGTCTCGCCATCATTGCTTGGCATATTCTAAATTCCATACTTAAGCAATCCTTTAAATTTAAAGACCTAGAAATATCTAATTGTCTGGTTGCAACTCCCATACTGGTTGGAGATTTTTTCTCTAGAATATTTAATTGCTCTTTACACCATGTAGAGTTTTCTGCTTTTAATGAATTAATTATTTCTTTAATACTTTTTTTATTAAAATGCTTACTAATATCTTGCAAATTTTTTGCTAAAGAAGGCTGTGTTTTATTTTTTTTATCGTATTTTTTTAGAAAATGATCAATATCATATTTTGTATATTTTTTTAAATCTAATATTTTTTTAACACACTCATCAACTAAATTATTTTCAATAATATGTGTTCCTATTTTGGTAAAAATAGAGTTATCTCCATCTAATGTTTTTCCAGTTAACGCTAAATAAGTCCCAACAAAATGATCTACTCTTGATAGAAAGTAACCTCCTCCTACATCAGGAAATAAACCAATAGCAGTTTCTGGCATAGCCGTGACTGTTTTTTCACTAACTATTCTATGACTTCCATGAACAGATAATCCTAGCCCTCCTCCCATAGCTATACCATTTAATAAAGAAATCCAAGGCTTTTTAAATTTACTAATTTCATAATTTAATAAATATTCTTCTTTAAAAAAATCATATGATAAATTATTGCCTTCATCATTTTTTGAATGATACACCGAAACTATATCACCGCCAGCACAGAATGCCTTTTCTCCTGCTCCTCTTAAAAGTACTCCGCTAATACCATCATCATCGTTCCAAGAAGAAATATTTTCGGAAATTATTCTAACCATATTTAAATTAAGAGCATTTAATACTCTCTCTCTATTAAGTGTTAAAATAATAGTAGAATTTTCTTTATTTATTAAAACTTCAGTCATTTATTCTATTTAAGAACATCTCTAGATATAATTAATTTCATTATATCATTAGTGCCTTCTAAAATTTGATGGACTCTACAATCTCTAACCATTTTTTCTATTCCATATTCAGATAGATATCCATACCCTCCATGAATTTGAAGTGCCTCATTACAAATGTTAAAGCAAACATCAGTTGCAAACTTTTTGGCCATTGCAGATTTAATAGTAGTATCACTTTGCTTTAGATCTAGTGCATTAGCAGCTTCATGTACCATTAACCTTGCAGCATTGTAATCAGTAATCATATCAGCTATTTTAAATTGGATAGACTGAAATTCTTTTAAAAATTTTCCAAATTGTTTTCTTTCGCTAACATAATCTATACATTTATCTATGCAAAACCTAGCTGCACCTAATGAACAGGACGCTATGTTAATTCTCCCACCATCGAGACCTTGCATAGCTATTTTAAAACCTTCTCCAGGTCTACCTACTATATTTTCGTATGGAACGATACATTCGTCAAAAGAAACTACTCTAGTAGGCTGGTTCTTCCATCCCATTTTTTCTTCATTTTTACCAAAAGAAATTCCATCATAATTTTTTTCAACAATAACGCAGGATGTTTCATTATCTTGGCTTGTTTCAGTTTTCATCATTACAAAATATAAATCAGAAACTCCAGCTCCAGAAATAAAGGACTTAGAACCATTTATATTAAGAGAAGAATTATCTTTGTCTGGTTTACCTTTTGTCTTCATAGCAATAGCATCTGAACCTGAACCTGGTTCAGTTAAACAGTATGAACAAACATTTTCCATACTAGTTATACTTTTCATATATTTATCTTTTAAACCATTATTTCCATACTTGCTAAGCATCCACGCAGTCATATTATGAATTGATAAAAAAGCAGAGGTAGATGGACATGCATAAGCTAACTCTTCAAATATTAGAGATGCATCCAATCTAGTAAGACCTGTACCCCCGTCTTTTTCTGAAACATAAATACCAGCTAGCCCAAGCTCTGCAGACTTTTTAAATATCTCAACTGGAAAATACGCATTTTTATCCCATTTTAAAGAATTATTTTTAATATGTTCATCTGCAAACTGCTTTGTTGAATCCACAAAAGCTTTTTGCTCATTAGTTAAATTTATATTAATATTTAAATTCACTGTTACCTATGTTATTACTCTATAGAAATTAATATAACTTATGAATAATTTTTTATCAAACTTTCCTTATTGTAGACCAAGAAGACTGCGCCAAGAAGATTGGATAAGGCGAATTGTAACAGAAAATTTTTTAAAAATTTCTGACTTAATCCTACCTATTTTCTTAACCTATGAAGCTAAAAGTACTGAAATTGATATGATGCCTAATGTTAAAAGAAATAATATAAATGATGCAGTTGTGCTTGCAAATAAAGCTTATGAAGCAGGGATTAAAGCTGTAGCAATTTTTCCGGAAGTGCCTAAAGAAAAGAAGGATGCTTTTGGCAAGGAAGCATTGAATGAAAATAATATTGTATGTAAGGCAGTAAGAGCAATTAAAAAAAATGTTAATGGAATAGGAGTTATTTGTGACATAGCCCTAGACCCTTATACCATATCAGGACATGATGGAATTTTAGAAAACAATCAGATAGATAATGATAAAACTGTAGAGATACTTTGTAAGCAAGCCATAGTAAACGCAGAAGCAGGCTGCGATATTATTGCTCCTTCAGATATGATGGATGGCAGAATTAAAGTTATCAGAGAAAGTTTAGATAAATCATCATTTCATAACACAATAATAATGTCATATGCTGCTAAATATGCCTCAGCTTTTTATGGTCCATTTAGAAATGCAATATCAGCATCTAATAACCTAGGTCCAAATAAAAAAAAATCATACCAAATGGATTATAATAATAATAATGAAGCTTTAAAAGAAGTGTCTATGGATATAAAAGAAGGTGCAGATATAATATTAATTAAACCAGGCATGCCCTATCTCGATGTACTCAATAAAATTAAAAATACATTTAATTATCCTACCTTTAGCTATCAAGTATCAGGAGAATATTCTATGCTTATGAAATCTATAGAAGAAGGTTATTTTAAAAAAGAGGATATAATTATTGAAACACTGAGTTGTTTTAAAAGAGCTGGAGCTGATGCAATTTTAACCTACTTTGCTTTGGAGGCTGCAAAAATTTTAAGATCAAAATAATTACAAAATTTTTCCTCTTTCTATTCTAATAATATCTGCCTTGATTTTTTTTGAAAAAGTTTCATCAGATTCAGTAATCATAGTAATTAAATTACTCTTATTCAAACTACTTATTAACTCTACAAGCCTTTCTGCTAAGGCAGGCGCAACTCCTTCAAAAGGTTCATCTAATAACAAAAGTTTTTTTCCAACTACCATGGCTCTAGCAAGTGCTACTAATTTTTGTTGTCCTCCAGAAAGTTGAAAAGCTTGTCTATCCATAAAATCTTTTAATTCAGGAATAAAAGATATCACTTCTTCTAAGCTTTCATTTACATTTTTCTTATTTAAACTCCATAATGGCACCATTATATTATCTTTAACAGATAAGTCTGGGACTAGCCTTCTATCTTCAGGCATATACCCTATACCTAATTTACTCATATCATGCGTTTTTAAATTATTTAAAACTTTATCATTAAATTTAATATTACCAGTCTTAGCAGGTAATATATTCATGATAGCTCTTATAAGAGTAGTTTTTCCTGCTCCATTTCTACCAATGATACTAGAAAACTTAGAAACTTTAAAAGAAATAGATTGTAATATATTAATATTTTTAATAGAAACTTCTACGTTACTTACCACTAACATTAAAAACCTCCAATTATAAACTTTTTAACACTATTTTGATTAAATACCTTAATGGGTTTATCATCAGCAATAATTTCTCCATTATAAAATGCAACAACTCTTTCAGAAAATTTTTCAACTATTTCCATGTCATGCTCTATAAAAAGAACAGAAATATTTAATTCCTTTATAGCCCTAAGAATGTTTTTCATTATAATATTTTTTTCATCTGTACTAATACCTGATGTAGGTTCATCTAATAAAATTACTTTTGGCTTTCCTATAATTGCTATTAAAATATCTAGAACTTTTCTTGCTCCTTGAGGAAGTTCTTTTACAGTTTTATCCTTAAACTTATCAATATCAAAAGAGAATTTTTGTAATAATTTAATTGCATTTTGATAATTTTTTTTAGAATAGGCATCCTCAAAAAATGAGTTTTGTTTATTTTTTGCAACTAATTCAGTAATTATAATATTTTCAACTACCCCTAAATTTTCAAAAACTTGTGGGATTTGAAATGATCTATGAATACCAATATTTTTAATTTCTTGTACATTAAATTTTGTAATATCTTTACCTTCATAAAGTATTACTCCGCTGTCTGGTTTTAAATAACCTGTGATTATATTACAAAAGGTAGTTTTTCCAGCTCCGTTTGCACCAATAACACCAATAATTTCATTTTCATTCATTTTAAAATTAATATTATTTGCAGCGGTAACTGAGCCAAATTTTTTATTTAAATTTTTAACTTCCAAAAGCATTATTTTTTCCTTTTATTAAAAATTGACCCTATGCCTTCAGGTAAATATAAAATTCCTAATATAAGAATAACGCCTATTATCATTTGCCATGTATTGGGAAAATAAAATAATGCATATGACCTAATAAATTCGAAGAAAAGAGACCCAATTAAAGGTGCAAAAACGTTAAGACTTCCTGAAAGAATTGCAACAAAAACAAACTCTCCCGACCTAGTCCAATATGCTGTATCCTCTGGAGTTATATGGCCAATAAGAATTACCATTAGCCCCCCTCCAAGAGCTGCTAATGTACTTGAAAAAATATAGATTTTATGAATTTGTTTATTTATAGAAATTCCTAGATATGAAGATCGAATTTCATTCTCTCTGATTGCTTCTAGCATTTTGCCAGATGGTGACTTTAAAAAATTCATTACTATCATCATCATTAAGCCAGTTAATAAGACAATAAATAAATAAGAGAAGATATTTAACCTTTTTTCATCCTCAATAGTATGACTGAAATAAGTGAGATCTTTAATGCCAAATCCATCAGTTGAACCTAATGATACACTTTTGACTATGATACCAAAAAGGATCATCGATAATGCAAGATTAAGCATTGCAAAAAAAATTCCTCTGAATCTTCTCACAAAAAACCCTAAAAAAAAAGAAACAATAAAACCTGCTAAAACAGAAAAAGTAATAAGAAAAAAAACTTCTTTAATTTGTAAAAAATTATATGTCATAGCAACCGCATATCCACCTAGACAATAGTACATGCCATGTCCAAATGATATTAAACCTGCTCTCATTAGAAGCAATAAGCCAAGAATTACAAGACCATTACAAAAAGACAAAGAAATAATATTTATTGCATAGTCAGGAAGTAAAAACCAAAAAGAAATAAAAGTAAATAAAAATGCAACTAATATCAGTCTATCTTTATGCATCAGACCTCTCATTTTAAATTTTTCTCACTTCTTTACTGCCAAAAAGACCTTCAGGTTTAAATGAAAGAATAATTGCCATAACAAAAAAAACAATAAATAGTTCTAATTGTGGTGCATAAAAAATAGCAATAGTTCTTGCTAAACCTATAAATAAGGCTCCTATAGCTGCCCCAGTAACACTTCCTAATCCTCCGGTTACCACTACTGCAAAAGCTAAAACAATTACTTCTACACCTATACCTGGTACTACAGAAATCATTGGTGCTGAGACGGCACCTCCTAAGCAGCCTAATAAACAGCCAAAAGTAAAAGTATAAATAAAAAATTTATTAACATTTATTCCAAGAGCAGATGACATTTCTCTATCATTTATCACTGAAAGTAAAAGTTTTCCTATTTTAGTATATTTAATTATAAAATTAAATAAAAACCATATGAAAGCAGCAATACCTATAATTGCTAAATCATAAACAACATAAGGAATACTAAAGACATTAATATTACCTAATAACATTCTAGGTTGATAAGGCAAATATGAAGTAGTTCCAAATATTAGTTTCATAACGTCCTCGAATATAAGGAATAATCCGTAAGTTACTAAAACTACCACGATCTCATCTCTAAAATAAATTTTCCTTAAAAAGAATTTCTCAATTAAAACACCTAAAATGACACCAATAACTAAAGCGGAAACGGGAATAAATAAAAATGATAAGGCTTCAAACTCTGTATAATTATTAAAATACCAGCCTATTAACCAAGCATTAGCATATGCTCCAAAAGCATATAGACTGCCATGAGCTACATTCAATACTTTCATAACTCCATAAATTAATGTAAGTCCAGATGCCACCATGAATAACCAGGAAGCATAAACTAAGCTATCTAAAATTATAAAAGGTATCGAAGCCATAAAAAGATCTCATATTAAAGATAATGAATTTTTCAAATTAATGCATTAAAATAATTAATATGTTACAGAATGTTAATCAATTTTACTCAATAGCACCTATGATGGGAAAAACTGATAGTTATTTTTGTTTTCTCATGAGCTTAATAAATAATAATATTACTATTTACACAGAGATGATGCATTCAGAAGCTATAATAAGAACTAATATTTTAAATGATTATAAAATATTAAAAAACTTTTCAAATATTAAAGTACAAATAGCAGGCAATAAACCTATTAGCATGGCTAAAGCTGCTAAAAAAATATCAGAATTAGGTTTTGCAGAAGTAAACATTAATTGTGGCTGTCCAAGTAAAAATGTAATAGCTGGCGACTTTGGTCTAATACTATTGAAAAATCCATGGATAGTAAAAGATTGCGTAAATGCTATTAAAAACGAAACAGGTTTAAAAGTAAGTGTAAAAACAAGAATTGGTATTGGTACTGAGTATAATGATGATTTATTAAATAATTTTGTAAGTGAAATAAATATGTCAGGTGTAAAAAAGTACATTATTCACGCTAGAAATGGAATTTTAGGTAAATTAAGCACAAAAAAAAATCTAAGTATCCCACCATTGAAATATGAAAGAGTATTTAAATTGAAAAAAAAATTTAGCAGAAATAAAATAATAATTAATGGAGGTTTTTTAAATACTTTGGATTTCAAAAAATATAAAAACAAAGTTGATGGAATTATGATAGGAAGAGAAGCTTATAAAAACCCCTGGATTTTTGCAAAAAATCCTATTACTAGTCAACAAAGAGTAGCATTGGTAATAAAGTACATTACAAAACTCAAAAAGCTCTTTACTGGTAAAAGTATAAATAAAAACTCCATCACACATTTACAAAATATTTTCAATAGCACTGATGGTGCTAAAAACTGGAGAAAAGCAGTAAACTTTTCAATTCATAATAATGATTTACAGTATTTACTAAATTATATAAAATCTTCTTAGGCTAAAAATTTGAAAAATAGTATAGTATATAAAATAATTAATTTTCTTTTAATCAGTACTTTTTTACTCTTAATAAACTCATGTGCGTATTTTAGATTAAAAGAATTAGATAAATATAATTTTTCTCCAGATAATATTTATGATTTAGTTAGTAAAGAGTACAAAGAATTTGCTTATTCAGAACTTTATGAGATGCATGATGAATTAGATGCTAATTACTTCGCATTTAAAGCTAACAATATACTTAAAACAAAAATAATTCGAATAGAAAACCCTAAAAATTGGAAAATTCCTGATAATTATGAAAATGAAGCTAAAAAAGAATATAAAAAAATTAGTTCTCTTTTAAAAGAAGAATTTACTTTTCAATATCCAAAATTAGTCGCTAAATTAGTTTCAGGATATGATTGCTGGTTAGAACAAATTGAAGAAAACTGGCAAATTAAGGATATTGAATATTGTAAAAATAAGTTTACTAATGCATATAAAAAAATTTACTCTTCTGAAGTAAGTAAACAACCAATAAGTAAAAAACAAGAATCTGAAATCAGTTCTAGTTCAGTATCAGAAAAAAATAAGTCTTATTTTATTAAAGGAGATAAGACAAAAAGTGTTTTAGTATTTTATAATTATGATAGTCATAAATTATCTATATCTGAAAAAGATAAACTGGATAATTATATTTCTACCTTAATTAAAACAGATTCTAACCCAATCATCATTTATGGGCATACTGATACAAAAGGATCAAAAAAATACAATTTAATTTTGTCAGAGCAAAGAGCTTTAAGTGTTTCTAAATATTTTAGAAAAAAGGGTATTAACAATAAGCTTATTATTAAAAGTTACGGCGAAGACTATCCCTTAATAATAACTGGTGACAACGTAGAAGAAGCAAATAATAGAAGAGTAGAAGTCATTATTAATAATTAACAGGAAAAATAAATGATACCAAGATATTCAACGGCAATTATGGAAACTATTTGGGAAACTGAAACTAAATATAAAATTTGGCTTGAAATAGAAATTCTAGCTTGCGAAGCAATGGAAAAAATTGGAAAAATACCTAAAGGAACTTCACAAAATATTAGAAAAAAAGCTAACTTTGATGTAAATAAAGTATTGGAAATAGAAAAAGAGACTAAACATGATGTTATAGCATTTTTGACCAATGTTGCAGAATATGTTGGAAAAGAATCTAAATTTATTCACCAAGGTATGACCTCATCTGATGTATTAGATACTTGCTTATCGGTTCAGTTACAAAATTCTTCTAAAATCCTTATACAAGGTCTTAAAAGCCTATTAATTAATCTAAAGAAAAAAGCATTAGATTATAAATCATTAATTACTATAGGAAGAAGTCATGGTATCCATGCAGAACCTACAACTATTGGATTGAAATTTGCTTATGCCTATGCTGAGTTTAAAAGAAATTTAAAAAGATTAGAGATAGCACAAAAGGAGATTTCTATTTGTAAAATTTCTGGTCCAGTTGGAACTTATTCAAGTATTTCGCCATCAGTTGAAGCTTACGTAGCAAAAAAATTAGGTTTAAAGACAGAAGATGTATCTACTCAAATTATTCCTAGAGACCGGCATGCTGCCTTTTTTAGTGCGCTATCAATACTAGCTGGTTCAATTGATAGACTAGCTACTGAAATTAGACATTTACAAAGAACAGAAGTACTTGAAGCTGAAGAAAGTTTTGGAAAAGGACAAAAAGGTAGCTCAGCTATGCCTCATAAGAGGAATCCAGTTTTATCTGAGAACTTATCAGGGTTATCTAGGTACATAAGAAACTTATGTCAAACTAGTCTAGAGAATATTGTTTTATGGCATGAAAGAGATATCTCTCATTCATCTGCTGAAAGAATTATGTGTCCTGATATTACTATAGCAATGGACTTCTCTTTAAATAGATTAAATAATGTAATCAGCAATCTAATTATTTATCCTAAAAATATTCAATATAATTTAGATAAGTTAAAAGGCCTACATTTTAGTCAAAATGTAATGCTTAAATTAATAAGCAAGGGATTGCTTCGCGAAGAGGCCTATGGGTTAGTACAACATAATGCAATGAAAACTTGGAAAAATATTAATAGTAAAAGTAGTAAAAGTTTCTATCATAATTTAAGCAATGACAAAAAAGTAAGTAGTTTATTAAAAAATAAAGAATTAAGAAGTATCTTTAATAATAAAACATACTTAAAAAATATTAATGTCATTTATGAAAGGATTTTTAAAAAATAATTAATAAATTTCCCTCAAGTTAACAATAAAATACTGTTAATGTAAAAAGCTATTATATATGAGTAAGACTTCTTAAATGTGTACATTATTTATTCACAGGTCAAAAAATTCTGATTGGCCCATTTTAATAGCTAATAATAGAGATGAATATTTAGCCAGAACTTTCAAGCCTCCAGGTTATCATTGGAATAATAGTATTTTTGCTGGAAAAGATATTTTAAAAGGAGGCTCATGGTTAGGTTTAAATGAAAACGGCTTATGTGCGGCCATATTAAACAGAACATCTAATAAATTAAAAGATAAAAACCTTAATTCTAGAGGTAAAATCATAATTGAAATATTGAAAAAATCTGATGCCAAAAGTGCATTAAAATATATCCAGTCATATTTTAAAAAAGATACTCGATTT
>CABZPW010000031.1 GCA_902527765.1 Rhodospirillaceae bacterium
TAAAAGAATAAGAGCATCAGAATGTAAACTTCCGTATCTAAGTAAATCATGTAGCCAATCCTGAAGATCTTTTCCAGTTTTAATTATTTTTGACTCAACTGCAAATTCTAATCCACTTGAAAAACAATAAGAACCTATAGGAAAAGATTGATTATTCCATGTTAATAATTTTAATATATTACTAAATTTTTTCATAATTAATGCTCGTGATATGCTCCTGATACTGGAGAAAAAGATAATTTTCTTTTATATACCTTAGCTCCTAATAATTTTAACATTTTTCCAATTACCTCGTCTCTTTTTATTATAATAAAATCTTTATGTATTTCTGCAGGAATGTGCCTGTTTCCTATATGCCATGCTAAAACTAATAATTTATTTTTAGAGGCTGCTTCAATTTTTAATACAGATTCAATTTTTGCAATGACTTTAATTTTGTAAGAGTTAGATAAAATAAGTAATGCTCCATTCTTTAATAAAACTGTTTTTTTTTCATCTAGTAAAAAAGAAACATTTCTTTTGCTAACTAACTTTATTCTTCTTCTATTTCTATCCTGCGAGTCTAATATAATTTCATCGTTTTCTTTATACTTCCAACTATTATTGTTAATTATTTTACTAACTTTATACATTAATATAAAAAGTATCTTTGAGTTAGAGGTAAAGTGGTAGCTGGCTCACAAGTCAATTTTTCTCCATTGGCTCTTACCTCATAAGTTTCTGGATCAACTTCTATATTTGGTTGAAAACTATTATTAATCATTGAACTTTTTGATATTTGACTTCTAGTATTTTTAACCGCTACTAATTGTTTTTTTAGTTCATAATTTTCCCTTATATTATTTTCAATGGAACTTTCTGAAACGAAAGTTATAGAGTTATTTGTTAACGATTTGCCATAAGCTCCAAACATGTGTCTAAAATGAATAGGTTGTGGCGTAGGTATTGAGGCATTAGGATCACCCATTAAAGCAGTGCTGATAGATCCTCCTATACATACCATCTCTGGCTTTACTCCAAAAAATGCTCTATCCCAAATACAAAAGTCTGCTCTTTTTCCTTCTTCAATGGACCCAACTGAATTACTTATACCATGGGCTATTGCAGGATTTATAGTATACTTGGCTATATACCTTTTTACTCTAAAATTATCATTATTAGAGGAATCTTCGCTAAGGGGTCCTCTTTGAGTTTTCATTTTATGTGCTGTTTGCCACGTTCTAGTTATAACTTCTCCTACTCTGCCCATAGCTTGACTATCTGAGGCAATAATAGAAAAGGCTCCCATATCATGCAATATATCTTCGGCAGCTATAGTTTCTTTTCTAATTCTACTTTCAGCAAATGCAATATCTTCTGGAACTTTTTTATCTAGGTGATGACATACCATTAACATGTCTAAGTGTTCATCTATTGTGTTTATTGTATATGGCATTGTAGGATTTGTAGATGACGGTATTACATTTGATAAACCACATAATTTTATTATATCTGGAGCATGCCCTCCGCCAGCACCCTCAGTATGATATGCATGTATTGTTCTGTTCTTAAATGCTTTAATAGTATTCTCTACATAGCCTGACTCATTTAAAGTATCAGTATGTATCATAACCTGTATATCATAATCATCTGCTACTTCTAATGCTTTGTTAATACAAGCTGGGGTAGTTCCCCAATCTTCATGCAGTTTTAAAGAACATGCTCCTGCATAAATTTGTTCAATTAATGGAGCTTCTAATGCTGAATTTCCTTTTCCAGCAAAACCCAAATTCATTGAAAATGCCTCTGAAGCTTGCAGCATCCGTTTAATATGCCATGGACCAGGAGTACAAGTAGTAGCAGTTGTTCCATGTGCAGGACCTGTTCCTCCACCTAGCATGGTTGTAATACCACTTGATAGAGCTTCATCGATTTGCTGAGGACAAATAAAATGAATATGAGCGTCTATACCTCCCGCAGTAACAATTTTTCCCTCTGCTGCTATAACTTCAGTACCAGGACCTATAATTATATCCACATTGTCCTGAGTGTTTGGATTTCCAGCCTTACCAACTTTAAAGAACTTCCCATTTACAATACCTATATCAGCTTTAATAATACCCCAATGATCTATTATAATCGCATTAGTTATTACCGTATCAACAGCGCCTTGTTTATTAGAAAATTGAGATTGACCCATTCCATCTCTTATTACTTTACCACCACCAAATTTTACTTCATCTCCATAAATAGCATAATCTTTTTCTATTTCTATTATCAGATCTGTATCAGCTAGTCTTACTCTATCTCCAACTGTAGGTCCATACATGTCAGCATATGCTTTTTTATTAATTTTTTTTGTCATAGTAATCTCATCTTCAATTATAGTTATTAAATCCTAAAATATTTTTTTTTCCTTTGTAATAAACCAAATCTACTATTTTTTTTTGTCCTGGTTCAAATCTAATTGATGTACCTGAAGCAATATTAAGTCTTGTACCTTTTGCTTTTTCTCTATCAAATTTAAGAAATGCATTCACTTCGGCAAAATGAAAATGACTCCCAACCTGAATAGGCCTATCACCTTCATTAATAATCTCAATAGAAATAGTATTGCATTTACTATTGATTTCTAAACTTCCATCTTTTATTAAATATTCTCCTGGTATCATATTATCTAATAGGGTTATGAATTGTTACTAATTTAGTTCCATCTGGAAATGTAGCCTCAACTTGTACTTCATTTACCATTTCACAGATTCCTTGCATCACCTGATCTTTTTTAATTATCATTCCTCCACTTTCCATTAAATCTGATACTGACTTTCCATCTCTAGCTCCCTCTAAAACATGATCACTAATAATAGCTACTACCTCAGGATAATTTAATTTAAGACCCCTATGAAGTCTTTTTTTTGCTATATCAGCTGCTACTGATATTAATAATTTATCTTTTTCTCTGGGGGTAAGCTTCATTTTTTATCAAAAACTCCAAATTCTGGGTAAATTAAAATTCTCACCAAATATTTTAACTAAATCACTAAGAAAATCTCTTATATCATTTATATTGTTTGCTAATATTTTTAACAATAATACGCCATTAACTATTGATACCCCAAAAAAATATTTTGATTTATCAGCATATTTTGATATTTGTTTTTCATATATTTTCATTTTTTTCCCCGTGTAAACTATATTACAAAAAATATTATTTCCTTTTGAGACTAAAGATTTTAAAATTTTTTTATCAATATTGCCTTTTATTTTATTAAAATCACTATAAAGTAGCTTGTTATTTTTATAAATTTGTAGAGCATCATCTAATTCACCACTTTCTACTATTTCACCCATTGCCTTTCTTCCAAATATTAATGTTTCTACAGCAAAAAAATTGGAGCTAGTCTTTAAATCAATGTTAAGCCTTCTCCTAAGCTTTCCTCCATTAAAAAAAATTGTTTCTAAAGGCATCCATGATACATTAGAATTATCTCCTACTGTAATATTAGTATAAGCATTAGCTAATAAATTTTTACAATTATAAATTTTTTCCATTGATTGAGTTGTAATGTTAAGAGATGTATTGCAATCAATTTGTATGCTATTTAAGTTCAAGTCACCACTAGTTAAACCTCCTGCTGTATTAATTATTATTAACTCATCATTCAAGTCATAATTATGAATTAACCTAGCTTTTAAATTTCCTTGTTCTCTGTGATTAAAAATTTGCACTATGCCATTATTACTTTTTCCTACTTTTAAATTAACGTACCCTAGGCATCTTTGATCTTTTAATAATTTTAAATTTTCCTTTAATTTCATTTCATATTGTGAATAAAAAGGTTCTATTGCATTTTTATAATCCATAAGACTATTTGAAGAAAATAGATCATTAATAAATAAATCAAAAAATTTAGAATTTTTACTTTTTAATAAGAAATTATTATGTATCATATTTCTAAACAGCCAGTATATTTTTAATATTTTTATCTTTCAAAATTTTTACTTTGCCAGATTTAAAAACTTTTCCTCTATCAATAATAACTACTTCATCTGCTATATCTTGAACAAAATCAAAATACTGTTCAACCAATACTATAGTAGTTTTCTTTACTTCTTTCACGTGTACTATAACATCCTTTATTATTTTAATTATTGAGGGCTGTATTCCTTCAGTAGGCTCATCTAAAATCAGTACTTTTGGACGCATAAGTAATGCTCTAGCAATTGCTAATTGCTGTTGTTGCCCTCCTGATAAATCGCCTCCATACCTATCTAACATTTCACTCAAAATGGGAAATAAAGATAAAACTTCAGTATCAAGTTTATAATCATTATTTTTAATAGATAAGCCAGTAAATAAATTCTCTTTTACTGTCAAACGCGGAAATATCTCTCTACCCTGAGGAACATATGCTAAACCTAATTTAGCTCTTTCATAAGGTAATAATTTAGAAATATTCACTCCGTTATAATTTATATGTCCTAGATAAGGCCTGTGATGTCCAATTATTGTTTCTAATAGGGTAGTTTTTCCCATTCCATTTTTACCCATAATACATGTAATCATACCTCTTTTAATATACATATCTATGTTCTTTAAAATTATAGAGTTTGATATCTTGACGCTAATATTTTGTATTTTTAACAATATTATCTTCCTAAGTACACATCAATTACTTGCTTATTTTTTTTAATATTTTTCATACTACCTCTTGTCAATACACTACCTTCATTTAAAACAACAACCTCTACACCTAAACTTTCTATAAAATTCATATCATGTTCCACTACTAATACCGTTCTATCTTTTGAAATATTAATTAGTAGTTCTGATGTTTTTTTTGTTTCTATTTCTGTCATTCCAGCCACTGGTTCATCTATTAACAGCAAGTCAGACTGCTGTATTAATAACATCCCAATTTCCAACCATTGTTTTTCTCCATGAGAAAGGTTTTTTGCTATCAAATTTTTTTTTTTTTCTAAATTTATAATACTAATTATTTCTACTACTTTTTTTAAATCCTTATTTTTTAGTTTAAATAATAAACATGATAAAAAATTTTTCCTTGTATTTAAAGCTATACATAAATTATCCCAAACAGATATATTTTCTATAATTGTTGGTCTTTGAAACTTTCTTCCAATTCCTAAATTAACAATTTCATGTTCTGAAAATTGACTAAGGTCATTGTTTTTAAAAAATATTTTTCCATCATCTATTTTAGTTTTGCCAGTTATTACATCTTGTAGAGTAGTTTTTCCTGCACCATTGGGGCCTATAATAGCAATCATTTGAGAGTTTTTAATCTCAAGAGACAAAGAATTCAATGCTTTAAATCCATCAAAACTTACAGTAACGTTTTTAATTTCTAAAATATTTTTATCTTCTATCATATAGATTCTTTTTAATAATTCTTTTTAAATCTGCTAACCCATTTGGTAAGTAAATAGTAACTAAAATAAATATTAATCCCAAAAAAATAATCCAAATTTCCGGGGAGATTATAGTTAAATATGATTTTAATACATTGACAACTATAGCACCTATTATAGCACCGTATAAAAAACCTCTTCCACCTAAAGCTACCCACACTACAATTTCTATTGATTTTATTGGTGAAAATTCTCCAGGGTTTATAATTCCTACTTGAGGTACATATAATGCACCTGCAATACCAGCTAATACAGCAGAAAAAGTAAAAATAATAATTTTAAAAACTGTAGTGTTGTATCCTAAAAATCTCATTCTAGTTTCTCTATCTCTTATGCCAATTAAGATATTTCCAATTTTTGACGAAACTATAAATCTACAGGTAAGATATGATAAAATAAGCATAACAGCAGAACAAATATAAAATACTGCTCTTGTTTCTTTAGAACTTATATCTTTACCTAAAATATCTTTAAAATCTGTTAAACCATTATTTCCACCAAATCCAAAATCATTTTGAAAAAAAGCCAACATGAGTGTGAAAACTAATGCTTGGGTAATAATTGAAAAATATACACCTGTGACTCTGCTACCAAAAGCTAAAGCGGCAAATATAAATGCCAATAAACCAGGAACTAAAATGACCATTAAACATGAAAATAAAAAGCTATCAAAACCATACCAAAACCAAGGAAGCTCTTCCCAGTTTAAAAAAACCATAAAATCCGGGAGCAACGGATTTCCGTACACACCTCTATCTCCAATTTCTCTCATCAAATGCATGCCCATCATGTAACCACCCAAACCGAAGAAAGCTCCATGACCAAGAGATAAGATTCCTGTATATCCCCAAACTAAATCTAGTGACAAAGCTAATAAAGCAAAACAAAGGTATTTTCCTAATAAACTAATTGTGTAACTACTTACATGAAATATACTATCTTCTGCTATATACACATGTAGTATTGGTAGTATGAAAATAGATATTGCAAGTAAATAAATTAAGTATCTACCAATAGAGTCTCCTAAAAGAAAGTTAATATTTATTAACAACGATGGCTTATTTTCTGCTATTCTTTTATTCATCAGCCACTCTTCCTTTCAAAGAAAATAATCCTTTTGGTCTAAACTGTATAAATATAATTATAAATAATAATATGAATATTTTGCTCACTATTGCACCTACATAAGGTTCCAAAAGTTTATTTCCTAAACCAAGACCGAATGCCCCTATAAAGGTACCAAATAAATTACCAACTCCACCAAATACTACTACCATAAAGCTATCTATAATATAATTTTGTCCTAAATTTGGACCAACATTTGTAATTTGACTGAGAGCTACGCCTGCCACACCAGCTACACCAGAACCAAATGCAAAAGTAAACATATCTATTTTTTTTGTGTTAATACCCATTGCAGATGCCATCTTTCTGTTTTGGGTTACAGCCCTCATTTGCATACCAAAAATGGTTTTCTTTAAAATATAAATTACAATTAAAAAAATAAGTAAAGCAAAAATAATTATTACTATTCTGTTATTAGTTAATTCTAGCCCACCTATTCTGGTTATTCCAGACATCCATTCTGGAGAATAAACGGTTTTATTTAAGGGTGAAAAGATACTTCTTACAATCTGCTGAAGAATTAGACTTAATCCGAATGTCGCTAATAAAGTTTCAAGGGGCCTTCCATATAAATTTTTTACTATGACTCTTTCTATTAAAATTCCAACAAATCCTGTGAATACAAACGCTACTGGCAAAGAAATGATAATAGAAGCAGAAATGTTATTAGGAATAAGTTGTTGAACAACATATGCACAATAAGCACCAAGCATTATTAATTCTCCATGTGCCATATTAATTACTCCCACTACACCAAAAGTTATAGCTAAACCTATTGCCGCCAGTAAAAGAACTGAACCCAAAGATAAACCAAAGAAAGTAGTTTTGATTATATTATTAAATTTAATGTTTCTTAATGAAGCTTGTAATGAGTTATTTGCTTCAATTTTGATATTTTTATCTAAAGACTTATCTTCTGCAATAGTTCTTAGAATGTTTACAATATCGTTATTAGTGTTTCCAGCTAAACTTGCTATAGCTTTTAATTTTTCAGTTTGATTTCCAAATCTTGCTAAAATAGAGTTTTTTGCCAAATTAAGGCTAAAAATTAACTCTTTATTTTTTTCCTCAGATAAAAGTTCATTAATAATTTTTAGTACTTCGGGATTACCTTCTTTAATTATGTCATAAATTGCTTTAATTTTTTGTTCAGTAGTACCTGATGTTAGTTCTAACATTGCAATTTTACTATTAAGAATATTTCTTATTTGATTATTTATTTTAATTTTTTTTAATTTTCTTTTTTTTACTATACCTAACTCTGTTTCTTGAAAAAAATCATAAGCATTATATTTTCTTTTAATTATATCTACTAAAATAATTTTTCTATCTTCCTTTCTAATAAAAAGTCTTCCCTCTAGAATACTTTTTAATGTTTTTAAAGATAAGTCTGTCTTAATTTGAGATATATTTTCTATAGTTATGATTTTTTCATTAAAATCTTTTGTATCTAGTTCTAGGATGTAATCTCGTAATTTATTGTTATCTGCTAATAAGAAATTAACATTAGTAACAGTCAATAAAATATAAATAAATTTAATAATTATTTTCAATCTATATACTTTAAATGAGTAAAGGTCTTAACTGTAAATGTTAAGACCTTTAGTATCAGAATTATTCGTAATTTTGACCAGAACACTTACCAGTATCTATATTGTAATTTCCACATTTTATTGGACTAGTCCAATCAGCAACTATTCTAGCGCTTTCAGGTAAAAAGTCAGTCCACGCATCTCCAATAACTCCGCCAGAGGTTGACCAAACAATATCAAACTGTCCATCTGACTGTATCTCTCCTATTAGAACAGGCTTTGTTAAATGATGATTAGTATTCATGACAGCTGTACCTCCTGTTAAATTAGGAACAGTTATTCCATACATGGCTTCTCTAACCATATCCACTTCAGTTGTTCCAGCCTTTTCTACTGCCTTAACCCACATATCAAAACCTATTACATGAGCTTCCATTGGGTCATTAGTAACTCTTTTTTCATCTTTAATAAATTTTAACCAGTCTTCAATAAAGGCGTCATTAACATCACTTTCCGCACTCATGAAATAATTCCATGCAGCTAAATGACCTACTAAAGGTGTTGTATCAAAACCAGACAACTCTTCTTCTCCAACAGAAAAGGCTACAACCGGAATATCCTCAGCTTTAATACCCTGATTACCTAATTCTTTATAAAAAGGTACGTTAGCATCACCATTGATAGTTGAGACAACTGCTGTTTTTTTACCAGCCATTCCAAATTTCTTTATATCAGACACTATAGTTTGCCAATCAGAATGTCCAAATGGTGTATAATTTATCATTATATCATCAGAAGACACACCTAAAACTTCTTTAAGATAACTTTCTAGAATTTTATTTGTAGTTCTTGGATAAACGTAATCTGTTCCTGCTAAAACCCATTTTTTTACACCTTGAGCAGCTAGATAGTCAACGGCTGGTATAGCTTGCTGATTTGGAGCAGCCCCAGTATAAAATACATTTTTTGAAGACT
>CABZPW010000032.1 GCA_902527765.1 Rhodospirillaceae bacterium
GAACTGCTTTTAAGACTAATAACGTTGATCATTGTACAAGGTTATGCCATGCCTCTTCAGTTGCCGCACTAATGGAAGGCGTTGGATCTGGTGCAGTTTCTGCTCCATTTACAGCTGTCAAGGACTCTGATTGTATTATAGTAATTGGTGCTAGACCTACAACTAATCATCCTGTAGCTGCTACATATTTTAAAAGAGCTGCTAAAGATGGAAAAAAACTAATTATTATGGATCCTAGAAAGCAAGATTTATCTAGGCATGCCTACAGTCATTTACAATTCAAGCCAGGAAAAGATGTGGCTTTATTAAATGCAATTATTTATACAATTATAGAAGAAGGTTTATACGATAAGCAATATGTCTCTTCTATGACAGAAGGCTTTGAGGCTTTAAAAAATAATATAAGCAAATTTGTTCCGGAGGAAATGGAAAATATTTGTGGTATTTCTGCAGAAGTTATAAGAGATACTGCAAGAATTTATGCTAATTCAGATAAATCAATTATTTTTTGGGGGATGGGAATTTCTCAACATATCCATGGAACTGATAATTCTAGGTGCCTTATTACATTAGCATTAATTACTGGTCATATTGGAAGACCGGGTACAGGATTACATCCTTTGAGAGGACAAAATAATGTACAAGGAGCATCCGATGCTGGACTAATTCCAATGGTCTATCCTGATTACCAACCAGTAGAAGATATTAATAATCATAAAAAAATGCAAGAATTTTGGGGTACAGAGTTAGATCAAAAGAAAGGGCTAACGGTTGTTGAGATTATGGACAAGGTTTGCGAAGGCCAAATAAAGGGCATGTATGTAATGGGAGAAAATCCAGTTATGTCCGATCCTGATCAAAATCATACAATAGAAGGAATGTGTAAGCTAGACACATTAGTAGTACAAGATATATTTATGACTGAAACAGCATGGTACGCAGATATTATTTTACCAGCCTCTGCACATGCAGAAAAAAATGGAACTTTTACTAATACTAATAGGCAAGTTCAAATGGGAAGAAAGGTAATAAATCCTCCAGGTGAGGCTAAAGAGGATCTTAAAATTATTAATGATTTAGGAAAAGCTCTTGGTTTAGACTGGAATTACAATCATGCTTCTGAAGTGTTTAATGAAATGAGTAAGGTGATGCCTTCACTTAATAATATTAGCTGGGAAAGAGTTGAAAAAGAAGACTCTGTAACTTACCCCTGTGATGATAAAAATCTTCCAGGAAATGAAATAGTTTTTTCACAAAACTTTCCAACATCTTCAGGTTTGGCAAAAATAGTACCAACAGATTTAATTTCTCCTCATGAATTACCAGATCAAAATTTCCCATTTGTCTTAACTACTGGAAGACTTTTAGAGCATTGGCATACAGGTGCTATGACAAGAAGGTCAAATACACTAGATAACATTGAACCAAAGGCAATTGTCAATATGAATAGGTTAGACATGAAAAATCTAAAACTAGAACCTGGAAATAAAGTACAGGTTAAAACAA
Source organism: Rhodospirillaceae bacterium (assembly GCA_902527765.1). GTDB lineage: Bacteria > Pseudomonadota > Alphaproteobacteria > TMED109 > TMED109 > TMED131. Next base: position 1,507 of record CABZPW010000032.1, read on the forward strand.
GAAGGGGTTCGATTGAATTAAGTGTTAGGCAAGATACAGAGTTACCTAAAGGTATGATTTTTATACCATTTTGCTTCTCAGAAGCGGCAGCAAACAAGCTTACTAACCCTCAACTTGATCCATTTGGAAAAATACCTGAATTTAAATATTGTGCAGCTAATATAGAAGCGTGCTAATTACGGTTGCACTTAACTTAATGAGATGCTAATTTCTTAAAAAAGGGAGATTTTTATGAGTAATACCAAATCTGGTGGTTTTTTTTCATTTTTATTAAAGGACAGAATAGTAGCGCCAAAAAATTTTAATAGGTGGAGAATACCTCCAGCCTCTATAGCAATACATTTATGTATAGGGTCGGTATACGCATGGAGTATTTTTAACCCTGCTTTGATAAAGGAGCTAGGGGTAGTTTCAAGTTCTGCTGATGACTGGAGTTTAAGTAGTGTTATTTGGATATTTTCTGTCTCTATAGTCTGCCTAGGTTTAGCAGCTGCAATAGCAGGAAAATGGCTAGAAGACGTAGGCCCCAGATGCGTAGGTGTAACTGCGGCATGTTTATGGGGCGGTGGTTTTATAGTCGGCGGTTTTGGTATATTAACTCATCAACTCTGGTTGATTTATTTGGGATATGGTGTACTAGGAGGATGTGGTTTAGGATTAGGGTACGTCTCACCTGTATCAACGCTAATTAGGTGGTTTCCTGATAGAAGAGGAATGGCTACAGGTATGGCAATAATGGGCTTTGGAGGCGGAGCTATGATAGGAGCTCCTCTTAAAAAGTTTTTATTAGACTTGCACTCTAAAGCTCCAGAATACTTAGGAACAGAAGGTGCTGTTAGTCTAATTACGGAAAATGGAAGAAGGTTTGCTGAAATAGCAGGGGAAAAAGTTGAAGTAGTAGTAGCTACGGCTGCAGAAGCTGCTCAATTAGCAGTACCTGGTGATGCTGGTGTATATGTTGTAGGCACAGGTAATACAGGAGCGGCAGGGGCTTTTCTAACACTTGGTATAGTATATTTTATCATTATGATTATAGCGGCTTTTCAATACAGAGTGCCTGCAGAAGGATGGAAACCTGAAGGATACGAACCCCCATCACAAGCAGAGTCTGCTGCAAAGATGAAAACACTAAATAATGTGCATATTAATCAAGCAATAAAAACTCCTCAATTTTATCAACTTTGGATCGTATTATGTTTTAATGTGTCTGCAGGTATTGGCGTTATAGGTGTTGCCAAAACAATGATGTCTGAAATTTTTGGTTCGGCACCACCTACTTCAGAATTGGCATCCATAGTAACAGCTGCTTTTGCGGGGACATATGTTTTGATGATAAGTGTTTTTAATATGTGTGGAAGAATAATTTGGGCTTCTTTATCAGATTTTATAGGTAGAAAAAATACTTATCACTGCTTTTTTGTTTTAGGAACTTTGCTTTACTTATCTATTCCTTTTACCGCGAGTGCAGTAAGTGTAGATCCTAAGGTCATGTATTTAGTAATGTTTTATGCTGCTACTATGATTATTTTCACAATGTATGGTGGAGGATTTGCAACTATACCTGCATATTTAGCAGATATTTTTGGAACAATGCATGTAGGAGGAATTCATGGTAGACTTTTAACTGCGTGGAGTACAGCTGGTGTTATTGGTCCTGTTGCAATAGCACAGCTAAGAAGTTTATCTTACAATAATTCTCTTAATAAACTTATGGAGTCAATTGATCCAAATGCTTTTTTAGATAAATTTGGTGCACCAATTGAGCAGTTAGATCAACTTGTGAAAGCAAAAACAGTTACTATATCTAAGTTAATGGAGATTGCACCATCTGGTACCGTTGATCCTACTCCTAGTTTGTACAATACTACTATGTATGCAATGGCTGGTTTATTAATTGTAGCTTTCTTTTCTAACTTATTTATGAAACCAGTACATTCAAAGCATTTTGTAGAAAATACACATCCTGGAACTTTAAAGTAAATTGTATTAAATAGGTGAATTTTTATTTTTATTAAACCAAATCCTGAAAATTCACCTTTTATAAAAGAAATAGAAGCTTATGACGAACTAGGAAAAAAGATCTCTACTTTTTCTATCGTAGAAAAACCATTAACAATCTATCTAAATGATAACCATATTATTACTGCAATGACTGTAGGTGATTATCCTGAATATTTAGCTGTTGGGTATTTAGTAAACCAAAATATTATCAAAGATCATACAAAAATAGAAAAAGTAGAAGTAGTTGATGACATAAATACTGTGGTAGTTAGATCATCTGAAGAAACATTAATAGACATTTCCAATGAAAGAAAAATCAAAACATCTGGCTGTGCTAATGGAACAATATTTGACAATATAATTGATCAGATTAGTGAAGTTAAATTAGATTTAAAACAAAAAATTAAAGTAGATGCAATTTTTGCATTATATAAATCAATAAATTTAACGCCTTCATTATATTTAAAATCAGGGGCTATACATGGTTGTGTTTTATGTTCAAAAGAAAAACCACTATATTTTTTTGAAGATGTAGGAAGACATAATGCTATAGATAAGTTAGCGGGTTATATGTTTCTCAATAATATAAATTCAGAAGATAAAATACTTTATACAACAGGTAGATTAACCAGTGAAATGGTAATCAAAACAGTTATGATGAAAGTCCCTATATTGGCTTCTAGGTCTGGGTTTACAGCTTGGGGAGTAGAATTAGCTCAAAAATCAAATTTGACAATGATAGGTAGATTAAGAGGAAGAAAATATAATGTACTGTCAGGTTATGAAAGATTAATAGATAAGTGAATACTAATAATAAAGAAAGGCTTATAGGCATAATTTTAGCTGGAGGAAAAGGCAGTAGACTGGATGGAAAAGGAAAATTCAATCAAAAATTTAATAACAATACATTATTAGAGCAAGTCTATGATAGAATAAAAAGCCAATTTTCATATATAGCTGTTAATATGAATAATAAAGAAACAAATGTGAAACTAAATCTAGAAGTTATTTATGATAAATTTTCAAAAAATGTTGGACCATTAGCTGGAATTCATGCCTCTCTTTGTCAGGCAAGTAATATAAATGGAGAAGGAGGTTATGTTTGTATTGTTCCCGTAGATACTCCTTTTTTACCCAAAGACTTAGGTAAAAGATTATATTCAAACATGTTAAAAAATAATTCTGATGTAGTATTTGCTAAATCAGCAAATAGAATTCATCCGACAATAGGACTTTGGAAAAATAATCTTAAGAAAAAGTTAGAATTAGATATTAATAAAGGAGTAAGAAAAATTGATGCGTTTACTGCCAATATTAAAGTATCATATGAAGAGTGGGCTGTGAAAAAATATGATCCATTCTTTAATATAAATAATCGTGAAGATTTGAATGTAGCAAAAAAATTGATTATAATTAAAGATTAAGCGGTCGTGGCGGAACTGGTATACGCGCAACGTTGAGGTCGTTGTGGAGGCAACTCCTTGGAGGTTCAAATCCTCTCGACCGCACCAATTATCAAAAGGCAAAATATGTATTATAAATTATTTGTATCAATGTTAATTATAATTGCTCCTAATATTCTATTAGGTAAAAATTATATGATGAATTGTACTAGCCCAGATTTCAAAGCAACTGCATTTTATAAATATAATAGTGCTAATGAAACATTATTAATTAGACCAATGAAAAATAGATGGAAAGATTTTTGTAAGACTAATGCACAAAGTGAAGAAAGTATAAGCTGTACTTTTAATAAACTTAATATTAGTAGGTCAAGTACTGTTAAAAAAGAAGACGGTTATATTATTAAATCATACAATATAAATTTTGTTGAATATTCATTATTTGAAACCATAAAAACTTATAAAAACAACAATTTAAAAGAAAAAATTAATAATATTTATAAATGTAGAAAAATTAAAATATAAAGGAAACTAAGTGTTGATGATTAAGTCTTGTTAATGTATTGTTAAATTAAGGGAGATTATAATGAAAAATAAATTAAAAATTGCTGCAATAGCAGCATTCATTTCTATGTTCATTAATTTAATTTTTGCTGATGGACATAGCAATTGTAAAAATTCTAAATGGGGAGCTGATGACGAACTAGGCGGTGCAAATTATGTAAGTGATGAAAGGACTAAGCTTGCAGCTAAATTAATTAAAAAAGGCAAGTCTCATCCTTTAGGTATAGCGATTAGTAATAAAACACCTGCTTTCCCACCTAGAACCTTATCATTAACTGTAATGGCGCCTAATCAAAATGCTGGAGCTGATTTAAAGGGTGCTCTGGGTTATCATATGACGTACGCAGATGATATTCTTAACACTTGGGTTGGAATAGGATCACAAATAGACGGATTAGGGCATCTTGGTGAGAATAATATGCTTTATAATTGTAATAAAGCAGGAGAAGTTATTAAAATAACAGGTCTTACTAAATTAGGTGTAGATAAAATTCCACCTTTGATTGCTAGAGCAGTTTTAATTGATATGACTAAGCATTTTGGTGTAGAACATATGGAAGCAGGGCAAGCTATAACTGTTGATGATATTAAAACAGCTATAAAGTCACAGAAAATTACTATTAATGAAGGTGATATAATAATGTTTTATACTGGTTGGACTGATGCTAAGCTTGAGTCTGATCCAAAAGCATGGGTTTCAGGTGAACCAGGAACTGATAATGCGGCTATGGAATATTTAATGACTTTTAATCCAATGGCTGTTGGCTCAGATACTTGGGGTATTGACAATGTTCCTCCATCAAAAGGAGATAAAGTTTTTTATGGACATGTAACGGCTTTACAAAACAACGGTGTTTATTTATTAGAAACTATGAATACAGGAAAGTTAGTAAAAGAAGGTATAAAAGAGTTTATGTTCGTGCTAGGACAAGCTAGAGTTGAAGGAACTGTGCAGATGATAATAAATCCTGTTGCCATTTATTAGAAGCTTATATAACTCCTAAAGTAAATAAACTTTGGGAGTTATATTATTATCTTGAATTATAAAAAATTTATACTAATATCTATATATTATTAACTAAGATATTTGATATCTGTATAAAAGAAAGACGTGCATAATGGCTAAAGGCGAAGTAAGATGGTTCAATTATAAAAAAGGATATGGTTTTATCTCTCAAGAAGGTGCTGAGGATCAAGACATATTTGTACATATCTCTGCTGTAAAGGCTTCTGGAATTACTAAGTTGCAGGAAGGACAAAAAGTTGAGTATGAAATAAAAGAACAAGAAAATGGCAAAATGGCCGCCGAAGACATAAAGACAATCTCTGAATAATTTGATTTAGTTTAATTGAAAACAATAGTTCTGTTTTCGTTTATAATTATTCTGTGTTCTAAGTGCCATCTTATGGCTCTGGTTAATACAAGGCTCTCGATATCTCTACCTATAGAAATGAAATTTTCTAATTTTTTAGTGTGATCAACTCTTGCTACATCTTGTTCTATAATCTGACCTTCATCAAGTTGATTTGTAACATAGTGTGCTGTTGCTCCTATTATTTTTACGCCTCGAAGATAGGCTTGATTGTAAGGCCTAGCACCCTTAAAACTTGGTAAAAAAGAATGATGTATATTTATAATTCTTCCTTCTAATATCTTACAAAAATCAGGAGATAATACTTGCATATATCTAGCTAGCACCACTAAATCAATTTTATTTTTAAGAATTAATTCATAAAGCTTTTTTTCTTGCTTTAGCTTATTAGTTTTATTCACTTTAAGTAAATTATATTTTATATCATAGGGCTTAACAATTTCTTTCATATCTAAATGATTTGATACTATTATTGGTATTTCACAGTTTAAAGATCCTGTTTTCCATTGATAAAGAATATTATTTAAACAATGTCCAAACTTAGATACCATAACTAGTACCTTTTGTTTTTTTGACATATCAAAAAAACTAAAATCCATATTATATTTTTTTGAAATATTAAAAAAATCTTTTTTTAAATTATTAAAAGAAATTATTTTTGTACTATCTAAATTAGTAAAACAAACTCTCATAAAAAATTGATTGTTTTTAGAGTCTTTATATTGTGAGCTTTCTAAAATATTGAATTTTCTTTTAAATAAGAAAGTTGATACAGTAGCAATTATTCCAGCTTTATCAGGGCAATTAATAACTAAGATTATTTTTTTTTTAGACATTTTTATAAAAATTACAAACTATTTTTAAAATAAACAGGATTGGCATCTGAATTCCACACTTCGTATTTATACATAATATTTTTGAAAAATACAGCGTTTATTAAATTTTCAAGCCATATATTCACTAATTTTATATCAACACTCTCATTAAAAAAACTAATATCAGCTATTTTGTATTGTCTAACTAGAGGAAATAATGCTAGATCAATAAAGCTAATTTTATTTTTATACAAATACTTAGAATTATTTTTTTCTAATAGATTTTGTAACATTTTGAGATGCTTTATACCTTCATTTCTATGTTCTTCTCTTGACAGAAAATCTTTTTCATTTAAGTACCTACTACTATATTTATAACGATCTAAATGATATTTAAACTCTAGGTCAAATAACTTAATAGTGTCTAATACAAAATTTTTTTGTTCTCTATAAGGACATAATATATCTTCACTATCATTAATATTTAATGCCCATAACATTATATCTATGCTTTCATCTAATATATTTTCTTCTAGTTCAAGAACGGGTACTGTTCCTTTTGAAGAAATATCTATCATTTCAGATGGTTTGTCTCTTAATAAAACTTCTCTTAATTCAACTTTAATTTTACTAAAATAAATAGCTGCTCTTGCTCGCATTGCAAATGGACACCTTCTAAAGGAGTACAGTATAGCTTTATTTGAATTAGGACTGTTATTCATAATCATTAATATTTTCTAATTGTTTATTTCGCATTTGATACTTTTTAAGTTGTGTTTGACTTTTTTTGCCATAACATTTTTGGCATGAAACTCCTTTAATATACTTTTCATTATTAATATCGTCTTTACTTAAAGGCATTCTGCAAGCATAACATATTTTATAGCTTCCTTTTTTTAGTTTTTTATTTACAGAAACTCTATTATCAAAAACAAAGCATTCTCCATACCAGGAACTTTTATTTTCTGTTTTTTCTAGATATTTTATAATACCACCTTCCAGGTGATAAACATCATTATGCCCTTTATGTTTTAAATAAGATGTAGCTT
>CABZPW010000033.1 GCA_902527765.1 Rhodospirillaceae bacterium
CAGTTCTATGTTAGATCAAAATATGAATTGGAGTGATGCTGAAAAATTAAGGAGCCAATGGGGAGGGCATTTTTGTTTAAAAGGAATAATGAGCGTTGATGACGCTAAAAAGGCAGTAGATATTGGAGCTTCTGCAATAATGATTTCTAATCATGGTGGAAGGCAATTAGATGGTTCAAGAGCTCCCTTTGATCAATTAAAGGAAATTGTAGATGCAGTAGGTGATAAAATAGACATAATTTGTGATGGAGGAATAAGACGGGGTACGCATGTATTAAAAGCCTTATCTTTAGGGGCAAAAGCATGTTCTGGGGGAAGGTTTTATTTGTATGCTTTAGCAGCAGCAGGACAAAAAGGTGTTGAGAAAGCTCTGGGTAATATGCATACAGAAATAATTAGAGATATGAAGCTAATGGGGTGTAAAAAAATTAGTGATCTTTCAAGAAACAACATTCGTTTTAGATAAAATTTAATTATTTAAATTTAGACATACTTTAGATCCTTTTTCGTAAAAGAATTCACAATAATTCTTATCTAGTTTTTTATTTTGTAAAACTTCTCTAACAAAAATAGACACTGCTTCTATTTGTTTTGAACTTAAAAATTTTTTTGAAGACACGGGTCTATAAGATCCATCATAATCTTCGAAAGTGGTATCATAACATTTTTCCTCTTTATAGGCTTTTCTAAAAAAATATGGCATTCCTGTTCCAGGCCTTCCACATTTAATAACATTTATTATTTCATTTAGCGTTAGATTTATATTTCTTAATGATACTCCGGCACCATATCCTCCACCACCTTTACCATGCCAAGAATGACACCCCATACAATTTCCTTTTTTATATACATTAAGTCCATATTTATGATCTTCTAAGTTAACTCCTAAGATATTGGTGCAAAAAATGAATGAAGAAATTAAAAGAAATAGTGAAGATGAAATATTTTTATTTTTTTCCATAATTTAAAAATAATAACATTAATAAACTTTTCAATTATATTTTTCGTATTGTAGATGTGAACAATTTTGATGCATATAAAAAATCAAAAAACATTTTAGAAAATTTTCTGCAGGAAAAAATTTCAAAATATAATCAATATAGAAATTTTGACTATGGACCTAATTACCCTCATAAAGCAGTATCAGGTTTATCTCCTTATATAAGTAAAGGAATTATTAAAGAAGAATATATACTAGATAAAATCAATGATAGTAAAAATAGTTCAGAAAAATTTATACAAGAAGTTTTATGGAGAACTTATTGGAAAGGATGGCTTGAAAGGCACAAGGAAGTTTGGTTGGATTACAAGAATAGTTTTAAACTTGAGTTAGATAGTATATATCATAGTGAATTAGCAGAAAAATATGATCAAGCTATAAATGGTAAAACTAAGTTAGAGCCTTATGACGAATGGATAAATCAACTAAAAAATACGGGTTACCTTCATAATCATGCAAGAATGTGGTTTGCTAGTATATGGATACATTACTTTGGTTTGCCATGGCAATTAGGTGCTAAATTATTTTATGATCATTTACTTGATGCGGATATTGCATCAAATACACTTTCTTGGAGATGGGTAGCTGGCTTACAAACTGAAGGAAAAAAATACATAGCAAATAGCCATAATATTATGAAATTCTCTTTATCCAGATTTAAAAGTTTTAATTTACCTAAATTAGTTTCAAAGGATATTCCATTTAAAAAATATACACTTAATGATATTAATTATAACAATGATTTTACTTTAGATCCAAATAAAAAAAATGCATTTCTTGTAGTTGAAAATAATTTAGACATAAATTTTATTAAACAACATAAAGATAATATTTTTATAGTATTATTGCTTGAAACAAGTAACTCTAGAAATAACTTAAGTTCAATATCTAAAACTTTTCAATCTAGTTGTAATACTGATTTTATAAATTTATGTAAGCAATATAATATAAATATAGAAAAAGTCGATATATCAAAATGTTTCAATCAATTTTTGAAGATATTAAAAGAAGAAAACATATTTAACACTTACTCTGATTATGTAACTATAGGGTTTGAAAAAGACATAGTTACTAGATTAGTAACCTCTTTAAAAAATCACAATATTTCTTATAATTTTTTCTTAAGTAACTTCTATAAAGAAGTATGGAGCTATTGTAATAAAGGTTTTTTTAATTTTAAAAAGAGCTTTGATAAGTTTTATCATATTTGATCAAAGAAATTTGCTCTCTAGCTTCTTAATTACTTCATAATCTGCTGCTAACCAATCTAATTTAGAGAGTTGCTTTATAGTTACTAATTTATATGCTTCATGTACTTTTAGTGTTAACTTTAATTCATTTATATTTGATAGAAAAAAATGCAGTTTAATTTTATCTATGTCATAACGGTAATTGTAAGAAGCAAAGTGCTTAAAATGGGTTAATTCTAAGTTTAACTCTTCCAATAACTCTCTTCTTAGTGCTGTTATTTTATCTTCATTATTTTCTACTTTTCCTCCAGGAAACTCAAATTTATATGAAAAAGCAGCATTTTTATGATACTTTCTTTGTGTTACTAAAATTTTATTCTCAACAAATATTATTGCAGCTACTACTTCTAATGACATTTTACTTTGTGATTATTTTAAATTTGATATTAATGATTTTAAGTCTTTGCTAGATGGTTCTTGATAGGCCTCTAATTCAAAATAATGAATACTAGCTAATACATGATCAAATATGTCTGATTGTATGTCTTCGTACTCTTTCCATTTTGTAGTATTAGTAAAAGCATAAACTTCTATTGGGAGGCCGTATTGGTTTATAGGAAGTTGTCTTACTAATAATGTCATATCTTGTCTTATTTTTGGATGTTTTTCTAGATAATTTTTTATATATATCCTGAAACAACCTAAATTAGTTAGTGACCTTCTATTTATATCTTCCTCTCTTAAAGATGCATTAGCTTCCTTTAATTCTAAATTTTTATTTTTTAAATAATCTTTCAATAATACTAAATCACTTAATTTTTTTAAAAAATTCTCGTTAATAAATTTAATTGAAGAAATAGATAAAATAATTCTTCTTTTAATTCTTCTTCCGCCACTTTCCTGCATTCCCCTCCAGTTCTTAAAAGTATATTCAAGAAACTTTGCTGTAGGAAATGTAGTAATAGTATTATCCCAAGCTTTTACTTTAACTCTATGTAACCCAACTTCCATTACTTCTCCATCTATATTTAAATCTTTTAGCTCAATCCAATCTCCTTCTTGGAGTAATTTACCACCATAAACTTGAATGCTTGCTATTAGTCCTAAAATAGTATCTTTAAATACTAAAAGTAAAATAGCACCAAGTGCACCTACACCAGACAATATTCCCCAAGGTGATAAATTTAATGCATAGCAGATTGAAAAAATAGCTGTAATAATTACTATAATTAATTTTATTAACTGTAAGTAACTATTTACTGGGTATTTTATAAAAAATTCATTCTTTTTGAAAGTATCATTAAGTGCTGTTAGTAATTTATTTAATAAAATAGAGAGTGATACTATTATCCAAATACCAGATACTTTTTTTATAATATAAGTGAATTTTTCTAGGTCATTACCTATCATTGAAGTATTGTTTAAAGTTAGTAAAAGAATTAACGGCGATAGTATATAGCCTAGAGTATAAAAAAAACGGAGCTTAACTAAATTTTTAAATAAGTTCTTATTCTTTTTTTCTATTACTTTTTTTAGAATAGGGTGAATAAACTTTAGGAATAAAAAAGGAAACAATAATGCTAAAAAAACTATTATTAAGAAATAAAAATTTAGTATTGAAAAATATTCCATATAAATCCTTCGTATTTTATGGTGGGCGGTACTGGGATCGAACCAGTGACCCCCACGATGTCAACGTGGTGCTCTCCCGCTGAGCTAACCGCCCAATATTTCATATATAACATAATATAAAATAAAAATAATAAGTATATTTAATTAAAATTTACCATTTAATGAAATAAAACTAACAATAGGTTTAGGGCTTTCATTATCATAATTTATTAGCTCTGATAAATTTGTGAGTACAACAGTACTATTATTTGCTTTTGTATGAAATTTCTTTTTTGCTTTATTCCCACACAATTTATATTTTTTTTTATTAACTTTAATTACTGAACAAAAAGAAATTAAATCATCTTGAGTGTTATTATTAATATTAAATTTTAACATCCATTGGCATGCATCATAAACGTTTCCTAGTCTATCACATGATGGCTTATTTCTTTTCATTACCTTTACATTACTTATCGTTATATCAGTATCACTACTAATTAAATATGCAGTGAAAAGAAACAAAGCTATTATTGTAGGAATTATTTTCATAAACCTATTTAATTCAATATTTTTTCTTATTGGATATTCAAAATTTACTTCAGCATAAATTTTTTGTGCTTCATTGCTTACTAAAAACTCCAAGAACTTTATTGCATTTTCTTTATTTTTACTATTTTTAATTACACCAGCCCCACTAATATTGATATGTGTTTGCATAAAGTTATCCTTTGGGAAATACTCAATCACATGATCTAGTTTTTTTTCATTATCTTGGCTTTTCATTTTCAAAAAATAATAACTGTTAACTAAAGCTAGCTCACCCTCTCCAGCTGCTACAGCTCTTATTTGATCTCTATCTCCACCTGATGGTTTCCTTGCAAAATTACTTATAAATCCTTTTAAAAATTTTTTTACTTCTTCTTCACCGTATTTTATAAGCATTGCGGATATTAGTGATTGATTGTATACATTACTCGATGATCTTACTAATATTTTTTTTTTCCACTTCTCTTTAGCTAAATCTATATAACCATTCAAATCTGATTTATTAATACTATTTCTATTATAGACTAACAATCTTGCTCTAAGACTGACGCCGAACCAATAATTATCTTTGTCTCTATAATTGCTAGGTACTAGATTAGTTAAAGTTGTACTATCAATTTTCTGAAAAATATTTTTTTCTTTGGCTATATGTAATCTACCAACATCGGTAGTTAATAATATATCAGCATTTGTGAACTCTCCTTCTTGAACTATTCTATTAATTAATTGATTAGCTTTAGCAGATACTATATTAATTTTAATTTTATATTCATCTTCAAATAGTTTAATTAGTGGACGCATTAAAACTTCTTGCCTAGCTGAATACAAATTCAGTTCTTCCTTAGAATAACACTGAGCTATTAAAATAAACAAATGTGTGAATATAAGTAATAATTTCATAATTAAATATTAGTAACATTATAATGAAGAAAAAAAAATGTAAATAATAATTATTCTTATTGACATTGAAAATCATTCTCATTATATATAAATTATTATAAGGAGAAATAATATGAAGAGAATGACTTTTTTTCTAATCATCACACTTACTTTAATATTTAATAATTTGAAAGCTGATGCTGATTTAGAAAATAAACTACAAGAAATGCAAGATGAAATTGATGCATTAGCAGAAATGATTGAAGAAGGATCTGGTGGAGGAGATGGTTGGTACAATAGAACCTCACTTGGTGGATATGGTGAGATACACTGGTCCACAGCTTCAACTCCTATTGATGAGACACAAACATGGTCATCTAGTGATACTCCAAAAGTTGAAGTTGATATACATAGATATGTATTATTTATTGGACATGAGTTCAATGAATATTTATCAATGAACAGTGAAGTAGAAATAGAACATGCCTTCGTTCAGGATGGTGAAGGAGAACTAGAAATGGAACAACTTTACCTAGAACAGAATCTTTCTTACCTAGGTATTAATGATACTTTTATCAAATATGGTACTGTATTAATGCCACTAGGTATTACCAATGAAACCCATGAACCTCCTACCTTTTATGGTGTTGATAGAAATGTTGTAGAAAAAGAATTAAATGCTAACACTTGGTGGGAAACTGGTATTATGGTAAATACAGCACTCGGCGGTGGAGTTGAACTAACTGCTTTTGGGCACACTGGTTTGGAAACAGATGGTGATGGTGATATAAGAGATGGTAGAGGAAAAGTTTATAAACAAGATGGATCAAACGTAGCTTACACCTTTAGACTTAGATATACTGGAATATCTGGAGTAGAATTAGGTCTTTGGCATAATCATCAAACCGATATTAATAATGACCCAGCACAAGGTAATGTACCAGCTGATTTGTGGGGAGCTCACATTAATATGTCACCTTCAGAAGGATTTGGATTTAAATCTGTAGTAGGAAGTTGGCAATTAGATTGTCCATCAACTCATACTTGTGCTACCAACGGCAGAGAAAAAATTTGGGGTGCCTTTTTAGAGCCTTCTTATAGATGGAGCATAGGTGGTCCTCTAGATCAATCAATTGGAATTGCGGCTAGAGCTGGAGCATGGAATGATAAAGCCGATGAACTTCAAAATGCTAGTAATAAAATTAGACAATATGATCTAATGTTAAACTGGTGGTTATCTCCTAATGCTGTGCTTAAAGTAGACTATGAAAACCAGAAGTACTACTCAAATGGTAAAGGAACAGCAGGTTGGAATTTTGGCATAGGTTACCAATTTTAATTTATGATCTCTTCCCGTTTTTAATAAATAAAATTGGCATAGAGTATTCTTCTGTGAGTGGGAGAATACTCTTTCTTAAAAGAAATATATTACTATATGTATAAATTATGGTCAAATTCTTAAAACTATTAATATTAACTTATTTACTTAATGGATATGCACATTCCCAGAAGTCTGAAGCTGAAACTTCCTTTTTAAGTGAAACATTTAATGGCAATGTACCCAAAAAACAAAGATTAATTGTAAAAGGAGAAGCTAAAGATCAAATTAAATCTATTATGGGAAATAAATATAAAAAAAGACTTTTCTCATACTGGCAAAATGATACTCAACAGGTATGGATTTTAAATTCAATTGGTAAGTATAAACCTATTACAGCAGCTTTTTCCATTCAAAACTGTAGTGTGAAAAGCGCTCATGTGCTTGTTTATAGAGAACAACATGGCTATGAAATAAAGTATCCTTCTTTTTTAACTCAATTTAATAACGCTAAAATTGATAGTACATTGAAACTTAATACAAAAATTGATAATATATCAGCAGCTACCTTATCCGTTAACTCCATGAAAAGAATGGCTAAAATGGCTTTGTTACTGAGTAAACTATCAAATGAAAATTCATGTACTTAAACTAAAATTAAGAAAACTACATAAATATTTGGGTTTTACTTTTAGCTTATTTATATTGCATCTAACGGTTACTGGAATTCTATTAACTTATCCTAAAACATTTAATATAGAAGAAACATACATTAGTAACTTTTTCATATTAAAAAAATATAATATGAATACGCACAGAGAAGTTTATGGATTGAGTAATATAAAAGATGAAGTCATCATAATAAAAAATAATATTTATTTAAATGGTAAATTTGTAGATAAATTTAGTAATCAAATAATAAATATTTTATATCAGAAGAAAAAGAATAGAATTGTAGTCTTATCAGAAAGCACTATAGGGATATACCTTTTGGAAAATATAGATGGAGAATTAGAAATAAATGATATTATTAATTTTGAAAATACTAAGAAAATACTGTATTTAGGACTAAACTTATCAGATGATATAGTCTTTTTAAAAAATGATAATGAATATTATAAATTAGATAATAGTTATTCGCTTAAATTAACAAATGAAAAAGATAAAAATATTCATTTGTCGGAAGTTTCTATGATGAATAAAAAGTTAGCAACATATTATTTAAACATTCATCAAGGTAAAGGAGTTTCATTAACAAGAATTTTAACTGAATTACACAACGGAAAATTTTTTGGTTCTATTTTTACATTAGTATTATTCTTTTCTTCTCTAAGCTTAATTTTTTTAACCCTTAGTTCATTTATTTTC
>CABZPW010000034.1 GCA_902527765.1 Rhodospirillaceae bacterium
TGAGATAAAATCTGAAGAAAAAATAAACCTTAAGAAAAGCAATGCTTATTTAATGCATAATATGCATACATCTAAAGATAAATTTTATTTTGAATATATTTTACCTTTTAAAAACAATAACTATTTATTTGAACTAACTACCTTTACAAAGAAGGACCTTCCTCTAAAAATTATAGAGAAAGAATTAAGAATAGTCTTATCTAAATATTTTAATAAACCATATCAAATCATAAGAAAAGAGTTTGGAAAAATACCTATGGGATTTGTTAATAATAAAATGATTAAAACTAAAAAGAACTACTTCGTAAGTGGCAGTTTAGCTGGCTCTATTAGACCATCGTCTGGCTACGCATTTGTAGATATTCAAAAATGGTCAGAAAGAGCTGCTAATAACCTTAAAACTAAGGGTGATATAGAAACATTAGAAAAACAAGAAGTTATAAAAAAGTTTTTAGATAAAATTTTCTTAAAAGTTATTTCTTCTGATATTTCTAAAGCACCGCAAATATTTTATTATTTTTCTAAAAATATTTCTCCTACTACATTTATTAAGTTTATGTTAGGAGAAGCTAACTTATTTGAGTATTTAAGAGTTATATATGCAATGCCAAAAAGAATTTTTTTAAAATGTTTAATAAAAATTTAAAATTAAATAATAGAAAAATAAGTGCTGAAACTTATCTTTTTTTCACTTCTTCTGCCTTATTTTTAATTCTATCTAAAATTTTCAATATTGGTATTACTGATAGTAATATTTTATCAATTATTTTATTTAGTTTTGTAGTTTTTTTTGGATTACCTCATGGAGCTCTTGATACTTTAATAGCTAAAAAATTTAAAATATACAATAACTTATATGAGTTTTTAGCTTTCAATCTCATATATGTCTTAATAGCCATATTTATTTTTTTAGTTTGGCAATTCCTGCCTATTTTATCATTATCTATATTCTTGATAATTTCAGGTTTTCACTTTTCTGAAGATTGGTCATCACTCAAAATTCAAAAGATAAAAAAAATAGCTCTAGGATTCAGTGTAATTAATTTTCCAATATTATTTAATAAAGAATCAGTTGAAAATATTTATTATTATATTACAAACTCAAACTTTATTTTTACCTTTTCTTCTATACAAATAGTCTTAGGCTTTTTAAATTTAGTGTTTTTAATTTATTTTATTATAAGCAATTCCTTTACAACAAATGCTCTATTACAAAGCTTAATAATTATTTTCTCTGCATATTTTTTAGATCCTTTATTATTTTTTATATCTTACTTTTGCTTTTTTCATAGTTATAAAAACTTTGAGGAAGCAAAAGGCATATTAAAAAAAATAAGTAAGTTTAAAATTAGATTAGTTGCTTTAACTAATACAATATTATCATTAGCAATAGGTTTAACAGTTTTTTTCTTATTTTACTCTGATTTCAACTTAAAGAATATTACATCTTTAATTTTTATAGGTTTAGCAGCATTGACAGTCCCACATATGTTATTAAGAATTTTAATAAAACAAAAATAAGTTATTTTTCTAGGAGCCTAGGCATAAGTTCAATTAAATTACATGGCTTATTTCTACTATCTAATTGATTTTTGATTATGCCCTCCCAAGCATCTTTACACGCACCTGGAGATCCAGGCAAAGAAAATATAAAAGTTCCTTTAGCTACGCAAGCAATGGCTCTTGATTGGATTGATGATGAGCCAATTTTTTTATAACTAATATACCTAAAAACCTCACCAAACCCAGGAATATATTTATCTTTTATTTGATCGATAGCTTCTGGTGTAACATCTCTTCCTGTAATTCCTGTTCCTCCTGTGATAATAATAGCATCTATATTGTTATTGGTTATCCACTTACGAAGTATATTTAAAATTATACCAACATCATCAGTAACAATATTTCTTTCTATACAATTATGACCTTCTTGCTTTACACTTTTAACTAAATAATCACCTGATTTATCATTATTTATAGTTCTGGTGTCAGAAACTGTTAAAACAGCAATATTAACACTTATCGATTTATTATTATCTGAATTTTGCATCATGAATTATCTTGTAATCTAAATTTTTATATTTTGGCCATTTACCTTTAGCTAATAATGCTCTTGATGGCTTAGCTTGTTGTAGTTTGTCTCTGTAAATCCAAAGATCAGTTAAAATATACTTTACAAACCATCTAGTTTCTTTTATGGGAATACTCTCTATAAAAACAATAGGTTCCACATTATAAATATTTTGCTTCCATTTTTTAAGCCTGGTAGTACCGGCATTGTAAGCTATTAATGTATCTAATATTGAATTTTTTGCATTAGGACTATTCATTAATCTATTAAGAAGTTTTTGTCCAATTTCTACATTAAGCTGCAAAGAATATAATGTGTATGCTTTACTATACCTTAATTTATAATCATTGTTAATTTTACTTGCTGTTCTAGGCATTATTTGCATTAAACCTCGTGCTCCTTTAGAACTTTTAGCTTTAAAGTTAAAAGCGGACTCTCGTCTTATTACAGCAAACAGCAAAGCCTTGTCTATTTTGTATTCATCATTGATTTGCCAGTCTGGCGTTGGGTATAAGCCTCTCATAAATAATGTTAAATCTTTTTTATAATACTTAGAGCCTAACCTTATTAATACAGCAGGTAAATCAAGTTTCTCACTTGCATAAAATAAATTATTTAGTTCATCTTTTTGAGTTTTGCTATAAAGGTTTCTTATTTCTAAGTCAGCATGATTGTACAAACCAATTTCAGTGAGTGCAATTGCTCTTTTAAAAATTTTGTTTTCGTTTAAATAAGAAAAGTTTACTTCCGTATGATTATCATAGTTTCTCCAAGTAAATGGATCAGATATATTTAATTGTTCAATAGCCAGCTGACCATAGAGTGTTCTAGGAAATTTAGAAGCTTTTTTTAAAAGTTTGCTTTTTTTCTTTTCTGAGCTCTCTAATAATGACTCCCAATAAGAACATCCAGCAGATAACCATTTGTTGTAGCTTTGTACAATTTTATTACATTCATTGAAATAACTTTTTGCTTTTTTAAAGCTGTCTAATCTATAAGCATTAATTCCAGCTCTAAAAAAAATATTAGGATTTGGTACGTTTAATGAATTTGCATACATATCAAATAATTTCATTGATGTATGAATATCTCCTTTAAAAAAGACTTTTTTAATTTCTTCATTTATAATATTAATCAAATAATCTGCATCATCATTTACATTGCTATTGATAAAATTAATCAGCCTATCATGTTTATCTTTACTCATTAAATTAGAAACTTTATTTTTAATATTTTTACTATATTTATTTTTTATTGGAAGGCTATAACCTCTTATATGATTATCTTCTCCATAACCCCTTAAATAATTTTCAAATAAAGGCTTTTGATATAACTTTTTTTTGTTTTTATCAGGTAATCTTTTTATCAATAAATAATAAATTCTTTTTCTCAAGACAGGAGGATAATCGGTATTTATTTTAAACCACTTAGAAAGTTCTTTGTAGGATGCTTTATACTTATTAGGGTGCATTAATTTTTCGTATTGAAAATGACCAACTAGTATTGGGTTTTCTACTTTTGTTAATGCTCTGTCTGCCTTTTCCCATTGATATTCTTTTTGATACGATATTACATCCTTATAAATTTTTAAATCACTCTCACTAAGTACTTTAGTAAGAAAATAGCTGTTTCGGCTTTTTTCTATTACATTTGAGTTTGAATTGAAAGCTATTAGGAATGTAAATAATATATATATAATTTTTAACATGTTAGTATACTAAATGTAGTATTCAATTAAATTAGAATACTATATCAAGTATATGTGTCAATTTCTATCTTAATTTTTTTTAAATCTTCCCAAGCCTCTCTTTTTCTAGAAGGCTGTCTAAGCAAAAATGCTGGATGAAAAATTGCTATTGATTTAAGGCTTTTTATATCTTTTGTTTCTATATTTTTCCACTTTCCTCTTATTTGTGTTATTCCTGTTTTAATATTTAATATAGCACTAGCAGCCGTAGCTCCAACTAATACCAATATTTTTGGATTAATTAAATTGATGTGTTTTTTTACAAAAGGTAAGCACGCACTAATTTCTTCCTCAGTTGGCTTTCTATTACCTGGAGGCCTCCAAAAAATTATATTTGTTAGATAAACATTTTCTCTATTTAATTGTATTGCGTTTAACATTTTATCTAATAATTTTCCTGCCTCTCCTTTGAAAGGCTTTCCTGTTTTATCTTCAATTTCTCCTGGAGCCTCACCAATAAACATAATATTAGCTCGAGGATTACCGTCAGAAAAAACCATATTTTTTGCTGTTTTTTTTAATGGGCAATCACAATTTGATATAACTAAATTTTTTAATTTTTCTAGAGTTCTAACTGCCTTTAAATCATGAGATGATTTTTCTTCCTCTAGTTTAACAGAAAATTTGCTATCTTGAATATCCGAGGTAGATGTATTTAATTCTTCTGGAACTTTATCAACTCTTGAGTCTAAAATAGTAAAAGAATTAATTACACCATTATTATAGTACCATTGAAGTAATTCTTTATAGAGTAAAGCTTTATATATCAATTTTTAAAAAGCAGCGTAGGGTATTGGTTTACCCCTACTATCTTTTATAATCTTTCCATCTTCGGTTTGTGCTGCCATGAATTTACCTTGTCCAACCCAATTACCTACGTACAATACTGGTTTAATAGGTTTGCCATTATATGTTTTATCTTGTTGTTTTGCTCCTCTAGCATTAGGATTATTTTTATTAAGCGCCAATTTTACCTCTATTTAAATTTAAATTATTA
The DNA here is from genome assembly GCA_902527765.1 of Rhodospirillaceae bacterium. Lineage (GTDB taxonomy): Bacteria > Pseudomonadota > Alphaproteobacteria > TMED109 > TMED109 > TMED131. Next base: position 4,816 of record CABZPW010000034.1, read on the forward strand.
TATTAATATGTATAATAATTTATTATTATGGATAGTAAAGTTATTTTAAATAAAAATTTTTATAAAACTATATTTTTTTTTACTTTAGTTTTTTCTTTAGTAATAACTAAAAAAATTTATGCTTCTGAAAACCTTCATTATCTAAGCTCATATTATGGATCGTTACTTGCTGGTCAAATAGCAAAATATAATAATGAAAATAAAATAGCATCTAAGTATTATAGATTTGCAAATCAAAAAAACCCTAAAAACAGAGATGTTTTAGAGTTATCTTTAATGTCATCCCTTTTATCTGGTGATATCAAATTAGCCTTAGAAGACCTTGAAAAATATGATAATAATTTATCTTCAGAAAATTCAAAAATTAGCCAACTTTTAAAATTTATAAAATACATTAAAAATGAAGATTATAAAAAAGCATTTATGTTATTAAATCAAAATGAAGAAATTATCATAACCACTAAAGTTCAACCTATTATAAAGGCATGGTTGGTTGATAGTTTTAGCAAGGCTAAATCTGAAATTGATCAATTTGAATACAAAAGTGATGGGTTAGTAATGAGCGATATATACTTTATTCACCTTGCATTAATAAATAATTTTTATAAGGATAAGGCAAATGCTATTAATATTTTTGAAAAAACATTAAGTTCAGGAATTGATAACCGCTTGAGGCATATGTTTTTTTATAAAAATCTAATTGATGATAAAGTAGAAGAAAATAAAATAATAAAATCATTTGCAAACAAAAACCCCTCTCACAGCTTTAATATTTATGTTGATAAAAAGAACCTAAATGACTTTAAAGTAAATACAAGAAAAGATGGTATTTCTGAAAGTTTTTTTAATATTGCTGAAGCACTATATAGTCAAAGAATGTATGATTTATCAATTGCTTACTGTTATCTGTCTCTGTATTTAAATAAAAATAACTTTATAAATTATTATTTACTCTCTCAAAATTTTATTATGCTTCAAAAAGCCGAAAAGGCCATAAGTGTATTACAAAATATCCCCTTAAATTCATACCTTGGATGGAATTCATTTCTGAAAATAGCTGATATTAATTTAAATTTAAATAATTATTCAAAAGCTGAGAATTTTATTTTACAACTAAAAAAATACTCCTCAAATAGGGTAGATGTACATTATAAATTAGGTGAAATTTATCACAACAAGAAAGATTATGATAAAGCTATCAAAGCATTTAGTGAAGCCATCTCTTTACTGAAGATATCTTCAGAAGAAAATTGGTATTTATATTATTCTAGAGGGATGTCTTATGAAAGATCAAACCAATGGGAAAAAGCTGAAAAAGACTTTTTGCACGCTCTTGAACTTTCACCTCGACAACCTTTAGTGTTAAATTATCTAGGGTATACATGGATTGATTATGGTATAAACCTAAAAAAGGCAGAAAATTTTATTATAGAAGCTATTAAGTTAAGACCTAAAGACGGTTATTTCATTGATAGTTTAGGCTGGGCTTACTATAGGCAAGGCAAGTATGATCTAGCTGTACTAGAATTAGAAAAGGCTGTAGGATTAATACCTAATGATCCAGTCATAAATGATCATCTTGGTGATGCTCTTTTTAGAGCTGGGTATTATAATGAGGCTAAATATCAATGGAATAGAGCTCTTTTATATGAACCAGACAAAGAACTTAAAGAAAATATAAAATTCAAATTAGAAAAAGGACTTTAATTTTTTCTATGCATACTGACTATATTGAAGAGTTCGCTTTTGCAAAGCTAAATTTAAGTTTTAAAGTTTTAAAAAAATTACCAAATAATTTTCATCAAATAGAAAGTTATATAACTTTTCTTCCGAATATTTACGATCATTTAATTATTAAAAAAAGCTTACAAAATAAAATCTTTATAAATGGCAAGTTTGCTAATCAATTAATAGCAAATGGAGGTGATACATTAATTAAAAAATCTATAAAACTTTTATCTAATTTATTAAACCTGAAAATATGCTTAGAAGTTCATTTAAAAAAAAATATTCCTCTTAACGCAGGGTTAGGTGGAGGGTCTGCAGATGCCGCAGCTATAGTAAGAGCTATTATAAAACTTTATAAAATTAAAAATAATAAATTAATTATTAATAACTTATCAAAAATTGGCTCTGATGTTCCGGCATGTTTTTTGTCTAAAAATGTGAAAGTAAGTGGTACTGGAGAAACTTTACAGCCAATTAAATTATTAAATAAAAAACTATGGGCCTTATTAATAAAACCTAAAAGCAACTATTCAACAAAGAATATTTTTGAAAGTTTTAATAATTCTTTTGCTAAAACAATCAAATTTGAACTCACCTTAAACAACCTAATTAATGATATGAATAAATGTAATAACTCATTAGAAAAAACAGTTTGTAGAATAGAAAAAAATGTTAAGAACGTACTATCCTATCTTTATAACTTTAAAAGCTTAACACTACCTCGTATTACAGGAAGTGGGAGTACAGTCTTTGTATTATTTAAAACTAAAGAAGATTTAAAAATTTATAAGAAAAAACTAAGTTTTGGCGAAAAAGATTACTGGATTCAATACTCACACTTAATATTATAGATTTTAATTTTTTGTTAATAAAAAGGTATTTGATAGCAAACAATGTATTGTCATGGGACCCACTCCCCCAGGTACCGGAGATATGAATGAAACTTTTTTTATTACATCTTCATAGTCTACATCACCAACAATTTTTCTTAATCCATTGTTATCCTCAATAATATTTATTCCTACATCTATTATGACTGCATTTTCCTTAACCCATTCTTTTTTAACAAAATTAGGCTTTCCTATAGCTGCAATAATAATATCAGAGCTTAAACACAAGTCTTTTAAATTTTTTGATTTTGAATGGGCAAGTGTTACTGTGGCATTTTTATTTGTTAATAAAAATGATAAAGGTTTTCCTACTATATTTGATCTTCCTAATATTATAACTTTT
>CABZPW010000035.1 GCA_902527765.1 Rhodospirillaceae bacterium
AAGTGGTTTAGGAAAATCAACACTACTTAATTTAATAAGCGGAATTTTATCTCCCAATTGTGGTACTCTATGTATAAAAAATACAGAAATAAATAAATTATCTCAAAAAAAAAAAGATCAATTTAGAGCTAATAACATTGGAGTTATATTTCAACAATTTAATATCTTAAATTATTTATCTCCCCTTCAAAACATATTATTACCTTGTTTTTTTACACAATTTAAGAAAAATGATAAAGAATACTTTTATAACAGAACTTTTGCTTTAGCTCAAAAGTTAGATATTAAAAAAAATATTTTATTTCAAAATAATTCTAAAGATTTATCTGTAGGGCAAAAGCAAAGAATAGCTATTTTAAGAGCAATTATAAATAAGCCATTCTTAATACTTGCTGATGAAGCAACATCTGCTCTTGATGAAAATAATAAAAATGACTTTATTAATCTTCTTATGAATTTATGTGATGAAGAAGAAATTACCTTACTCATGGCAAGTCATGACACATCGTTAGAAAAGAATTTTGATATGTCCATTAATTTAGAAAAAGTTTTATTGTGAAATGAAAATATTAATTAATATTGCTTTTCAATCTTTATTAAGTAGAAAAATTACAGTTTTTTTAAGTATAATCTCATTAACCATATCTATAGTATTATTTTTATCTATAGATACATTAAGGTTAGGGGCAAAAAAAAGTTTCTTCGGAAATGTTAAATCTGGTGATTTAATACTAGGAGCTAGATCTGGAGAGGTACAGTTATTACTTTACTCTTTATTTCAAATTGGCAGTCCTACTAATAATATTAGTTGGGAAAGCTATCAGCAAATTTCAAAAATGCCAGAAATAGATTGGATCATTCCTATTTCTTTAGGTGATAGTCATAAGCAATTTAGAGTAATGGGTACAACAAAAAAATATTTTGAAAAGTTTTCTTATAGAAAAGATAAAACATTACAGTTTCAATCTGGAATATATTTTAAAGATACTTTTGATGTTGTGATAGGAAGCGATGTGGCAGAAATTTTAAATTATAAATTAGATGATAATATTATAATTGCTCATGGAATAGCATCACAATCTTTGCATGATGAGTTCCCTTTTAAGATAAAAGGGATATTAAAAAAAACTGGAACCTCAACAGATAAGCTAGTATTAGTAAGTCTTGAAGCACTAGAAGCCATTCACAAAGATTGGAAAACTGGGTCAAAGCTACCTTCTAATACTAAAAGCAAAGAAAAAGAAACCAAAGATTTAGACCTAACTCCTAAAGAAATAACTGCAGCTGTTATAAAATTAAAATCTCCTATCACCATATTTAAAGTACAAAGAGAAATAAATGACTATCAAATAGAACCTTTACAAGCAATTATTCCAGGTATTGTGCTTACTAAACTATGGCAGATAGTTTCAATAACTGAAAATATAATGTTATCAATATCAAGTATGGTAATTGTAAGTTCTATTATAGGAATGATAGCAATACTATATTCTAACCTAAACATTAGAAGAAAAGAAATGGCACTTCTAAGAATAGTAGGTGCCTCCCCTAAAAATATTTTTACGTTAATGATGTTTGAAGCATTCTTAATATCTTTTTTTAGTATTATATTTGCTATTGTTTTAGTTCAAATAGCTAGCTTTATTTTTTTTCCTATATTAGATAGACAGTTTGGTATTTTTCTAGAACAGAAATTATGGAATGCTAGGAATTTATATTTTTTAAATTTAGTTTTGATTTCTTCATTATTAGTAAGTATATTTCCAAGTATTCAAGCTTTTAGAAAATCTATTAATGATGGTATTTAAAGTGCAATTGGTTCTTAAATTCTTCTTTCAATGTTTAGTAGTATTATTATTATTTTTTAACAATGTTCACAGCGATGATAGTATAAGGCTAAAGTGGTTAGAGTTAGTTCCAAAATATGCTTATGACTTTGTTCCTGAGTCTGGGGTTACTGAAGAAATGTGGGAAGATGAAATATTTTTACAAAAGGTAGAAAAGGCAGGCCTTTTAATAAATGATGAAGTGGTAGGAAAGAAAATTCAAATAGATGGTTTTATGGTGCCTCTAGAATTTGACTATGCAGAAGGCTTGACAGTAGAAGAGTTTGTCTTGGTGCCTGATGCAGGTATGTGTATACACGTTCCTCCTCCCCCCTCCAAATCAAATGATTTTTGTTAAACTAAAAAAACCGGAAAAAGTTAGGTTCATGTACCAGCCAATTCTTATTGAAGGAGTTTTAAAAAAAACTCCTCCCGTAAAAGATGTATATAATAGTATTTATGAAGTTTCTGCAGAGAGTATAAAAGATATAGATATGGAAGATTTATATTATGAAGATTAGAATAAAAAAATGTTAAAGCAAGCTATTGATTTTTTTGAAGAATCACAAGACATATATAAAATATTATCTAATATTTCAGAAAATAGCCTAGATACTACAACACAATTTAAACATTGGTCTTTTAATGATATTATACGACACCTCCATGTATGGAATATAGCTGCTTACAAGTCTTTACAAGGAGATATTGAATGGGAAAGTTTTAATAATAATTTACAAACTTTTTTTAAAGAAGGAAAAAAATTAAATGATTTCGAAAAATCTATAACAAAAAATTTAAAAGGAAAAAACTTACTTAATATATGGCAAAGTACTTTTAAAAATGTATCGGAAGAGTTTAAAAAACAGTCTCCAAAAAAAAGAGTAAAATGGGTTGGTCCTGATATGAGCGTCATCTCATCAATAAGTGCAAGACATATGGAAACCTGGGCACATTCACAAGCAATTTATGACTCACTTGGTAAAGTACGTAATAATAAAGATAGAATTTTAAATATAGTTATAATAGGTAATAATACTTTTGAATGGACATACAAAGTAAATAATAGAGAAATACCAATTGAAAAACCTTATCTTAAGCTAATTTCTCCGTCTGGAAAAGTTTGGGAGTTTAATGAACCTTCAAATAAAGAAATAATAGAAGGATTAGCTGAAGAATTTTGTCAAGTTGTTACACAAGTAAGAAATATAAAGGATGTAAATTTAAAGTTAAGTGGCAAAACCTCCACTCAGTGGATGTCAATTGCACAATGCTTTGCTGGCAAAGCATCTTCTCCTCCATTACCTGGTACTAGAAAGTTAATAACTCAATAATATTGGCTTTAAATAATTAAATTTTATTTAATTTTTTTAAGTATTAAAACTAGTGTAACAAATATAAGTGTAAGAAAAATTTCTATATAAAAACTAAAAAATATATAAATACTTATTAGAATTATAGCCACTATTGTAATATATAATAATGCTTGTTGAATATTTTCAGAGTGTAAAAATTCTTTTATTTTATTCATTTTTTATTATACAAAACATTTTAAATTGTAAATAGTATTGTTATAATTTATACAGTAAAAAAATTAAAATGAAAATAATACTTTTAATAAAAATAATAATAGCATTTAGTTTTTTTTTAATTAGTTGCAGTGATGAAAATCAAAATAAAAGCAATTATAAAAAAAAGACCGATATACCCTTAACAGGACAATCAATAGATAAAAAAATTAATCCTAGTAAAAAAGTAAGCGACTTTTATTAATGAAAAATTTGGTTAAGCATGCTGACCTGCAACAAAACCTGATGACCAAGCCCATTGAAAGTTATATCCACCTAAATGCCCTGTAATATCAACAACTTCTCCTATAAAAAATAATCCTGGATGTTTTTTACACATCATAGTTTTTGATGATAACTCATCAGTATTTACACCACCTAAAGTAACCTCAGCAGTTTTATAACCTTCTGTTCCTATTGGCTCAACAATCCAGTTATTAATTGAATCTGATAATTTTTTTATATTTTTATTAGATAATCCACCAATATTTCCGGCTATTTGATTTTCCTCACATATTATATTTGCTAGCCTTTTGGCTAAGAAAGAATTTATAATTGAGTTAATATTCTGTTTAGGAGAAGTATTTCTTTTGTCTAATAAAAAGTTAAATATATTTTTTTCTGGACAAAGATTTATATTAAGACTTTCTCCTTCTTTCCAATAAGAAGAGATTTGTAAAATTGACGGTCCACTTAATCCTCTATGTGTAAAAAGCATTCCTTCTTCAAAGAGGGTTTTCTTAAGAGATATGATAGCATTTGCAGAAACTCCTGCTAATAGTTTACATTTATTTAGTATTTTTTCATTAAAAGTAAGCGGCACTAAAGCTGGAACTGTATCAATGACATTTAGATTAAATTGTTTAGCTAAATCATATCCAAATTTACTTGCCCCTATTTTTGGAACTGATAATCCTCCAGTAGCTACTATTAGTGAACTACTTAGATATGTTTTGGAATTATCTCGAGTAATAAAAATTTTATCTTTATAACTTACCTCTATAACCTTGGTATCTATTTTTAAAACGACATTAGCTAATTTACATTCATTCAATAACATATCTATTATTTCTTGTGCACTATTATCACAAAATAGTTGTCCTAATTTTTTTTCATGATATTTGATTTTATATTTTTTTACTAAATCAATAAAATCTTCTTGATTGTATTGATTAAGAGCTGAAATAATAAAGCTTGGGTTTTTAGAAATATATTTGATTGGACTAGTATTTAAATTGGTAAAATTACATCTACCTCCGCCAGAAATCCTAATTTTTTCTCCTATCTTTTTTGCATGGTCAATTAATAATGTCTTTCTTCCTCTTTTACCGCACTCTATTGCACTCATCATGCCAGCAGCCCCAGCTCCAATAATCACAACATCATATTTTTCATACATATTAGGAATAGTACACTAATGAAAAAATTTAGTTTAATAAAACCTTATCTAACTCTGAATAAAATTTTTCAAAATCTTCTATTTGAGATAGATGTCCTAAACCATTTAATTCTATGAGCCTGATATTATTATTTATTTTTTTTACTCTTTTTCCAAGTAAATCATATCTACCTAGATCATAAGTAACACCAGCTTTTTTCCAATTTCTTCCTGGCCCTGTACGATCTTTAGTGCCTATTATTAAAGAAACTGGTACTTTAAGGTTTTTAAACTCTTCAATGACTGACCCAGTAAAAATCATATCATAAGTATTAGCACTTATTTTTGCCAATGACTTCCAGTCTTTTCCATTTATCCAACCAATAAGATGAGAAGCCAGCACTTCATACTTTTTATTCCATCGGCCATCATAGTAATTTTTCTTTTGATAATTAATAATATTTGCCGGTTTAAGCTGTAATTCTTTATTATAAAAGAAATTGATATCTTTATATTCTACATATTCAAGATAGTTTTCTAAACCTATGGGATTGATTAATATTAAGTTAGAAATAATATCTTCATACATTAAAGAAAATCTGGATGCTAGCATACCTCCCATTGAATGTGCTATTAGTTGTGTAGAAGAAATATTTAACGAGTCTAATAATTTTCTTGTATTTAAGGCTAGAGTTTCAAATGTGTATTGATAAGTCAAAGGTTTAGAAGATTTACCAAAACCTATTTGATCTGGAATAAGCACTGCGTAGCCTAGGGAGTATAATTTCAAAGCAATTTCTTTCCAGTAATTACTAGTAAAGTTTTTTCCATGCAATAAAGTTACAGTTCCTTTTTTTTTATTATTTGAAGGCAAATACATATATGCCATTTCTAAATTTATGCCTTGTGAAGCAAAATCAAAATTTTGAACTTTAGCAAAGTATTTATAACCTGTTAGATATTTATCGTAATTATAATTACCAGCATAAGTATATTGAGAGTTACATATGATAGAAATTAAAAAAAATACTAAAAGCTGAGTTTTTTGTATTATATTAATCATAACCTAAAAAATTAAATTATAATTACTATAAATAAATTGCAATATATAGTTATATAAATCTAACTGTATCTATATTTATACATAAACTTAAAAACTATATTTATCGGCTTTATCCTCTGTTTGATATGATCTTAAAATCAATTTAGCTATTAATTTTTTATTATTTAAAGATAGACCTTCTAACTCTTTATCTAATATACACTTACTTTTATTAAAGGTTTTTGAGAACTCAGAGCTTTTACCTAACCATATTTGAACATCACTACTAAGTAGAGTTCTTTTACCATCACAGGCTAATATATTAAAGCTTACTAAACTAAATATTATTATTAAAAATTTCATATTATTTCCTTTCTTTTGAAATAATATACTTTTTCAATAATCTAAATAGTCCAATTAAGGTTATACTTATTATCGAATAACAGCTTAATATATTTGATTAGCATAAACAAAAGTTGCATTTAAAAAAAGTGTTACTTTTTCTTCATATAATTTTTTATATTTGCGTCATAATGATATAGTGCTTTATGAGCATCAGCCAACCCAGCTAATTTACTTTTTTCGTATTTGCTTTTACAATATAGTAGCCAGAAATTTATTCTTAGCTCCGTTGGTAATATTAAAGTTTGTCTTTTGTTATCTTTATTAATTTTAGTAAACAACCATTTTTCTTCTATTGAGTCATTTATAATCCTAGTTAAGGCAGTTCTTGATATATTTACTGTATTATTTAAAACTGAGATTGAACAAGGAATTTTCTCATAAAAATATATAATTATATTTCTATGAATAATATATTTTTCAAAAGTGGAATAAATATAGTTGAGAAACCTTTGATGTTTTTTCATTAATTCTTTGTCTTGGTTATACCAAGCTAGATCTTTAATCTTATTTTTATAGTATCCCTTCGTAAAATCCATGCTTTCAGATTTAGCTACTTTTCTAGCATATTCTAACATTAAAAACTCTCTATAATTTTCAGTCATAATTTTTTTTTAATACCATCCATAAACATTAATTTATAAAATTTTCATAATCACTTTTTTCAAGACCACCAACATCTTTAATAAAATTAAATACTTCACCTAAACCTTTTTTATTTTTAATTTCTGTAAATGTCCAAGGTTTCTTTTTTCTCATTTTATTTGTATCCCTTTTCATAATATCTAAAGAGGCCCCTACTATTTTAGATAGGTCAGCTTTGTTAATTACTAAAAAATCTGATTTAGTAATACCTGGACCTCCTTTTCTAGGGATTTTTTCTCCACCAGATACATCAATAACATAAATTGTTATATCTACTAATTCTGGACTAAAAGTTGCGGCCAAATTATCTCCTCCTGATTCTAGAAATAGTATTTCCAACTTTGGAAACCTTTTATTCATCTTTTCCATTGCTGAAATATTAATGGAAGCATCTTCTCTAATAGCTGTATGAGGACATCCTCCTGTTTCAACTCCCATTATTCTACTATTACTTAGTACACCAGACCTTGATAATATTTTTGCATCTTCTTTAGTATATATATCATTCGTAATAGCACATATCTCAAAATTTTTCTTAAATTCTCTGCATAATTCAATTAAAAGTGTGGTTTTTCCTGAGCCAACTGGTCCTCCAATTCCAACTTTTAATGGACCGTTGTAATTATAATTTATTTTTGTCATGTTCTAAATATCCTTGTAAATTGATTTTCATGTTTCATTGATACAATATCATTTACCCAACCACAGTTTCCTATGTCGTTAAGATTCTCTTTGAGTAAACTTTTATATTCTATTTCTATATATTTATTTAATTCAACTTGAATTTTTTGACCTTCAGTTTGCCCCAAAGGAATAAGCTTAATACCTGCAGCTAATAAATTACAAAGGCTTGAATGCAAATAACAAATTAAAACATCTTCCCTATTAATACTTTCTTGAACAGCA
>CABZPW010000036.1 GCA_902527765.1 Rhodospirillaceae bacterium
GCACATCTTGCCATTATACCACCCATCGCATCAATTTCTCTTACTATATGCCCTTTCCCTATTCCTCCTATTGCAGGGTTACATGACATTTCTCCTATATTGTTTTTATCCATAGTGATTAATAGCACCTGTACACCCGTTCTGGCAGCTGCGCTTGCTGCCTCCACGCCTGCATGCCCACCACCTATAACTATTACATCAGTAAGTTTTGTCATATTCATAACTATTTAAATATATAGATGCCATCAAAATAGTCTACCAAAACTTATTAGTGTTTCACGTGGAACATATAACCAACTTTTTCATTAAGTTTCACGTGAAACTTTATTTGCCTATACAAAAATTAGAAAAAATATTACCTAACACTTCCTCTACATCGATGGTTCCTATTATTCTTTCTAGGCTTCTGTTGGCTTGTCTTAAGTGCTCGCTTATAATTTCCTCAGACTTTTCCTCTAATGCTTTTGTAATATTGAGCTCTGCCTCTTCTAGTTCTTTTGCTTGCCTTAGATTCAAAATTATGTTTTTTGGGTCATTGAGGCTTTTAGTTTTTTTAATTGCTTCTTTATGAATTCTTAGTAAGATTTCTTCAAGTCCTTCTCCTGTTTTTGCACTAACTAATATAGCCTTGCCTCTTAAGTTTTTTTTAATTTTTTTACTTCTATCTATTTTATTCAAAACAAGCCATTCTTTTTTGCTTTGGCTTTTTGGCAGAAAGTTATCGTCTTCTGTGACGTTTAAAATAATATCTGCTTCTTTCAATAGTTTTCTTGTTCTTCTAATTCCTTCCCTTTCAATATTGTCTTCTGTTTTTGTAATTCCCGCAGTGTCATAAAAGTTTATAGCGTACCCTTTAAAGTTTATTTGTCCTTCAATGATGTCTCTGGTGGTGCCTGGAGTATTGCTAACTATGGCCTTTTGTTTTTTTAAAATGCTGTTAAATATGCTTGATTTTCCTGCATTGGGCTTTCCCTTAAATACAACCTTTATCCCTTTATTAACTAGTTCATAATAATCTTTATTTTTTATAGCGCTTTTAACTTGTTCTCTTAATATTAAAAGCTCATGGGTTATATTTACACTTTCTGGTGTATCACTTTCATCTGAAAAGTCTATATTTGCTTCTATTAGTGACATACACCTTAAAATTTCTTTTCTCCACTTCATTATTGGAATAGATAAACCTCTATTAAATTGACTTGTTGCTAGCTCTCTTTGTTTCTCAGTAAGGGCATTTATTAAATCATTAACAGCCTCCGCTTTTACCAAGTCTGTTTTTCCATTAATTATTGCTCTTTTAGAAAATTCTCCTTGTTCAGCATAACGCACATTAGGAAATGACATTAAAGCAGAAAAAAAGGCTTGGAAAACGGCGTCTCCTCCGTGCGAATAAATTTCTATACAATCCTCCCCTGTATAAGAACGAGGTGCCGGCATCCAAACTACTAAACATCTATCTATTAATTTTTTATTACTGTCTGGAAAATAAAAGTTTCTTAAAGTTAAAATTCGCTCTGCAGGCGTATTTTTTAATGTTAGTTTTTTTAAAATTCTCTCACTGTCTTCTCCTGATACTCTGATTACAGAAAGTGCTGCTATTTGATTGCCTGTTGCGAGTGCAAATATTGTTTTTTGCATTTAGTTTTCTATTAAATTTTTCTTAAACGTTTTTCTTTTAATTAACAGCTCGTCTATAAACAAATCAACATCTTCTTTACTTGATATTTTGTACCATTTACCTTCAGGGTATGAAACCACTATTGGACCTAGTTTGCATCTATTCAAACACCCAGATGAATTAACTCTAACTTTTTTAATTGCTAGTTCCTTAACCCTCTTCTTCATATAATTTCTGAGCTCTTGACTTTTATGCTTTCCACATGAAATTTTTTCTTTATCTTTTCTTAAATTAGTGCAAAAAAATATATGCTTTTCATAAAATAATTTCATATTTACTATCACAGATAAGTTGTTATCATAATAATATACTAATCTAGATTTTAAAAGCAGTTTAATAAAATGATAAAAGAAGTGGAAATAAAAGCAAATGGTGGCCCTGAAAGTATTTTATGGAAAGACTGTGAGCTTGAAAAATTAAAACCAGGGCAAGTAACTATAGAGCATACATTTGTTGGCCTTAATTTTATAGATACTTATCATCGGTCTGGTCTATACCCTCTTCCTTTACCTACTAAGTTAGGAATGGAGGGCGCCGGAGTAGTAGTAGATAAATCTTCAGACGTAAACGAGTACGAAATTGGTGATAGAGTTGCATACGTTATGGCTTTGGGCAGCTATTCCACTAAAAGAAATATCGAAGCAAATAAGTTGGTTAAAATTCCTAAAGACATTTCAGATCAGCAGGCCGCAGCAGTATTATTGAAAGGAATGACTGTAGAATATTTAGTAGAAAGGCTTTTTAAAGTGAATAATACGCATACAGTTCTTTTTCATGCTATAGCTGGAGGGGTTGGTCTATTAGCCTGTCAGTGGATTAAGCATCTAGGGGCAAAAATAATAGGTACAGCAGGAACTGAAGAAAAAGCTATCTTAGCTAAACAAAATGGATGTGATGAAGTTATCTTATATAAAAGTGAAAACTTTGTTGAAAAAACAAAATATTTAACAAATGATGTAGGCGTAGATGTAGTTTTTGATGGAGTAGGAAAAGATACAGCAATATTAGGCTTGGATTGTCTAAAGCCACTTGGCACTATGGTTGTTTTTGGAAATTCATCTGGAAATTGTCCGCCCATAGATCCAGGCCTTTTGGCTTCAAAAGGAAGCTTGTTTTTTACTAGGCCAACTCTTATGACCTATGGAACAAAAAAAAATGATCTTTTACACAGTTCGGGCAGAGTGTTTGAAATGCTTTCAACTAATAAAATTAAATTAGAAATTAATACCTCTTATAACCTTTCAGAGGTTTCTAAAGCACATACTGATTTGGAATTAAGAAAAACCTTTGGTTCAATTGTAATGAAAAATGATTATTGATTCATTGCTGAAAAGAAGTCTTCGTTATTTTTAGAAGATTTAAGCTTTTCTAATAAAAACTCCATCGCGTCTGTAGTTCCCATAGGAGATAGAATTTTTCTTAAAACCCACATTTTTGATAATACCCCTTTATCAACTAAAAGTTCTTCTTTTCTTGTTCCAGACTTGGCTATATCAATAGCTGGGAAAGTTCTTTTATCAGCTAGTTTCCTATCTAAAACAATCTCTGCATTTCCAGTCCCTTTAAACTCTTCAAATATAACTTCATCCATTCTAGACCCTGTTTCTATCAGCGCTGTGGCTATTATAGTTAAACTTCCTCCTTCTTCGATATTTCTTGCGGCCCCAAAAAATCTTTTTGGTCTTTGCAATGCATTAGCATCTACACCTCCTGTTAATACTTTGCCTGATGAAGGAACAACAGTATTATATGCTCTTGCTAGTCTAGTTATTGAGTCTAGTAATATTACTACATCTCTACCACTCTCTACCAACCTTTTAGCTTTTTGAATGACCATCTCTGCTACTTGAACATGTCTGCTTGCGGGCTCATCAAAAGTAGAAGACACTACTTCTCCTTTAACAGTTCTTTGCATGTCTGTAACTTCTTCAGGCCTTTCATCTATAAGTAAAACTAAAAGATATATTTCTTCATGATTCATCTCAATGGAGTGCGCTATGCTTTGCAAAAAAACTGTTTTTCCTGTTCTAGGAGGGGATACTATTAGTGCTCTTTGACCTTTGCCTATAGGAGAAACTAATTCCATTATTCTTGTAGACATGTTCTTCTTTTTTATATCTGGGTCGGAAGAGTCCATTTCTAATTGAATTTTATCATTTGGATATAAAGGTGTAAGGTTATCAAAATTTATTTTATTCCTTATTTTGTCAGGACTTTCAAAATTTATAGTGGTAACCTTTAGCAAAGCAAAATATCTTTCGTTGTCTTTTGGCTGTCTAATCTCCCCTTCAACAGTATCTCCATTTCTAAGCCCAAACCTTCTAATTTGACTAGGGCTAACATATATATCATCCGGACCTGGGAGATAATTAGATTCGGGCGCTCTCAAAAAGCCAAAACCATCTTGTAGAATATCTATCACTCCATCTCCGTGAATAGAAGTTCCTTTGTCTGCAACAGACTTTAAAATACTAAACATAATATCTTGTCTTCTCATATTAGCCGCATTTTCTATTTCATGCTCTGCTGCTAATTCCAAAAGTTCATGAGTTTTCTTTTTTTTTAAATCTTGTAAATGCATTTTAATTGAGATAATAAGTGAAATATTAGATTAGTAAACTATAATAAAATTTTATATAAGTCAATAAAGTAGTAAAATTAATGGTAATAAAAAAAACTAGCTCTCATCCTAAGATTGCCTTCGGAAAAAACGCGGTGTTGTTAATAAACCTTGGCACTCCCTCTTCTACCTCAAAAAAAGATATTAAAAAATATTTAAAGGAATTTTTATCAGATAATAGAATTATCGAAATTAACAAA
Organism: Rhodospirillaceae bacterium; assembly: GCA_902527765.1. GTDB lineage: Bacteria > Pseudomonadota > Alphaproteobacteria > TMED109 > TMED109 > TMED131. The sequence goes on from CABZPW010000036.1 coordinate 4,499, forward strand.
TATTTATGGTGGTTTATTTTAAACATAATAATATTAAATGTCAGACCAGCAAAAACTGCTAAAACATATAATGAAATTTGGATGCATGAATTAAATCAATCTCCTCTAAGGTATTATACTATTCAGCAGCAAAAAAAATTAGCTAAAAAGCTTTTAAAGAAAAATTTAATAGTTGATTATGCTATGAGATACGGTGAGCCTAGTATCAAAAATAAAATTTTAGAACTTAAAAATAAAGGCTGTGAGAATATAATCATACTGCCTCTTTACCCTCAATATTCATCAGCAACTATAGGTTCTGTATCTGATGCTGTTTTTAAAACTCTGTTAGATATGCGATGGCAACCTAGTATACAAATTGTGCCACATTATGAATCTAATCCTTTTTATATTGAAGCTTTAAACAAAAGTCTGGAAAAAAGTATATCCTCTATTAAGTGGCGCCCAAACTTAATAATTGCTTCTTATCATGGTATTCCTAAAAGATATTTTATTAAAGGAGACCCTTACCATTGTCATTGCCATAAAACTACTAGATTATTAAAAGAAAAATTTAAAAAAAGAATTCCATTCTTAACTACTTTTCAATCCAGATTTGGTCCTGAAGAATGGTTAACTCCTTACACAGAAGAAACTCTTATAGATTTGGCTAAAAACAAAACAAAAAATGTAGTTGTAATGTGTCCTGGATTTGCATCAGACTGTATAGAAACTTTAGAAGAAATAAATATAAGAGCAAAAGAAGTATTTCTTAATAATGGAGGAGAAAACTTTCTAATGGTACCCTGTCTTAATGATAATTCCAATCACATAAAGTTGCTTTTTAATTTAGTTAAAAAATATATCCATGACTAATACATATTTATTTATCAAAGCAATACATATAATTTCCTTTACTGCATGGATGGCTGGTATGTTTTATTTGCCTCGTATTTTTGTTTATCATAGTGACAAAAAATTAGACATTAGTACTTATGAGAAATTTTTAATCATGGAAAATAAATTAATTAAAATAATTATGACACCAGCGATGTTAGTCACTTGGATACTTGGTTTTGCACTTATACTAATTGATAATAATATAGAACTTTGGGTATTAATTAAAATATTTTTTGTTACTTTAATGTCTGCGTGTCACGGTTTTTTTATTAAGTGTTATAAAGGTTTTTATAATAAAAGAAATAAATACAATCATAAATTTTTTAGAATAATAAATGAGGTGCCTACTTTTTTATTAATAGTTATTGTATTTTTAGTTGTATTTAAACCTTCCTTTTAAAACTTTTTACTGTTTCTACTAACTTAAATACATTTTCAACTGGTGTTTGTGGCAAAATGCCATGACCTAAATTAAAAATAAAAAAATTATCTTTCATTTCTGATAAAATTTTTTTAATTTCTTTAATCATGTACTCCCCTCCTTCTACTAATAAGTAAGGATCTAAGTTACCTTGCAAACAAATATTTCCTTCAAAATATTCTTTTTGTTCTTTTAAACTAATATTTGAATTTAAACTTAAACAGTTTAAATAATTATTTGCCTCTTTGTCTAAAAACTGAAAGTTTTTACTATAATAAATTATAGGTATATTAGGATATTTTTCTCTAACTGTTTTTGCTATTTTTTTTACTTGTCTAGTAGAATAATTATGATGCATATAAAAATCCATTTGATAAGAATGTGTATCAAATATTTGTATCAAATCTACACCTGCCTCTATTTGATTTATCAAATGTTGTGAAATTAAGTCAGAGAATAAATCAATTATAAAATTCATCTCTTTTGAATTTTTATAACTAAAACTTTTTATTCTTGATAAATCTTTTGTTATGTTCCCCTCAATATAATATGTTGCTAATGTCCAGGGAGCTGCAGAAAAACCAATTAAAGGCTTATCAGTTAATTCTTTTTTTATATTTTTAATTGCCTTATAACAAGGTTTTACTTTATCACTATTTAGTTCTCTTGATAGTAATTTTATAGTTTTTAAACTTTCTAAATTCTCTATAACTGGTCCTTTGCCAGGTATAAACTCTACTTTTATATCAATAGCATCCAGAATTAATAATATATCAGAAAAAATAATAGCAGCATCAAAATCAAATTTTTTTATAGGCTGAAGTGTTATTTCAGTAACTGCGTCTGAATTCTTACACATTTCCATAAAACTATTAAATTTGTTTTTTACAATATGATACTCTTTCATATATCTTCCAGCCTGCCGCATAAGCCATACAGGAGTTTCTTCTGTAATTTTATAATTAAGATTATCTAGTATAAGTTTATTCATTTTATAATTAATAATATATATTTATATATACTAGTAGTAGTAGTGAGTATAAATACAAGGATAAAATTTTATCAACATTAATATTAACATTTACTACTTTTGTCTGCATTAAAAAACAAAACAAAATTAAAATTATTCACAAAACATTAATATCTCGTATTAATTTATTATATTGTTAATAGATTTATTAAAATTTATCAAAATCTGATATATTTGATTAAAAATTACTTTTTTATTAAAATGTTAAATAATAATCCACATATTTATTTAATATCTGACTCCACAGGTGAAACAGTTTCAATAGTAGCTAGATCAGTATATGCAAGATTTGAAAACATTAATTTCAATGAAAGCAGATGGGCATTGATTAGGTCTAACAAGCAAATAGATAATATAATCAAAACAGTAAAAGAAAAGCCAGGAATGATTTTATATACTATGATAAATAGAAAGCTGGAAAAATATTTACTTAAGAAATGTATGGAAATAAAGATAAATGCTCATCCAATTTTAGATAGCACTATCTTAGCTCTTAAAGAAGGGTTTGAATTAAAAACAAAAAATGAGCAAATACCGGGAAAACAGCACAGTTTGTCAGAAGACTATTTTGAAAGAATAGAAGCATTACAGTATGCAATAGCGAACGATGATGGACAATTTATGGAACAAAATAAAGCAGACATTGTTTTATTTGGAGTATCACGAACATCAAAGACACCAACGTCTATTTACTTAGCAAATAAAGGAATAAAAGTAGCTAATATTCCATTTGTATTAAATCAGGAACCAAACCTTTCTAATATATCAAA
>CABZPW010000037.1 GCA_902527765.1 Rhodospirillaceae bacterium
AGTTGGTTTAATAAATTAGGTGATAACTTTAAAAAAACTTCTTCCAATATTAGAAACGCTATTTTTGTTAAAAGACTGGATGAAAAAAGCTTAGAAGAGATTGAAGAAGCTTTTTTAATGTCTGATTTAGGCGTTAATAATACAAATTTATTAATTGATGAATTAAAAAATAAAAAAATTAATACAAATAATAATACACAAGAAAATGTAGCAGAATTTTTAGAGAAGCAATTCTCTAATATCAATCACGAGTTAAATTTAAAACCAAATAAAGAGTTGAGAGTAATACTTGTTTTTGGAGTAAATGGATCAGGAAAAACGACAACAATAGCTAAACTAGCAAAAAAAGGAAAAGATAAGAAACTTAAAGTTTTACTAGCTGCTGCTGATACTTTTAGGGCAGCAGCTAAGGAGCAAATTGAGAAATGGGGTAGTATTATACAGATAGAAGTTTTATCTGGTAATATTGGAGAAGACCCATCATCAGTTGTATTTAAAGCACATAGAAAAGCAATAGATGAGAAGTTTGATTTACTTATCATAGACACTGCTGGAAGATTACACAATAAGATTGAGCTTATGGAGGAATTAAAAAAAATGACAAGGATTATTAAAAAAAATGATGAAGATGCTCCTCATAATAAAATTTTGGTCTTAGATTCTACAATTGGACAAAATACGTATAATCAGATAGATTCTTTTCATCAAAATATAGGTTTAACTGGAGTGATAATGACAAAACTTGATGGTTCAGCTAAAGGTGGCTCTTTGATAGGAATAACAAGAAATTACAATTTACCTATACATGCTTTAGGGGTTGGTGAGAAAATTGATGATCTAATTCCATTTATTCCAAAAGATTTTATTAATGCACTCTTGGGTGATAATGCAGGAGAAAAAAAATGAAGGCTTACATAAAGTTGTTTTGTGAAGTAATTCCTTTGATAATCTTTTTTCTAGTTAATTCATACGACAAAGTAATTCTAAAGGAAATACCACTTGAAGGTATATTCCAAGCTACATTTTATTTTATTATTGTTTCCATAGTAGTAATACCTATTGCATGGTATATAGATAGAAAAATACCTTGGATGCCAATAGTGACAGGCGCTTTTCTTATTGTATTTGGTAGTTTAACTATTTTTTTAAAAAACGATTTTTTTATTAAATTTAAACCTACACTAATTAACTTAATTTTTGCCTCAATTCTTCTAGTTGGGCTAAAGTTCAATAAACTATTTTTAAGAATGGCAATGAGCAAAGCTTTTGTATTACAAGAAAGTACATGGAAAAAACTGACCATAAGGTGGTCAAGTTTTTTTATTTTTCTTGCTCTTTTAAACGAGATTGTTTGGCGTACACAGTCAACTGAGTTTTGGGTAAGTTTTAAAGTTTTTGGTATTTTACCATTAACCTTAGTATTTGCATTATTACAACTTCCTTTAATAACCAAAGACGCAAAAAAAATAGAAAATAAGTTTAATGAATAATATCGATTATAAAAAAGTCAAAGCTTGGCCCTTTCAAGAGGCAATAAAACTTAAAAATAAAGTTTCTAAAATAGCGAATAAAAAAGTGGTTACCTTAGAAACAGGTTATGGTCCTTCTGGAGATCCACATATTGGTACTTTTGCAGAGGTGCTAAGAACTAATATGGTTATTAACTGCTTAAAAGAAATCTCTGATTTTTCAACAAATTTAATAACTTTCTCTGATGACCTAGATGCTTTAAGAAAAGTTCCTGAAGATTACCCTTTTCCGGAAAAGTTAGAAAACTATATTGAAACCCCTCTGAGCATGATACCAGACTTTACTGGTAAGTATGAAAGCTATGCAGATAGAAACAATAATCTTTTAAAGTCATTTTTAAATAAATTTAAATTTGACTATAATTTTATTTCTTCTACAGGTTATTATAAAAATGGAAAATTTGATAAGCAACTTTTAAAAATTTTAGAAAATTATGAAAGCATTATCAATATCATTTTACCTACTTTAAGAAAAGAAAGAAGAGAAAGCTACTCGCCATTTTTACCAATCTGTAAAAAAACTAAAAAAGTCCTACAAGTGCCTGTAGAGGTGATTGATAAAAAAAATGGTATAATTGCTTACAAAGAAAACAATCAGTATAAGGAAACTTTAGTAACAGGAGGCAACTGTAAATTACAGTGGAAAGTCGATTGGGCAATGCGCTGGTCAGCTTTAAATATAGATTATGAAATGAATGGAAAAGATTTAATCCCATCATTTGAACTATCAAGTCAAATTGCAAGTTTTATAGAAAAAAAAATTCCTTCTAATATGACTTATGAGCTTTTTTTAGATGATAAGGGTGAGAAGATATCTAAATCAAAAGGTAATGGATTAAGTATCGATGAATGGCTAAACTATGGTTCATCAGAAAGTCTATCTTTATTTATGTATAATAATCCCAGAAGAGCAAAAAGACTTCACTTTGATTGCATTCCCAAAAGTATGGACGATTATAGAAAATTATTTAATAGTATGAAAAGTCAAGATTCTATTAAAAAATTAGATAACCCTCTATGGCATATTCACAAAAAAAAAATTCCATCTACTACCTACCCTATTGATTTTACCAATCTTTTAAATTTAGTAACAGCCTTAAACACAACTAACAATAAAACTATAAAAGATTTTGTTAGAATCTATCTAAAAGAAAAACTCAGCGTGCAAGATGAACAAGAATTAGATAAAATTATTTTATTAGCAATTAAATATTATAAAAAATTTATATTACCTCATATAAAAAAAAGAATACCCAACATAGAGGAAAAGAAGGCAATAGAAAAACTCTTACAGGAAATTAAAAAATTGGAAGGTGAAATTAGTTCCGAAGATTATCAAAATATTGTTTATAAGGTAGGAAAAGAAGTTTTTCCTAATGACCTAAGACAATGGTTTATATCATTATATCAAATATTATTTGGTTCAGAGAGTGGACCAAGGTTGGGCTCTTTCTTTAATGTTTATGGAAGGAGCAATGTACTACTTCTTTTAAAAGAGACTATTAAATAATATTACATTATCACAAAGTTATTAAAAGCTTTTTTATTTAATTGAATAGTTACCTTATCATCTATTAATTTTATTAATTTATTGACATTATAGATTATAACTTTATTTCTTTGAGCTATTGAATATTTATTTAATAATTCAAAGTCTAAACTTGATGTAATCTTTAATGTTTTCATTAAGCTGTCATTAGTAGTTATAGATAAATCAAAATTTAAAGCAACTTTGTAGACTTCTTTACCTTGGTTAATAATTGAAATTATTGATTTTTTATTTTTACTTTTCTCTATAACACTTGTATCAATTTTTAGAAGATTCAAAAATGCTTTATTTTCAATGCCTTCTGTAGCAAACTTTTGCCAAGCCCAAGCTTCTAACTTATTTAATGCTTTTTTATTGATCTCATTCTGCAACAAGTTTTCTGTTGTGGTAATAGCTAAATTATCTTTATTAATTTCAAAACTTTTAATATTGAGTTTTATTTTTTTTACGTCTTCTGTATCTAAACTATATTCATTAGTATATTGATAAGTACAGCCACCCAATAATAAAAAAAACTTTAATAAGATAAATAATTTTAACACTAAATTTTTTTTAAACACCATTCCAATATAGCCTTTTGAATGTGTAGTCTATTTTCTGCTTCATCCCATACTATAGAAATTTTTTTATTATCAATTACCTCTTTGGTAACTTCTTTTCCTCTTTTAGCTGGAAGGCAATGCATAAAAGCAACTTTTGCATTTGCTCCTATTATATTTTTTTCATTTACTTGATATCGTTTAAAGTGCTGCTCACTAATATTACTTTTTTTACTTCCCATAGAAAACCAAGTGTCAGTAATAATACAATTACTATTATGTATAGCCTGCTTAACATTTTGTGTAAAAGTAATATTTTTTTTACCATTAGCAATTTTTTTTAATTCTTTGCTAGGTCTAATCTGCTTTGGGTGTGCAATATATAAATCAAAATCAAAAATATTAGCTGCCTCAACCCATGAGAACAGAACATTGTTTAAGTCACCCATCCAAGTTATTTTTTTCCTTAGAATTTTGTCTCTGCTTTCTTCAAATGTCATAATATCTGCCATCACTTGGCAGGGGTGAGATATATTACTTAGGCCATTAATAATAGGAGCATTAGAATAGTTTTGATACTCTAACAGTTTATTATGATTATTTGTCCTAATCATAAAAATTTGACAATACCTATCTAAAACTCTAGCTGTATCAGCTACTGTTTCACCTCTAGCCAAATGCGTCATGCTTTCATCTAATATAATTGCTTGTCCTCCTAATTCCTTGATTGCAATCTCAAATGAAACTCTAGTTCTTGTGGAAGGCTTTTCAAATATCATAGCTAAGTTAACCTTTGCAAGACTGTTTTTAAAAACAGTACCTTTAGCTCTTAATTTTTTTAATTGTCTTGCACGCTTTAGTATCTTATTAAGTTCTTCTTTTCTAATATCAGATAAATTTATAAAGCTTCTTTTATTTAAGGTCATTTACTGCCTCATTTATAATATCTATAGCTTTTTGAGCTTCTTTCTTTGTTATATTTAAAGGAGGTAAAAGTCTAATTACGTTATTAGATGCTGGTACTACTAATAAACCTTTTTTTCTTAAAATTTTTGCTAAATCTGAATTAGGTACACTACATTTAACACCAAGCATTAACCCTTTACCAAAAACCTCAGTTATAACAGAAGTATTATTTGATAAAATTTTGTTAATTTTTTTTTCCAAAAAAATTCCTAAATTTAAAACATTCTTTAGTAACTTTTTTTTTGAAATTTCTTTCATTACAGCTAAACTGACTGCACACGCAAGTTGATTTCCCCCAAAAGTTGATCCATGACTTCCAGGAGTAATGCATTTTGCTATTTTATTTTTTAATAATATGGCTCCTATTGGAAAACCTCCTCCTAAACCTTTAGCCAACCCAACCATATCAGGTTTTACATTCCACCACTCGTAGGCAAAAACTTTACCAGTTCTCCCTATACCACATTGAACTTCATCCAATATCATTAAAATATTATTTTGATTACATATTTTTCTAATTTGATTTAGATAGTTTTTTGGACAGACGTTTATACCACCCTCTCCCTGAATAGGTTCAAAAAATATCGCAGCTGTATTGATATTTATTTTACTTTTCAAGTATTCTATATCCCCTAGTGGCACTCTAATAAAGCCACAGGAACAGTTTTCTTTGGCAAGAAAACCTTCTTTATGTAGAGAATTAGAACCAGCTTGTATTCCTGTTATAGTTCTACCATGAAAAGCATTATCTAAAACTATGATATTTTTTTTAAGAAAATCGCCTTTTATATGATGATATTTTCTAGCTAGTTTAATTAACCCCTCAGTGGCTTCTGCACCAGAGTTACAGAAAAATACCTTATCGGCAAACGACTTATTGCATAATTCCTGAGCTAACCTCTCTTGTTCCTTAATATTATAAAGATTTGATGTATGCCATAATTTTTCAGATTGAGATTTAAGAGCCTTTAATAAGATAGGATTAGAATGCCCTAAACAACTTACAGCTATACCAGAAGCAAAGTCTAAGTATTTTTTTTTATTATTAGTGAATAACCACGCTCCTTTTCCGTGAGTAAAAGATAAATTAATTCTTGAATAGGTTGATAATAAATAATTAGACATGGCTAAAAATTAGGGCTTAAGCATCCATCCTTTTTTTAAAATATAATAAATAAGTAAATATAATATTAAATTTAGCATACTTATATAAGTAATTCCATAAACCAAATCATGATTAATATCACTCTGAAAAGCACTTCTAAATCCATCTATAATGTGGTAGAAAGGATTAAGAAGAATAATAGTAAAAAATGGTTCAGGTAATCTATCAATAGTATAAAAAGTACCTGAAAGAAAAGTTAATGGTGTGATTATAAAATTTGTAATACCGGACATATTATCAAACTTTTCTGACCATATACCAGCTATCAAACCTAAAAGAGCAAGAAGCATTGAACCCAATATAGTATAAATAAATAAAATTAAAAAACTAAATAGATATAACTCAGAAAATGGATTAATAAAAAGCCAGGTCATAAATCCGACTAGAATGGATCTGATAATAGCCGCTGATACATATGAAAAAATAATTTCATTAGCATTTAGAGGTGGCATTAAAAGGTCGACTATATTTCCTTGCATTTTAGAACCCAATATAGAAGAAGATGTGTTTGCAAATGCGTTTTGCATCATAGTCATAATTATTAGTCCTGGTGCTAGAAAATTTATATAGTTAAATTCATAATTTACCCTAGAACCTATTGCTATAGATATTACCAAAAAAAATAAAAATGAAGTAAAAGCTGGAGCTAATATAGTTTGCTGGTAAACTTTACAAAATCTTTTAGTTTCTTTTGTAAATAAAGTATAAACACCTACCCAGTTTATAAAATTAATTTTTTTATTTTTTTTCATTTATAACTGATCCTATTTTAACCTTCCTACCATTCAAAAATTCCTTTACCATCATTGCTTTGCGGCCTGCTCTTTGTACTTTTATAAGTCTAATAAATCCATATTTACAAGATATTAATAAACTCTCATCTGTAACACAGCCTATTTTTTTATTGAATTTACTATTGCCCTCAATTTTAGCATCTAAAATTTTTATCAGCTCTCCATCAAGAAAGCATTTAGCACCAGGATTTGGACTAAATGCCCTAATTCTTCCATAAACTTCTTCTGCTGAAGTATTGAATTTTAAATATGTATCATCTTTTTTTATTTTATAACAATAACTGGCTTCACTATGAATTTGTGCTTGAGGTTTTATACTATTATTAGATAAATCTTCGATTTTACTAACCAAAACTTTTGACGCTGAACTTATAATTTTACTCAGTAAGATGGTATAATTATCAGCTATGTCAATATTTATTTTTTCTTTATAAACTATTTTTCCTTCATCTAACCTTTCATTCATAATAATAAAAGTATAGCCTGTTACTTTATCATTATTCATTAATGCATGTTGCACAGGAGAGGCCCCTCTCCACTTAGGTAATAATGAAGCATGAATATTGATACATCCGTATCTAGGTATTTCTAAAACTTCTTTAGGTAATATCAAACCAAATGAAAAAACTACGATAAAATCTAATTGTAAACTTTTAAGTAATTTTAAATTTTCTATATTTCTAAAGTCATCAACAGTGTTTACAGGTATGCCTAATTCCACTGCTTTATCTAAAAGCAGGTTATGAGCTTTCTTCTTCCCCCTTCCTGACCTTTTTAGTGACTTAGTAAAGATCACTTTTAAATCGTGTCTACTATTTTTTAAAGCTATAAAAGGATCTAAGGTAAATTTAGAACCTCCAGCAAAATAAGCTAAGCTTAATACTTTATTCATACCCTATATTTTTTTCTTT
>CABZPW010000038.1 GCA_902527765.1 Rhodospirillaceae bacterium
AATTCTAATTTATCTACTATCTTTAACTTTCCATCTTTTAATTTAGAGGAAAGCAAAATTCTGATTGCCTGTTTTTTTAATTTTGAAGGTATTTTTTTATTATGAGATCTAACTTTTGGACCATGAACAACACCTCCTCCTTTAAATTGAACAACTTTTTTAGAGCCATGCCTTGCTCTTCCTGTACCTTTTTGTTTATATATTTTAGCATTAGATCCTACTATCTCATTTCTTTCTTTGACTTTGTGGCTTCCCTGTCTTTTATTAGATAGTTGCCAGTTTACAACCTTAGCAACAATTTCCTCTTTAATTTCAGCAGAAAAAATAAAACTTGGTAAGTCTATATTTTCTTTAGATTTATTATCTAAATCTATAATTTTATGTTTTATGGCCTTATCCATTACTTAGTCTCACTTCCATCACCCAGAGGTGTAACATTGGTAGCTTTTTTAGTTTGTTCTAAATTTTTCGTCTCTGAGTCAGCTGTTTCCTCTTTCTTTTCACCATTATTTATTTTTTTTGTATCTATGTTTTCATTTTTAATGTTTTTGGAATCACCTTTTGTCCCCGCAGGATAAGGAACATCGGCCGGCAGACTCTTTTTCTTTGCATCAGTAATTTCCACCCAACCACCAATAGAACCAGGTACACCCCCTTTAACAAGTATTAAACTTCTTTCCTCATCTATTGATACTACTTCCAAACTTTGTATTGTTGTTTTCTTATTCCCCATTTGACCAGCCATTTTCTTGCCCTTCCAAACTCTACCAGGATCTTGACTATTACCAGTTGAACCATGACTTCTATGAGATATAGAAACTCCATGACTTGCTCTCAAGCCAGCAAAATTGTGTCTCTTCATAGCTCCTGCAAAACCTTTTCCAATTGAGTCAGATCTAACATCTACATATTGCCCAACAACAAAATGAGAACTAATTATGCTTTCTCCTTTTTCTACAAAATTTTCCTCTGAAATTCTAAATTCTTTTATTTTTTTAAGTGGTTCTTGTTTTATTTTTGAAAAAAATTCTTTTTGGGGCTTTTTAATGTACTTAGAATTTACTTTTTCAAAACCAAGTATAAGAGCATTATAACCATCTACTTCCGTTTTTCTATGTCCTATTACTATACTCGAAGGAAGTTGAAGAACAGTAACACTGTTATGCTCTCTATTTGAATTATAGACCCTAGTCATACCTACTTTTCTAGCCAATACTCCGGTTCTCATAATTTAATCTCCACGTCAACTCCTGCTGCAAGATCTAGTTTCATTAATGCATCTACAGTTTGTGGAGTAGGACTTACAATATCAAGAAGTCTTTTAAAAGTTCTAATTTCAAACTGCTCCCTTGATTTTTTGTCTACATGTGGAGACCTGTTAACTGTAAACCTTTCTATTCTAGTAGGTAATGGGATAGGGCCTCTAACATCAGCTCCTGTCCTTTTTGCAGTATTGACAATCTCGTGGGCAGAATTGTCCAGAATTCTGTGGTCAAAAGCTTTAAGCCTTATTCTTATATTTTGATGTCCCGCCATTCAATTATTACTCTATTATTTCTGAAACTACTCCAGCGCCAACAGTTTTACCACCTTCTCTAATGGCAAACTTTAAGCCTTTAGCCATAGCAATAGGAGAAATTAAATTAACTGTCAAACTAATATTATCGCCTGGCATAACCATTTCTGTTCCACTCGGCAACTCAATAGTACCCGTTACATCAGTGGTTCTAAAATAAAACTGCGGTCTATAATTACCAAAAAACGGAGTATGTCTTCCTCCTTCTTCTTTTGTTAGCACATAAGTCTCCGCTTTAAATTTAGTATGCGGTTTAATAGAACCTGGTGCTGCTAACACTTGACCTCTTTCAACATCTTCTCTATTAATACCTCTTAAAAGTGCACCAATGTTATCTCCAGCTTCACCTCTGTCTAAAAGTTTTCTGAACATTTCCACTCCTGTACACACACTTTTAGTAGTATCTTTAATTCCAATGATTTCAATTTCATCATTAACATTAATAACTCCTGACTCTACTCTACCAGTTACAACTGTTCCTCTTCCAGAAATGGAAAAAACATCTTCAATAGGCATTAGAAACGGTTGATCTACCGGCCTTTCTGGTTGCGGTACATATTTATCAACCTCTTCCATCAACTTAATAATAGCTGGAGCACCTATATCAGAGCTATCACCTTCTAATGCCTTTAATGCTGAACCTTTGATTATTGGTATATCATCACCTGGAAATTCATACTTTGACAATAACTCTCTAACTTCCATTTCAACTAACTCTAATAACTCCGGGTCATCTACTTGATCTACTTTATTAAGAAAAACAACTAATGCCGGAACTCCTACCTGTCTAGCTAATAAAATGTGTTCTCTAGTTTGGGGCATAGGCCCATCAGCAGCAGATACAACAAGAATTCCTCCATCCATTTGTGCTGCTCCTGTTATCATGTTCTTTACATAATCTGCGTGTCCAGGACAATCAACGTGAGCATAATGTCTTCCTTCTGTTTCGTACTCTACGTGTGCAGTATTAATGGTAATACCCCTTTCTTTTTCCTCAGGAGCTTTATCAATTTCATCATAAGCTATACTGGTTGCCCCCCCGGTTTCGGATAAAGTTTTAGTTATAGCTGCAGTCAAAGTAGTTTTACCATGATCTACGTGACCTATGGTACCTATATTAACGTGTGGTTTGGTTCTCTCAAATTTTTCTTTTGCCATTTTTTTTCTCCGTTTTCAATATTTATAAATCTATTATTAACTTGCAAGTTTTGACTTAAGTTCTTCTTCTACCATAGTTGGAACTAATTCATATTTATCAAACTGCATAGTATAAACTGCCCTTCCTTGTGTCATCGATCTTAAATTATTAACATACCCAAACATTGTAGCTAATGGAACATTAGCTTTAACTAAAGTAGCATTTCCTTGAGGTTCCATACCCTGAACTTGACCTCTTCTACTGTTTAAATCACCTATAACATCCCCTACAAAATCTTCTGGTGTTACTACTTCTACTTTCATCATTGGCTCTAGTAGTTTTGGCTTAGACTTAGACAGTGCATCTTTGAATGCTGATCTGCCTGCAATTTCAAAAGCCATTACACTTGAATCAACATCATGGAAAGCGCCATCGTACAATGTAACACTAATATCTATAACCGGATATCCAGCAACCACCCCACTTTGCATAGCACTTTCTATACCCTTTTGAACGCCAGGTATATATTCCTTAGGAATATTTCCACCAACTACTTTATTTACAAACTCTAAACCACATCCCGGTTCACCTTTTTTAACTAACATTTTAACCCTAGCAAATTGACCTGCTCCTCCTGATTGTTTTTTGTGAGTATAATCTACATCAGCTTCAGACGTAATTGTTTCTCTGTAGGCAACTTGAGGAGCACCTACATCAGCTTCAACTTTAAATTCTCTTTTCATTCTATCTACAATAATGTCTAAATGCAATTCTCCCATACCTTTGATAATAGTTTGCCCACTTTCGATATCAGAACTTACACCAAAAGACGGGTCTTCAGCCGCTAACCTTCCCAGCGCTTCAGACATCTTTTCTTGGTCAGCTTTAGTTTTCGGTTCTACGGCAACTTCAATAACTGGGTCTGGAAATTCCATTCTCTCAAGAATTATAGGATTATTGGTATCACATAAAGTATCGCCTGTTGTCACAGACTTTAAGCCACATATTGCAATTATATCGCCTGCTCTTGCTTCTTTTATATCTTCTCTGCTATTAGCATGCATTTGAAGCATTCTACCAACTCTTTCCTTTTTACCTTTAACAGTATTTTCTACCGTTGAACCACTATCAATTACACCTGAATAAACTCTAGCAAATGCTAAAGTTCCTACGAAAGGATCAGTCATAATCTTAAATGCTAACGCGGAGAAAGGTTCTGAGTCAGAGCTAGCTCTAGTAAGCTCTTTACTACCACTCAGCTCAACTCCTTTTACTGGTGGTAAGTCTAAAGGTGAGGGCAAGTAATCTATTACAGCATCTAACATTGGTTGAACACCTTTATTTTTAAAAGCAGTACCACAAAGCACTGGAACGAAAGCTCCATTAATAGTACCTTTTCTAATACACTTTTTTAATTCCTCTATATTAGGTTCTTTACCATCCAAATAGTGCTCCATTATTTCGTCATCTTGCTCAACTGCTAGTTCCACTAATTTCTTTTTAAACTCTTCAGCTTTCTGCCTGTATTCATCAGAAATCTCATTTATTTTAAATTCAGCTCCTAAAGTATCTTGTTGCCATATTATTTCATGCATATTTAAAATGTCTACTACTCCTAAAAAATCGGCTTCTGCTCCAACAGGTAATTGTAAGACTATAGGAGTAGCTCCTAATCTATCTTCTATCATATCTAAACATCTATAAAAATCAGCTCCAACCCTATCCATTTTATTAATGAAGCACATTCTGGGAACACCATATTTATTTGCCTGCCTCCAAACAGTCTCAGACTGAGGTTCTACTCCAGCAACACTATCAAATACTGCTACGGCTCCATCAAGAACTCTTAATGATCTTTCTACTTCAATAGTAAAGTCAACGTGTCCAGGGGTGTCAATTATATTAATTCTATGGTCTTTCCAAAAACAAGTGGTAGCAGCAGAGGTAATAGTAATACCCCTTTCTTGCTCCTGTTCCATCCAATCCATTGTAGCTGCTCCATCATGAACTTCTCCTATTTTATGAGAAACTCCAGTGTAATAGAGAATTCTTTCTGTTGTAGTTGTTTTACCAGCATCAATATGCGCCATTATTCCAATGTTTCTATATTTACTTAATTCTGTTTTTCTACTCATAATATATCCGTTACCACCTGTAATGTGCGAAGGCTCTATTAGCTTCAGCCATTTTTCTTGTATCTTCGTTTTTCTTTATAGCTGCTCCTCTTTTATTAGTAGCATCTAAAAACTCATTAGCTAATCTATCTATCATAGTTTTTTCATTTCTTTTTCTTGCTGCATCTATTATCCAGCGTATTGCTAGAGCCTGCTTACGTCTACTGGACACTTCAACAGGCACTTGGTAAGTAGCACCACCTACTCTTCTGGATCTAGTTTCGATTTGTGGCTGTACATTCTCTATAGCTTTTTTAAAAACATCTATGGGCTCGGAGTTTTTCTCTTTCTTACTAATAGCATTAAAAGAAGAATAAATTAATTTTTCTGCAACATCTTTTTTTCCATCTACCATCAATGATCTGATAAACTTAGCCAAAACCTTATCACCATATATAGGGTCAGGGATAATTTCTCTTATAGTTGATTTTCTTCTTCTTGACAAAACTTTCTCCTATTTCGGCCTTTTTGCGCCATATTTAGATCTTCTTTGTTTTCTGTTACCAACTCCTTGAGTATCTAGAATACCTCTAACCACATGATATCTGACACCTGGTAAATCTTTAACTCTTCCCCCTCTAATAATTACTACGGAATGCTCTTGCAAATTATGGCCTTCTCCAGGTATATAACTTGTAACTTCAAAACCATTAGTAAGCCTTACCCTTGCGACTTTTCTCAATGCTGAATTTGGCTTTTTAGGTGTAGTAGTATAGACTCTGGTACACACCCCTCTTTTTTGAGGGCATGCTTCTAAAGCAGGCACTTTGTTTCGTTTGATTTGTGCCTTTCTACCTTTACGCACTAGCTGATTTACTGTTGGCATTAACAATTTCCTTTATAACTTTTTTAAATTACCAGAAAGACGCATATTATTGATAGATGGCAATACGGTCAAGTATAAAAAAAAAAAAAAATTATTTATGTGTTGCAATATTACAACAAATAATATCTTTTTTATTTAGCTTCTATTTGTTTGGCCTGTTCTGCTTTAATTTTTTCTTCATTTATAGTGGCTAGTTTCTTAAATTTTGACATAGACCTACCAGTTCCAGCTGGTATAAGTCTACCCACTATAACGTTTTCCTTTAAACCTATTAAATCATCTTTTTTACCAGCCGTCGCAGCCTCTGTCAGCACTCTAGTAGTCTCTTGAAAAGATGCAGCAGATATAAATGATCTGGTTTGCAAGCTAGCTTTAGTTATTCCATTTAAAATAGGAATAAATGAGGCCACCTGTTTTGATTTTTCTAAAACTTTAATATTGGCTCTTTCCACATCTTCTCTATCTAATATTTCACCAGGCATTAGCTCAGTATCCCCACCTTCTATAATTTCTACCTTCTGAAGCATTTGTCTAGAAATTACTTCAATATGCTTATCATTAATTTTTACACCTTGTAATCTATATACATCCTGTATTTCATTAACCAGATAATTAGCTAATTCCTCAATTCCTAATACTCTAAGTATATCGTGAGGTACTGGATTTCCATCCATTAATAGATCTCCTTTATTAACTATATCTCCTTCTTGTACCATAATATGCTTACCTTTAGGTATAAGGTACTCTACAATATTATTTTCATCTTCTAAGTCAACAACTACTAGTTTTCTGTTACCTCTAACGTCGTCACCAAATTCTACTTTACCTCTTAAATCTGAAATAAAAGAGTAATCTTTAGGCTTTCTTGCTTCAAAGAGTTCCGCTACTCTAGGTAAACCTCCTGTAATATCTTTTGATTTTTGAGAGTCCAAAGGTATCCTCGCAAGCAAGTCACCCGGGCTCACTTTTACTTTCTTTTTTCCACCTGGGACATATGAGACAGAAAGAACTGCATCAACTGGTAGCTCATATATAGCTTTATTACCATTAGATAGTTTAACAAGCTTTTCATTTTCGTCAATTATTTCAATACGA
>CABZPW010000039.1 GCA_902527765.1 Rhodospirillaceae bacterium
AAGCATAGCAGTTGATACAGGTTATCATGATTTAGGTGATATTTTATTGATTAATGATATCAAGAATAAAAAAAATTTTTTAGCTATAGCGCATGATACTGGTGCAGCTATAAAGGGACCATCGAGAATAGATTTGTTCACTGGGTTTGGACATGATGCAGAAATGCTAGCATCAGGATTAAATAATGAAATTAGCATAAGCAAATTAAAATCAAAATAAAGTAAACTTCAGAGTTTGACTATCTAAGTAAGGAGTGCAAAAATAACAAAATGAAAAAAGTATTAGAAATAAATGACCTTAAAATATTAGCAAAAAAAAAGCTGCCAAAGATGTTCTATGATTACGTTGATTCGGGGTCTTATACCGAAAGTACTTATATAGAAAATGAAACAGATTTTAATAAAATTAAATTAAGGCAAAGAGTAGGGAGAGATATAAGCTCTTCAAAGCTTAGTAAAAATTTTTTAAAAAAGGAATATAATCTACCTTTTGGCTTTTCTCCTTGTGGTATGGGAGGCATGCTTTATCCAGATGGTGAAATACTAGTTGCAAAAGCCTGTGAAAAAAACAAAATTCCATATATTTTGTCAACTATGAGCATATGTTCGATAGAGCAGGTAGCAGAAAGTACTAATGAACAATTTTGGTTTCAACTATACGTGATGAGAGACAGGACCTTTGTTGAAAATGTAATTAAAAGAGCACAAGATGCTAATTGTTATGCTCTTGTATTAACTATGGATCTACCTATTTTAGCGCAAAGACACAAAGATATTAGAAATGGACTATCTGCTCCTCCAAAGCCATCTCTAAATAGTTTTTTGCAAATCTTAAAAAAACCTAAGTGGTGTCTAAAAATGTTAAGTACTTCAAATAGAAGCTTTGGCAATATTCTAGGGCATGTAGAAGGGGTTGATGATTTATCTTCAATAGTAAAATGGGCAGATGGACAATTTGATCCAGGGTTGTCATGGGAATATGTAAAATGGATAAGAAAACTTTGGAAGGGGCCACTTATATTAAAAGGTATTTTAGATGAAGGCGATATCAGAATTGCTAACGAGTTTGATATACAAGGTATAATAATATCTAATCATGGTGGAAGGCAATTGGATGGAACTATATCATCAATTATGGCATTAAAGAATGTAATTAATGAAGTGCGTACTAATGTGGAAGTTTTTTTCGATGGAGGCATTAGGTCAGGAAAAGACATAGTAAAGGCGCTTGCCTTAGGAGCTAGAGGTGTATTCATGGGAAGGCCTTATTTATATGGATTAGGTGCAATGGGACAGCTTGGAGTAGAAAAGGTTATAGAAATTTTAGTTAAAGAACTAAATACAACTTTGTTATTAACGGGCGAAACAGATGTTAATGATTTAGACAATGGTAATTTATATTAATGCAAACAAAAAATAGAAAAATTAAAAAGGAAGAACTGGCATTATGGAAAAAGGTAACTGAAAATGATGAAGTTATTGGTAAATATACTACTTCCGTCGAAGAAAATACAATGCTGCAAAAAAAGCCACTAATTTCTAGCAAAAATAAAGATAACTTAGCAATTAAAGAAATAAAAAGAGATTTCTCTAAGCAAGACTTTCAAATAAATAAAAGAATGAAGTTAAAGCTAGAAAGAGGTTTGATACGACCAGAAAATAAGTTAGACCTCCACGGCAAAACCTTAAAAGAAGCAAAAAAGTCGCTTACACAATTTATAAAGTCTAGTATAGATAACAATATTAGATGTATCTTAGTAATAACAGGTAAGAAAAAAACCTTGAATGGGTCTATGGGTCTTATTAGAGAAAATTTGCCTTTATGGCTAAAAGAATATGAATTATTTAATTATATTTTGTTCCATTGTTACGCTATAAAGAAAGATGGTGATGATGGGGCAAGATATATTTTATTAAGAAAGAAGGATAAGGTGTTTTATGATTAGAAAGGCTAACTTAGAAAGAGTTACTAAAGAAACTGATATTAAAGTAAATATTAATATTGATGGAAAAAATAATTATAAAATAAACTCAGGTATAGGTTTTTTGGACCATATGCTAGAACAACTATCTAAACATAGCTTTATAGACATTGATTTAATAGCTAAGGGTGACTTGCATATTGATTATCATCATACCACTGAAGATTCAGGGTATGCTATAGGTAAAGCTATAGATGAAGCCATAGGAGACAGGAGAGGTATAACTAGGTTTGCTCATGCGTATGTTCCTATGGATGAGACTCTAACTAGAGTTGCAATAGATTTTTCTGGAAGACCTTACTTAGTATGGAAAGTATTTTTTACGCAAAGTAAATTAGGAGACATGGATACAGAACTATTTAAGGAATGGTTTCAAGCATTTACACAGGCAGTTGGAGCTAATATTCATGTGGAAAATATATACGGAGTAAACAATCATCACATTATAGAGTCTTGTTTTAAAGGGTTGGCTATAGCATTGAGAAAAGCGCTTTATATTACTTCATCTAATACAATACCTTCTACAAAAGGAAAAATATTAAATGATGGTAAAAAATGAATATAGCTATAATTGACTACAATTCAGGAAACTTAGCATCCTTGCAAAACTCTCTGGAAAGTGCTGTAAAAAACAACAAGCAAAACTTTAATGTAAATGTAACAGCAGTACCTGAGGAAGTTATAAAAGCAGATAAAGTAATATTACCTGGGGTTGGAGATTTTTTAAATTGTAAAAATGAACTTCTTAAAATAGATGGAATGGTAGATGCTATAAATTATTTTATTAAAGATAAGGAAAAGCCGTTTTTAGGAATATGTATAGGAATGCAGCTCATGGCAAAAGTTAGCTATGAAAGAAAAAAAAATAAAGGTTTAGAATTTATAGACTCTGAAGTCATTATAATAGATAGCGGATCTAAAGAAATTAGAGTTCCTCATATGGGATGGAATAATGTTAGTTTAGAAAATAAAAGTAAAGAAAAGGACTTCCCTTCTTTAAATGATAACGATTTTTATTTTGTTCATAGCTATCACATGAAATGTAAAGATAAAAATGAAGTGCTAGCTTCAACTATTTATGGAAACAAAATAGTTTCAGCTGTAATTAAAGATAATTTGGTGGGGGTCCAATTTCATCCTGAAAAAAGCCAAGAAAAAGGTAAAAAGTTTTTGGAAGAATTCCTTGATTGGAAACCTGAATGATTGAGGTTAAAAAAATTAAAGATTTTGAAAAAGGAGAGTTAGAAGAGCTAACTTCAGCGACTATGAATGCTATTCAGGAGGGTATAGGGTTTGGTTGGATAAAAAAACCTGCAAAAAACAAGATTATTGAATATTGGAAAGGAGTAATTTTAGTTCCTAACAGATGGCTTTTTGTAGGAAAATATAAAGGAATAATTTCAGGTTCAGTACAAGTTGTTACTTTTTCCTCTACAAATGAGGCTGCTATATTTAGAGTTTTTATTGATACTCATTTTGTTGCAACATGGGCAAGGGGACATGGTTTAGCAAAACTTTTATTAGAAGTTGCACAAAAAGAATGCAAGAAAAATAATTATACACATGTTATTTTAGATGTTAGAGAAACTCAGAAGAGAGCAATAAATTTATATGAACAGTTAGGTTTTAAGCTTTGGGGAAAATTACCTGTTTATCATAAATTGTCAAATGGCAATATGGTGTCAGGAAACTATTATTATAAAGAACTCACAAGAGCATGATAGTCTACCCAGCTATAGATATATCTAAAGGAGAAATAGTAAGGCTTACTAAAGGAGATTTTAGTAAAAAAAAAATATATAAAAAAAACTTAACAGAACAAGTTCAAAGTTTTCAAAAAAATGGAGCTTCCTGGATTCATGTTGTAGACTTAGATGGAGCACTATCAGGAGAAAATAAAAATGAAACTTCAATTAAGAAAGTTTTAGAAAACACTAATTGTAAAGTTCAATTGGGAGGAGGAATAAGAACAATTAAAGATATAGAGAAATGGATTTCTCTGGGCATTAATAGAGTAATAATAGGAACGTCTGCAATTATTAATGATGATTTGGTAGAAGAAGCAGTTAAAAAATTTCCAAAAAAAGTATCGGTTGGTTTAGATCTAATAGGAGACTTTGTTGCAATCAAAGGTTGGACCGAGTTATTTAAAGAAAAAAAAGCTGTTTACTTTTTTAAAAAGTTTTCTGATTTAGGAGTAGAGAGTATTATATACACTGATATTAATAATGATGGAGTGTTAAAAGGGCCTAATTTTATTAATATTTTAAAATATAAAAATATAGTGAAAGTACCTCTTATTGCATCAGGCGGAGTTTCTAACTTTCAAGATATCAAAAAACTATATTCTTTTAACGTTGATGGAGTTATAGTAGGGAAGGCTATTTATGATAATAAAGTAAGCCTTAAAGAAATATTTAGTATAAAAAAAAATGTTAAAAATTAGAATAATACCCTGTTTAGATGTTAAAGAAGGGAGAGTAGTTAAAGGTATAAATTTTATTGATCTTAAGGATGCTGGTGACCCTGTTGAGCAAGCAAAAACTTATGATGAACAAGGTGCTGATGAGCTTTGTTTTTTAGACATCACAGCTAGTATAGAAAAAAGAGATATATTGTTTGATATAGTAAATAAAACAGCAAAAAAATGTTTTATGCCACTTACAGTGGGAGGAGGTGTTAGAAAAGTAGAAGATATTAGAAAACTTCTCTATTCAGGGGCAGATAAAGTTTCTATAAACTCTGCTGCTATATATGAGCCACAGCTTATAAAAAATGCCTCAAATAGATTTGGTAAGCAATGCATAGTAATAGCAATTGATGCAAAAAAAACTAGTAAAAGCATTTGCAAAAGTGGTTATGAAGTATTTTCTCATGGTGGAACAAAAGAAACTAACTTAGACGTGGTAGATTGGTCAAAGCAATGCGCGGATTTTGGAGCAGGTGAGATTTTACTAACTTCTATGGACAATGACGGTACTAAGAAAGGTTTTAATGTTGAGTTAACAAATAAAGTAACTAAAAGCATCAAAATTCCAGTGATTGCGTCCGGAGGGGTTGGAGAACTAGAACATTTTACTGAAGGGGCATGTAAAACTGAAGCAACTGGTTTACTAGCAGCATCAGTTTTTCATTTTGGAAAGTTTACTATAAATGAAGTAAAAAAAGAATTAAGTAAAAATGGAGTTGCGGTAAGATTATGAGCAAAAATGAAGATAAATTTAGTGAGGTTATGAGCTATATTGAAAAAGTCATTGAAGATAGAAAAAAATCAGAAAAAAAATCTTATACATCTGATTTATTATCTCAAGGAATAGATAGAATTTCTCAAAAAGTTGGTGAAGAAGCTATAGAAGTTGTCATAGCTTCAAATAATAAAAAAAAGAAGCAAGTCATTTATGAAAGTGCAGACCTAGTTTTTCATTTATTAGTGCTTTGGAAAAAATTAAATATTAAAAAAAATGATATAGCAAAAGAATTATTAAGAAGAAAAAAATGACAAAAACAACTTACGATAAAAATAATATTTTTGCTAAAATAATAAAAAAAGAAGCCAAAGCAAATATTGTTTTTGAAAATAAACATATTCTTTGCTTTAAAGATATTTTTCCAAAAGCACCTGTTCATATTTTAATAATACCTAAAGGGCAATTTAAAGACATATTTGATTTTTCTGTAAATGCTACCTCAGAAGAAAAAAAAGCGATTTATGATGGATTTGCTAAAGTTATAAAGACATTTAATTTAGAGCTACATGGCTGTAGGATAATTAGTAATTTTGGCATCCATGGTAGACAAGAGGTGCCTCATTTGCATTTTCATTTATTAGGAGGCAAAGATATCGGAGCCATGATTTCTTAGTTGCAGTGCTTCCTCCCAATAAATAAAGGATATATTTACTTTATTCAAAGAATCAATTTCTCTAATACATGTAGGAGAAGTAACATTGATTTCAGTCAAATATCCATCTATGATGTCAATCCCAGTGAAAAATAAACCTTTTTCCCTAATCTTAGATTTAATTTGATTGCAAATGAATTTTTCTCTCTTAGTTAAATTTGTTTTTTTTGCCAGTCCGCCTATATGTAAATTGGCTCTAATTTCATTATTCACAGGAATTCTATTAACGGCACCTACAGGCATACCATTAATTAGTAAAATTCTTTTATCGCCATTTCGTACATTTTTAATAAATTTTTGCACTATGACAGGCTCTGTTTCTGATATTAGGTTATCAATTATTATGTTTAAATTTGGGTCTTTTTCATTGAGATAAAAAACATTTAATCCACCATTTCCATATATTGGTTTAATAACAACTTTTTTAAACTTCTTTACAAATTTAATAATATTATTTTTTTGTTTGCTTATTAATGTAGGAGGCATAAGATTAAAAAAATCCATAACAAAAAGTTTTTCTGGGCAATCTCTGACGGATTTTGGCTTATTTAGAACTATACAAGATTTAGGAAGTCTTTCTAATAGGTAAGTAGCTGTTATATATTCCATATTAAAAGGAGGGTCTTGTCTTATTAAGACGAAATCAAAGTTTTTTAAATTTATTACATGTGGCTTATCTAATGTTAAAAATTTTTCTTTTTTG
>CABZPW010000040.1 GCA_902527765.1 Rhodospirillaceae bacterium
ACAATGGGACTTTTATAGCCTCAAGAGCTGTTGTTCTTACTACGGGAACATTTTTAAATGGTATTATTCATATAGGAGATAAAAAAATTTCATCGGGTCGTATCAATGAAAATTCTTCTGTAGGGCTAGGGGCTTTCTTGAAGTCTTTAAATTTGCCTATGGAAAGATTGAAGACAGGAACTCCACCAAGATTAAAAAAAAACTCTATTAGTTTTGATTTTTTAGAAAGAGATGAAGGTGATATTGTGCCAGAGTTTTTTTCTATGGACACTATTAAAGTTTATAATAAACAGTTACCTTGTCATATGGCGTGGACCAATGAGGAAACCCATAAAATTATTAAAAATTCTCTTAGTAAAAGTCCTTTATATAATGGAGCTATTGCTTCGAGGGGCCCACGCTATTGTCCTTCAATTGAAGATAAAATTAAAAGATTTTTTGACAGAGACAGGCATAGAATAATGTTAGAGCCAGAAGGTCTAAATTCTGACATTATTTATCCTAACGGAGTTTCAACTTCTTTGCCTATAGAAATACAAGAGCTATTTTTAAAATCTATCAAGGGCTTGGAAAATGTTAAGATAGCTCAAGCAGGATATGCAATTGAATATGATCATATAGACCCTAGAGCTTTGAAAAAGACACTGGAACTTAAAAATATTGATAACTTGTTTTTTGCGGGGCAAATTAATGGTACAACAGGGTACGAAGAAGCTGCAGGGCAAGGACTGATTGCAGGAATAAATGCTGCATTGAAACTAGATAGTTATAGCAAGGAGTGTGAGCTAGATAGAACAGAATCTTATATAGGTGTTATGATTGATGATTTAATTACAAGAGGAGCTCCTGAGCCTTATAGAATGTTTACTTCAAGAGCAGAATACAGGCTTTATTTGAGGGCAGATAATGCAGATTTAAGGCTATCTGATAAAGCTGAAAAATTTAATATTTTACCAAAAGAAAGAAAAGAAAAATTTTTAAAATATAAGCAAGATATAAATAATTTAACAAATGAATGTAAAAAGATAAATATTACTCCAAATGAAGCTAAAAAGTTTAATTTGAATTTAAGTGCTGATGGAAAAAGAAGAACATTGTATGAGTTATTAGGGTTTGAAAGTCTTGATAAAAATAAATTAGTTAACAAGTATATGTTTTTTAATAATTATGATAAACGTGTTTTCAATCAATTAGTAATACAATCAAAATATGAAGCCCATTTAATCAAACAGAAAGCTAGCATTTTTTCTTACAAGCAAGATCAACGCGTTAAAATTCCTAAAAATATAAACTATAAAGAAATAGGAGGGTTATCAAGCGAGTCCTGTCAGGCATTAGAGCTTGCAAGGCCTAGTGATTTGGCATCAGCAGCAAGAGTTCCAGGAGTTACGGCAGCAGCGCTTTCATCTGTTCTGTTATACACAAAAAAGAAAGTAAAAAAAGTTGTTTGAAGTTAACAAAAAAGATTTTAATTTTTTTAAAAACCAAATTAACCCAGACGAAGACACTATTATTAAGTTAAAAAAATTTGTAAGGATGCTTGAAGATTATCAAAAAAACATGAATTTAATTGGTAAAAGTACTATGCCTGCTGTTTGGACAAGGCATATTCTAGATTCTGCTCAAATAGAAAAAATTTTGCCTAAAGAAGATAAAAATTATATTACTGTTGATGTTGGTACAGGGGCAGGGTTTCCAGGCATGATTTTAGCGGCCATGGGTAGAAAAGACTTATTATTGTGTGAAAAAAGTAAAAAGAAAAATATTTTCTTAAATGCTGTAGCTAAAGAATGTAAATTAAAAGTTAAAATGTATAATGATAGAATTGAAAATTTAAGGGCCTCAAATATTAGAACTATCATTTCTAGAGCATTTTCTCCTTTAAAAAACCTTATTTTAAAAGTAAGGCATTGTTTATGCCACAATACAACTTTGGTTTTGCATAAAGGAAGGGCGTATATGAAAGAAATTATTGAAGCTAAAAGCTTATTTTGTTTTAATTATAAGTGTTACGATAGTGTTACTAATACTGATGCTAAGATTCTTAAAATAGATAATATTAAAGATAAAAAATGAATAAAACTAAGATTATATCAGTTGTAAATCAAAAAGGGGGAGTAGGAAAAACCACTACTGCAGTAAATTTAAGCACAGCACTTGCGGCAATTGATAAAAAAGTTTTATTAATAGATTTAGACCCACAGGGTAATTTGTCAACCGGGCTAGGTATTAAGAGTGAAAACAGAAAAATTAATGTTTATGACTTGATAATGGTAGAACAAATATCTATTGAAAAAGCTTCTACAAAAACCAAGATTCCTTATTTAGATATAGTTCCGTCTGGCATAAACTTGTCAGGAATAGAGTTTGAGTTAAGCGATGATAAAAATAGAAATAAAAAGTTATATAATAAAATCAATAAGATAAAAAACACATATGATTATATTCTTATTGATTGCCCTCCCTCTCTTGGTATACTTACTATCAACTCTTTGGTTGCATCAGAATTATTGCTGGTCCCTTTACAATGTGAATTTTATGCACTAGAAGGCTTAGCCCAATTGTTAAAGACTGTTGAGGCAGTGAAAAGTAATCTAAACCCAAACTTACAATTAGAAGGGATAGTTTTAACCATGTATGATAGCAGAAATAGATTATCTGAGGATGTTATCAATGATGCAAGAGAACACTTAGGAAATAAGGTATTTAAAACTATTATTCCAAGAAATGTAAGGTTATCAGAGGCACCAAGTCATGGGTTGCCAGCAATTTTATATGATAGAAAATGTATGGGATCTGAAGCGTACATTCAACTAGCAAAAGAGTTTATAAAAAGAGTCGAGGCAGTTTAATGGTTGATAATGTCAAAAAAAAGAGATTAAAGACAGGTTTGGATATATTATTAGGGACAGAAAACAGTCAGATTTCTAAGGATAAAGATAATAAAAATGAGGAAAACCTTACGCTAAATATTAGTGATATAAAACCTAATGTACATCAACCTAGAAGTTTTTTTGATGATAATTCTATTAAGGAGCTAGCTAATTCTATAAAAGAGCAGGGCCTACTAATGCCTATCTTAGTTAAAAAAGATCAAAATAGTACAAATAATAAAAAATTTATAATTATAGCTGGAGAAAGAAGGTGGAGAGCATGCAAAAGCCTAAAAATGAAAACAATAAATGCAATAGTCATAAAAAATACAAGTGAAAAATCAGATGCCTTAGCTGCCATAATTGAAAATGTACAAAGAGAAGATCTTTCAGTATTAGAAGAAGCTATAGCTTATGACAAACTCACAAAAAACTATAAAATGAAGCACGAGGATATAGCTAAAAGTACAGGTAAATCAAGAAGTTATATAACAAATCTATTAAGAGTTTTAAGTCTAAATGAAGGTGTAAAAAAGCTTCTTAATGAAAAAAAAATCTCTTTTGGACATGCTAGAGCTTTATTAAATGCTCCAAACCAATTAGCCTTAGCACATAAAGTAGTTAAAGATAATATGAGTGTAAGGCAATTAGAGGATTTTTTAAGAGAAGCAAGCAATAAAGATATAAAAAGTGATCTTATTAAAAAGAGTTTAAACTTAAAAGATGCAAATATTGTTGATTACGAAAAGTATTTATCACTCAAGTTAGGTTACAAAGTAGAGATTAAAGATAAAGATGGAAAAGGATATCTTTTAGTGAGGTATAAAAATTTAGAACAATTAGACACTATTATAGATTTATTTAACAATTAGACATGCCTAGAATAAACTTTTTTATTAATAGTTGGTGAATGTCATAATTATTTTTACAAGCTACTTCCAATTCGTATATCTTTACCAAGTATTTCTTTAATTGCTTTATACTTATACTTTTTATTTGTTGATTGATTTTTGTATGTCTTGAAAAATGTATCAAAGGCTTGATATTATTTGCATTTTCAAGGTTATTTGATTTTGCCTCTAATATTATTTTTAAATGACGGCTTATGCTTCTTAAAAAAACAATATAATTTAAGCCTAAAGTAGATGTTTTCTCATATAAATAATTAATTTTTTCCTTTTTTTCTATACCTATAGAATCAGTTAGTTCATTAAGGGTAATAATTGAATTATCTCCAATTGCTTCTAAAATAGTAGTATGATTAATTTTTTCACCATTAGAATAAAGTGCTAACTTTTTAATTTCATTTTTCGTGATTAAAGTATCATTGCCAAACTTATCAATTAAATAACTTAAGCTATAGTCATCCAAGTTAAGTGAAAAATACTTTGAGTATTTTACTATAGCTTGCTTTACACTAGTTTCTTGGTAACAAGTGATTAATGCAAAGGTATCATTTTTTTTAAACAAAGAGGTTAATAAAGAATTTTTTGATAAGTAGTTTGACTCAATGATAATATGATTAGCTTTATTGATATCTTGATTTTCTAAAGCTTGCAAGATATCTTTTTCTGATTTAAATAAATCAAGGTTTATTTTTATTAAAGTAAGCTTACTAAAGAACGACTGTTGATAAACTAAAGTGTAAAAGTAATTTTCTGACTTATAAAACTCATCTGGATCTAAGTTAATGGTTTCTAAAGAGTTTTGATTTAAAGAATCAAGTTTCTTTTGTATTTCAAGAGATTTTTCACTTACTTTTCCTCTATCCTGACCATGAATTAGAATAAACTTATACAATGAAATATTTTCTATAAACTTATTATATTGCCTTTCATTTATTATCATTTTCACATCTAATTTTTAGAGAGAAAAACTAATATTCTCTTATATATTTCTTCAGATAAAAGCCTCGTGCTAGTCAGCTCTGCATTTTTTTTACTTGCTATTGTAGATCTTATATTATTTAAAATTAAGCTATATGAAGCATCTCTTTTTTCATAAAATTCATAAATTAATTTATCATACTCTTTTTGTCTATAATAGATTTTAACATTTGCTGATACTTGATTTTTATATCTTGATATTTTTCTTGTAGAATCAGATACAGTTCCTGTAGTTTCTGATAAGCCTTCAATTTTTAAAATATATTTAGCTTTCTTATTAGATGGAAATAGTTCTATCAGATTTTTTTTTATTTTTTCTGATATATTTTTTTTATCTGTGATTATATAAAATTCTTGTAATGTATACAGGCTTTCTAAATTATTCTTATACAAAGGTTTAAAATTTGAACAACTATTTAAAAAAAAGACAAAAAAAGTCCCTATAAAAATTTTTATTATTGCACTCACATTAAATAACTAAGTTAACCACTCTATCGGGGATTATAATAATTTTTTTGTAATTATTACTTTCTATAATTTTTATTATGCTACTATTTCCTAAAATAATTCTTTTAGTCTGCTCTCTTGTTAAACCTTTTTTTATGTTCATTACTAACTTTTTCTTTCCATTAATTTGTACTATTAAATTAATATTTTCTTCTATTAAAAATTTATTTTCATGTCTTGGCCATTTTTGTAGAGAAACTAAGCTTTTATATCCCAATTTTTTCCAAAGCTCTTCAGCTAGGTGCGGAGCTAAAGGGCTTATCATGATGACCCAATTTGATAAAGCTTCATGTAGTAAACCATTATTATCCTTGTCGGGCTTAATAGAAAAAAAGTAATTGGCAAATTCTCTCAATGAAGCTACTGCTACATTATATTGAAAATTATCTAAGCTTTTTGTTACTTTTTCTATACAAAGATGTAATTGCTTTCTTAAACTTGAAGCACTGTCATTTAAAGATGTAGTTTTTTTATTTAAATCTTTTTCATTAAAAGTTAGTTTATTAAAAAAGTTCCAAATTTTTACTAAAAACTTTCTAGAACCTTCTATTCCACTATTGCTCCAGTCAAGGTTCCTCTCAGGGGGACTATCAGATAGCATAAAAATTCTAGCAGTATCTGCTCCATAATTTTCTATAATAGAAACAGGATCTACTATATTTTTTTTTGACTTTGACATTTTTTCAGACTTTATTGCAAATACTTTT
>CABZPW010000041.1 GCA_902527765.1 Rhodospirillaceae bacterium
TTACCCTGCATTAACTGAAATGATCCTATTGATTGACCGAATTGTTTTCTATCCACGATATAAGGTAAAACTATGTCCCAACAGGCTGACATTATTCCAATAGGTCCACCGCTTAATACAGCTCTTTCATAATCTAAACCGCTCATTAAAACTGATACTCCATTATTATATTTACCAAGAATATTTTCAGTAGGAACAATACAGTTATTAAAGACCAATTCTGCTGTGTTAGAACCTCTCATTCCTAATTTGTCTAATTTTGGAGATACAGAGAAACCTGAAAAGTTTTTTTCTATAATAAATGCTGTTATACAATTATTTTTTTTGTCAGCCTCATCATTGGTTTTAGCATAAACTACAAAAGTATTAGCATTAGGCGCATTAGTAATCCACATCTTAGTTCCATTAAGACAAAATTCATCTCCCTTTTTTTCAGCCTTCAGTTTCATACTTACAACATCTGATCCCGCACTTGGCTCACTCATAGCTAAAGCACCTACATGGTCTCCTGAAATTAACTTAGGAAGATATTTTTGTTTTTGTTTCTCAGTTCCATTTAATGTAATCTGATTTACGCATAAATTAGAATGAGCTCCATAAGATAACCCAACAGAAGCAGATGCTTTGCTTATTTCTTGCATTGCGATTACATGTTCTGTGTAGCCTAACCCACTACCACCATATTTTTCTTCAGCTGTAATACCTAATAAGCCTAATTCTCCCATTTTTTTCCATAAATGAGATGGAAAATCATTTTTTTTATCAATATCTTCAGCTAAAGGTGCTATCTCTCTTTTACAAAACTCTTGTATACTATCCTTTAAAACTTCTATATCGTTACCTAAATCAAAATCTAATTCTTTAAAAGTATTGGGAATCATTGCTTTATTATAGTAATTATTATTATATTAACAAGTAGTTTGCTAATGCTAAAAAAATAACAAAACCAAGAATGTCAGTAATAGTAGTCAATATAACTGTAGCTGCTACAGCAGGATCAATTTTAAAATATGATAATATTAAAGGTATAGCTGCTCCAAAAGTTCCTGCTAAAATAAGATTAAAAAGCATTGCAAAAGCTATGATAGAGCCTAATAAATAATCTTTGAACCAAAGCCCTGTAACAATACCAATTAGTAAGGCAAAAAATATTCCATTATATGCTCCAACGAGGATCTCTTTTCCAAATACTCTCAACGAGTTAGAAGATGTTAATTCTCTGGTGGCCATAGCTCTCACTGCTACTGTTAATGTTTGAGTTCCAGCATTTCCTCCCATTGAAGCAACTATCGGCATTAGAATTGCTAATGATACCAACTTATCTAGAGCTGTTTCAAATAATGCTATTGATATTGAGGCTAAAATAGCAGTAATTAAATTAATAGCAAGCCAGCCAAACCTGCTTCTCGCAGTTTTGAAAGCAGCTAAATAAAGATCCCCCTCTCCTGTTACTCCTCCTAATTTATGCATATCCTCATCAGCTTTTTGTCTAATTAGATCTACTACATCATCTACAGTTATCATGCCTATCAGCCTTCCTCTTGCATCAACTACTGGAGCTGATGTTAATTCATATTGGTCAAATAAAAATCCAATATCTTCTCTTTTATCATTAACACTTACTATCTTAGGATTGGTAGTCATAATATCTGTAATTTTAACTTCTCTTTTTTTTCTCATTGCTAGGTGAAGTGGTACTGTTCCAACAGGAATATGTCTTGAGTCTACTGCAAATAATGCGTAAAACTCATCAGGTACTCTTTTGGACATTCTTAGATAATCAACTACCTGACCTATATTCCAAGATACTGGAATTGAAACATAATCAGTCTGCATAATTCTTCCTGCTGAGTCTTCATCATAGGTTAAGGCTTTTTTTATTAATTTTTGTAATTCCTTAGGTAAGTTTTTTAAAACTTCCTTTCTTAGTTGTTCCTCACATATTTCTAATACATAGGTAATATCATCTGTGTCTAACTCAGATAACATTCTTACAAGGTGACTTATTTCAAACTCCTCTATTATATCTAGCAATATAGGAACATTCATAGAGGGCAATGTCTCAGAAGGAAAATTCTCTTTTATAATTTTCACTATTTTTTTTCTATCTTCACTATTTAATGTTTCTAGTAAATCAGCAGTATCAGCAGGATGAAGTTCTTTAATTAAACTTATTATAAAAGTAAAGTTATCATTACCTAGTTCAGATATGACTTTAGTAATTAAATCACTATTTAAAATAATTAATGAGTTACTTGATTTTTTTTTCATAATTTTTTACTAAATATTTTTTTATAATTAACATATATTTTATTTATGAAAAATATAGAAATATTAGAGTCTAAAAAAATAATTGATTACAAATTTGCCGTAAACTATATGGAAGAAAAGCTTTTAGAGGTAAAAAATAATACCGCAAAAGAGTTAATATGGTTTTTAGAACACCCTTCAATTTATACAAGTGGTAGAGGAAACCCAGTAAACCAAAACTATATAAATAAAATTCCAATATATAATTCAGGCAGAGGAGGAAAAATAACTTGGCATGGCCCTGGACAAAGAATCATTTATTTTATAATAGACCTGAAAAAAAGAAAACTTGATATCAGGAGATTTGTTAGTAATATTGAAAAATTTATAATAGAGTCGCTTTCAGAACTAGATATAAAAGCTTACAAGAAAAATAATATTGTAGGAATATGGACATTGGATAAAGAAAAAAAAGAAGCTAAGATTGGTTCTTTAGGACTAAGAGTAAGAAAAGGTATAATTTATCATGGGTTATCCTTAAATGTATCCTGTGATCTATCAAACTTTTATAAAATTGATCCTTGTGGAATAAAAGATTCTAGGGTTACTTCAGTAAAAAATTTAAAAAACCTTGTTAATAAAAACGAAGTAGATGAAGTTTTAAAAAGGAAACTTAAAATTCTTTTTTACTAAGCAAATGTAATAAGCATCTCATCTGCAGATACTGATTGATTTTCTTTTACTGATATTTCCTTAATAGTGCCATTAAAATCAGACTTAATTATATTTTCCATTTTCATAGCATCTAATATTAATAAACTATCTCCTTCTTGTACCTTGTCTTTTTCTTTTACTAAAACTTTAGTTACTTTCCCAGGCATTGGAGATAATATATTCTTTAATTTATTATTTATATTTTCTTTGGGTAATATACTATACAGCTGATAAGTATTTTTTCTAAAAATCTTAATGTGAGTTTCTGTACCATTAAAAAAAATCTTAAGAAAACTTTCCTGATTATTTACTCTCCCTTTTATTTTTTTTTCATTAATATAAACTTCTATAATTTTATTAATATGATCAATTTGATAGCTTAATTCTTTTAAAGAATTATTAAGCATAATTGAAATAAAGTTATTTTTAATTGAATTTATATTTATTTCATATTCATCGTATTGCCAACTAACTACCCAATTTTTTGATATATTTTTAATATCTGTATTAATACTGTACAGATAATTTATGTGATAACTAATTGCTAATAAAATAATTGATTCTTGTTCTTTTTTATTATCTATTTTACCTTCGTACCCATTATCATAGGTCTCGGCAATAAAATTTGTGTTGATATTACCCTTAGCAAAGACATCTTTTTTATAAATATCCATTAAAAAATCTATATTGGTTTCAATGCCCTCAACAGCTACATCGCTTAATGCTATTTGCATCTTACTTAAGGCATCATTTCTATCTTTTCCTTTAGAGATAATTTTTGCAAGCAATGAGTCATAATAAATAGAAACCTCTCCTCCTGATTGATACCCATTATCGACTCTTATGTCACCAACAGGATAGTTTATATTTACAAGCCTTCCCGCTGAAGGTAAAAAGTTCTTTTTTGGTGACTCAGCACATAATCTTGACTCAAAAGCCCAGCCTTGAACTTTAACGTCATTTTGTTTAATTTTTAATTTTTTATTATCAGCAATATGAATCATTTCTTCCACTAAATCTATACCTGTTACTAACTCAGTTACAGGATGTTCAACTTGTAATCTTGTATTCATTTCTAAAAAGTAAAAATTTTGTTTCTGATCAACTACAAACTCTACAGTTCCTGCAGATGAATAATTTACCTCTCTAGCCAAGCTTATAGCTTGTTCACCCATTTTAACCCTTGTAATATTATCAATAAAAGAACTAGGAGCTTCTTCAATAATTTTTTGATGCCTTCTTTGAATAGAACATTCTCTTTCACCTAACCATATGATATTGCCGTGATTATCAGCTAAAATTTGCATTTCTATATGTCTTGGCTTTTCTATATATTTCTCTATAAAAACTCTATCGTCGCCAAAAGCATTTAAAGCTTCATTTTTAGCAGCAGTTAATAATTCTTCAAATTCATTTTTATCTCTAGCAATTCGCATACCTTTTCCACCACCACCTGCAGAAGCTTTTATCATTACTGGATAACCAATTTTTTTTGCTTCATTTAACCCTTCTCTAACGTTTTTAATAGCATGTTCATAGCCTGGAATACAATTAACACCTGCTTTTTTTGCAATTTTTTTTGATTCTATTTTATCTCCCATCAATTCTATAGCTTTATGTGAAGGTCCTATAAAAATAATTTTTTCTTTATTTAGTTCTTTTACAAAACCTGAATTTTCTGAAAGAAAGCCATAACCAGGATGAATTGCATCTACAGAGAACTTCTTTGATATTTCAATTAATTTTTCAGTATTTAAGTATGAGCCTTTCAGGGGATTGTCTCCTAATAAATAGCTTTCGTCACAATATGTTAAATGCAGTGAAGCACTATCATCTTTTGAAAAAACTCCTACGGTTTTAATACCTAATTTTTTACATGATTTTGCTATCCTGATAGCAATCTCGCCTCTATTTGCAATTAAAACTTTTTTAATCATTTTATTATAATGGAATATTATCGTGCTTTTTCCAAGGGTTTTTAAGATCTTTATTGCGTAATATTTTAAAAGCATTTATTACTTTAATTCTGGTAATATCAGGCTTTATGACTTCGTCAATATATCCTCTAGATGCAGCAATATAAGGATTAGAAAATTTTGTCTCATAATCTATGATATGTTCTTTTAAAGCTTTTTCATCTGCATTTTTATAAATTATTTTAGCTGCTCCTTCAGCACCCATTACAGCTATTTCTGCGGATGGCCAAGCATAATTTATATCTCCTCTTAAATGTTTAGATGACATTACATCATATGCTCCACCATAAGCTTTTCTGGTTATCAAAGTAACCTTTGGCACAGTTGCTTCTGCATAAGCAAATAATAATTTTGCACCGTGTTTTATTATACCATTAAACTCTTGATCAGTACCTGGCAAGAAACCTGGAACATCTACTAATGTTAATAAAGGTATATTGAAACAATCACAAAATCTAACAAATCTTGCCGCTTTCCTCGAAGAATTAATGTCCAAACATCCTGCCAACGCCAATGGTTGGTTGGCTACTATACCGATGGAACGTCCTTCTAGCCTTATAAACCCTATTACTATATTTTTAGCAAAATCTTTTTGTACTTCCAGAAAATCTTTTTCATCAGCAACATTTAATATCAATTCCTTTATGTCATAGGCTTTATTTTTATCTTGAGGAACAAGCGTATTAAGTGAGGGTATTTTTCTATTTATACTATCATTAAATTTTTTAAATTTTAGTTCAGAAATATTAGATTGGGGTAAAAAGTCAAAAAGTCTTCTTAATTGTTGTAATACTGTAATCTCATTATCAAATGAAAAGTCGGCTACGCCAGATTTTGTGGTATGAGTATTAGCCCCACCAAGATATTCTGTATTAACATCTTCATGCGTAACTGTCTTTACTACCTCTGGCCCTGTTACAAACATATATGATGTTTGTTCGGACATAAAAATAAAATCAGTCATTGCCGGTGAATACACCGCTCCTCCTG
>CABZPW010000042.1 GCA_902527765.1 Rhodospirillaceae bacterium
TAGACTTTGATGATTTTTCAAAAGCTGAAAATTTTATTAAGTCTGTAGACTATGATATAATTTATAAAGTAGGCATGGAGTTTTTTTATAGATTTGGTATTGATGGTATAAGAAAAATAAGTAATGCAAAAAAAAATATTAAGCTATTTCTTGATTTAAAACTACATGACATACCTAATACAGTAGAAAGAGCAATTTACCCATTAGTTGCTAATGTACAACCTTACATGTTAACTTTACATATAGCAGGTGGAAAAAAAATGTTGCATAAAGCAGTTTTTGCAGCAAATGAGGCTTCCAAAGACAGTAACATACAAAAACCTTTATTATTAGGAGTAACCATATTAACAAGTTTAAATAATAGAGATCTAAAGGAAATGGGACATACTATTTCTATTACTCAAAGCGTTAAAAATTATACATATATAGCAAGAAAAGCTAATCTAGATGGTATTGTATGCTCTCCTTTAGAAGTAAAATTAGTAAAAAATATACATGGCAAAAGTTTAAAAGTAGTTACTCCGGGTATAAGGTTAGAAAAAAGCTCTAATGATGATCAATCAAGATTTTTGTCACCTAAAGATGCTTTCAATATGGGATCGGATTTTATAGTAATGGGAAGACCTTTAATTAATGCTCTAGATCCTAATAATATTATAAAAAAAATAATGGATAATTAATATTCAATGGAAAGTAATAAGACTAAAATAAAAGTTTGTGGGCTTAAACATTCATTTGAAGTAAAGTGTGCCGCTGATTATGGGGCCAAGTGGTATGGAATGGTTTTTGAAAAAAATTCACCAAGATATATTAATTATATACAAGCAGAAGTTTTGTTGAATAATACACCTGATTGTATAGAACCTATAGCAGTTACTGTAAATCCTTCCAATTCAAAAGTTAAAGACCTTAATGAACTAGGTTTTAAATACATACAACTTCATGGAAATGAAAGTATAA
The DNA here is from genome assembly GCA_902527765.1 of Rhodospirillaceae bacterium. GTDB lineage: Bacteria > Pseudomonadota > Alphaproteobacteria > TMED109 > TMED109 > TMED131. The sequence continues at coordinate 961 of CABZPW010000042.1, forward strand.
ATTTTTGTATAAGTTTAAAAAATAAGTTTAATTTGAAAATAATTAAAGCTATAAGTGTTGGATCTTTGAAGGATTTAGAATATGCAAACTCTTATAAAAATACTGTAGATTGGATACTGTTTGATTATAAGGACGACCTATTAACAGGCGGCACAGGTAAATCTTTTGATTGGAGTTTATTAAATAAAAATTCTTTAAATTTTAACTGGATACTTTCTGGTGGTTTAGATTATAATAACATTGAGTTAGCATTAAAAAGTACTCAAGCTACAGCTGTTGATATTTCCTCAGGTGTTGAGGTTAAAAAAGGAATTAAATCCACAGAATTGATTAAAGAGTTTTGTAATAAAATAAATAATATTTAATATGAAAAAAGGTAGCTATAAAAAATTCCCTGATAAAAATGGAAACTTTGGGCAATATGGAGGACGTTATGTTGCAGAAACTTTAATGCCTCTTATTTTAGAGTTAGAAAAAAAATATTTATTCTACAAAAAAGACAAGAAATTTAATCATGAGTTTTCTAAACTATCTAAAGACTATATTGGTAGGCCTAGCCCATTATATTATGCTAAAAATTTAACAGAATATTTAGGAGGAGCTAAAATTTATTTTAAGCGAGATGAGTTAAATCATACTGGAGCACATAAAATCAATAATTGTTTAGGACAAGTTTTACTAGCTGTTAGAATGAATAAAAAAAGAATAATAGCAGAAACGGGAGCAGGTCAGCATGGAGTTGCTACAGCAACAGTATGTGCATTATTTGGCTTAGAGTGCATCGTTTATATGGGGAAAAAAGATATTGAGAGACAAAAGCCAAATGTTTTTAAAATGAATTTATTAGGAGCAAGAATAGTTCCAGTAGAGTCAGGTTCAGCTAGCTTAAAAGATGCTATGAATGAAGCTTTAAGAGATTGGGTTAGTAATGTTGAAAATACATTTTATATAATAGGAACAGCTGCAGGGCCTCATCCTTATCCTATGATGGTTAGAGATTTCCAATCAATAATAGGTAAAGAATTAAAAAATCAAATTATAAAAAAAGAGAATAGACTGCCTAACTCATTAGTTGCTTGTATTGGAGGAGGTTCTAATTCACTGGGATTATTTTATAATTTTTTAGATGATAAAAAAGTAAGTTTATACGGGGTAGAAGCTGGAGGTAAAGGTATTAAAACAGGTCAACATGCAGCATCTTTAAGTGCAGGAAAACCAGGCGTACTTCATGGAAATAAGACTTATTTAATCCAGGATAATGCTGGCCAAATTAAAGAAGCGCATTCTATTTCTGCTGGATTGGATTATCCTGGGATTGGACCAGAACATAGTTGGTTAAAAGATACAGGAAGAGTAAAATATGTATACGCTAATGATAAGGATGCGATTAAAGCGTTTAAAATTTGTTGTAAATTAGAAGGAATTATTCCAGCTTTAGAACCAGCTCATGCTTTATCTTTTGTTTTAAAGTTTGCCGCAAAGCAGAACAAAAAACATATATTAGTCATGAATATGTGTGGTAGGGGAGATAAAGATTTAGATAGTATAGCAAATCACCTTAATATAAAAATATGAATAATAACAGAATAAATATTTGTTTTTCAAAATTGAAAAAAGAGAATAAATCAGCATTTATTGCATTCTTAACAGCGTGTGATCCTAGTTTTTCAATGAGTTTAAAGCTATTAAAGGCCATGCCTAAAGTAGGTGTAGATATAATAGAGATTGGTATGCCATTTAGCGACCCTATGGCAGATGGTCCAGTAATTCAGAGGAGTTACATTAGAGCTTTAAAATCTGGTGCCTCACTAATTAAAACTTTGAATTTAGTAAAAAATTTTAGAAGCACTAACAATATTACTCCTGTAGTTTTAATGGGGTATTACAATCCTATTCTACAGATGGGGTTAAAAAAATTTATAAATAAAGCAAAGGCTTCAGGCGTAGATGGAATATTAATAGTGGACTTACCCCCAGAAGTTAGCAATGAATTATCACTAGAGTTAAGTGCATCAAAAATAGATATGATTAGACTGGCTTCACCTACAACAACCTTAGAAAGAATGCATAGTATTTTAAAATCTTCTTCAGGGTTTATTTATTATGTATCAATAACTGGAGTAACAGGTTCTAAAATAAATAAGATACTAAGTATTAAAAAAAAATATATGTATTTAAAAAAATTAATAAATATACCATTTGTTATTGGTTTTGGAATTAATTCACCTAAAAAAGCTCATGAAATTTCTAGATATGCAGACGGTATTGTTGTAGGTAGCGATTTGATTAAAGAAATTGAAAAAGGTATTGAAAATAGTAGTAACATTTTTAATAATGTTATGAGTTTAGTTAAAAAATACTCTAAAGCTATTAATAAGTAAAAAAATGAATTGGTTAACAAACTTTGTAAAGCCTAAACTAAAAGCAATAAAATCCAAAATACTTAAAAAAGAAAATCTTTGGGTTAAATGTCCTGCATGTGGTCAAATGAATTTTCATAAAGACTTGCAGGATAAATTGTATATGTGTTCAAACTGTGATGCTCATTTGACAATGCCAATTAATGAGAGACTTATAAGTATTTATGATGATGGCCTGTATGAAACAAAAAAAATTCCTAAAGTTTTAGAGGACCCGCTGTCTTTTAAAGATAAAATGAAATATACAGATAGGTTAAAAATTGCTAGAAAAAAAACTTCTAACAATGATGCTATATTAGTAGCAAATGGAAAAATAAATAATATTAATTTAGTAACTGCAGCTATGGACTTTAGTTTTATGGGAGGATCGATGGGCATGCAGGTAGGAGAAGGTATAGTACTAGCAAGCCAATTAGCAAAAGATTTGAAGAGTCCACTTTTAATTATAGCTTCATCTGGTGGAGCAAGGATGCAAGAAGGTATTTTATCGTTAATGCAAATGCCACGTACGGTAGCAGCAATAGAAATATTTAAAGAAACCAAACTTCCATACATAGTTTTATTTACAAATCCAGTTACAGGAGGTGTCTCTGCCTCATTTACAATGTTAGGAGATATCTTAATAGCGGAACCTGGAGCATTGATTGGTTTTGCAGGACCTAGAGTAATTAAAAAAACAGTTAATGAGGAATTACCGGAAGGTTTTCAAAAAAGTGAATACTTACTAGAGCATGGTATGATGGACTTAATAGTTAATAGAAATGAATTTAAAGAAAAATTATATAATTTATTAAAACATTTAGTAGGTTAAAGATAGGTTGCTGCAAAGTTATAAGTATATTGCTCATAAAAACAAAAAAATAGAGGATATACTAAAGTCTTTTTTTTTATTGCATCCGAATAATGTAGATTTGTCATTAGAGAGAATTAAAAAGTTATTAAATAAACTTAATAATCCTCAGAAAAAAATAAAAAATATAATTCATATTGCGGGAACAAATGGCAAAGGTTCTATTGCCACAATATTGTACTATTTGCAAAAATACCAAGGAAAAACGGTTAACATTTATAGATCACCACATCTAGTATCTTTTAATGAAAGAATTCATATTAAAAACAAACAAGTTTCTAATCAATATTTACTAGATATTTTAGAGTATGTAAAAGAGGTAAATGATAAACAACCTATAACCTTCTTTGAAATTATAACTGCAGCAACTTTTTATATGTTTTATCAAAATTTAGCAGATTTAACAATTTTAGAGGTTGGTCTAGGAGGACAATTTGATGCTACAAATATTATAGAGAATAATTTAGTTTCAATAATATCCACTATAGGTATTGATCATAAAGAGTTTCTAGGGAGCACCATAAAAGCTATAGCTAATGAGAAGGTAGGAATTATTAAAAAAAAAAGCTGTGTAATATCTAGCAAACAATCCATAAGCGCTAAAAGGATCATTAAGAAAAAATCTGAAGAAATGAAAAGCAAACTTTATCAATACGATGAAAGCTGGAAAGTTAAAAATAATATTTTTTACAATGATGATATACAGATAAATCTTGAAAAAATTTCTTTAATTGGAAGGCATCAATGCATAAATGTTTCTTGTGCTTTAATGGCTTGTATAAAAGTAAAAAAGTTAAATATAGACTGTAAAAGTTTATATAAAATATTTCCTAAAATGCGTTGGCCGGGTAGACTGGAAAAAATTAGCACCAATTTACTTCCTAATTATAATAATCTTGAATGTTGGGTGGATGTAGCTCATAATAAATTAGGTTTTACAGCTCTTGTAGAATGGATTAAACAGATAAAAATGAAGAATTTTTATATTATTTTAGCTTTAGGAGTTAAAAAAGATTATATCAATATTTTAAAAGTAATAAAAGAAGCTAATCCGAAAATCTTATTTGTATTAAAAGGAGAAAGCTTCAATAGTCATAACCCTAAAAAGATAAAAGCTGTAGCAAATCAATTTAAGATACATTCATGTATTTCAGAGAGCATTTTTGAAGCGCTAGATACTATTAAAAATGATAAAAATATTTGCAACAAAAAAAAGGTAGTTATTACTGGCTCAATAGGCTTAGTAGGAAGCTTTTTAGCAAAAATAAAGTAAATTATAAGTTCTCATCAAGCCATTTAGCTAAGGAGCTTTTTTCTATTAGACCTATTTGTGAAGACACTGATTTACCATTTTTAAACAATATAAGTGTTGGAATGCTCATAATGCCATAGTTAGATGGAACTTCAGGGTTTTCATCAATATTTACTTTGGCTATTAATATTTTTTCTTTATAGTCTTCAGCCAATTCAGATAATATAGGAGAAATTTGTTTGCAAGGCCCACACCATTCTGCCCAAAAATCACACAAAACTGGTTTTTCTGCTTCCAATACTTTTTCTT
>CABZPW010000043.1 GCA_902527765.1 Rhodospirillaceae bacterium
ACATGTAAAGCTTCCTATATTTATAGCAAGACAATGGATAAGACACAGAACTGCAAACATTAATGAATATTCTGCTAGATATTCTATTCTAGAAGATGAGTTTTATATACCTAAAACAGCTAATTTAGCAAAACAATCATCCACGAATAAACAGGGTAGATCTCAAGAGCTTGATGGAAATTTAGCAAAAAAAATTATTAAAATATTAAAAGAAGACGCAGAAAGAAATTACAATAATTATTTATGGATGTTAAATGAAGAGGAAAATAAAGAGTATAATAGTACTAGAGAAGGTTTATCAAGAGAATTAGCTAGAATTAATTTGACTCTCAACACCTACACTCAATGGTATTGGAAAGTAGATCTTCACAATTTCATGCATTTTTTATCATTAAGAGCTGATAGCCACTCTCAACTAGAGATAAGAGCGTATGCTGACATATTAATAGATTTATTAAAAAAGTGGGTACCGATTACATACAAAGCTTTTTGTTCCTATAAATTAAATTCTGCTGATTTATCTCAAGAAGCATTAGAAGTAATAAAAAAGATGATTAAAGGTAAAAAAGTAAAACGAGAAAATACTAATCTTTCTAAGAGAGAATGGGATGAACTTATCTTCCTAATTAATTAAACTTTCAGAAAGTTCAAGATAAACTTTATTTAAATCTGAATTATTATGTATCAATTCGGGAGTGCCAGCATCACAGTTTTTTGCTATTGTAGAATGAAAAGGGATTTTTCCTAGAAGCTTTATATTAAACTCTTTAGCTAATTTCTCTCCACCATTTTCTCCAAATAAAAAATGTTTTGTGCTACAGTTATCACATACGAAGTAACTCATATTTTCGACTATTCCTGCAATTGGTACATTAAATCTGTTAAACATATTAATACCTTTTCTTGTATCAGCTAATGCTATTTCTTGAGGAGTAGTTACAATTAAAGCATGGTCAATTTTAAGCTTTTGCATAATTGTTAATTGTGTATCTCCTGTACCTGGTGGAAAATCTATAATTAAATAATCAAGGAAATCCCATTCTACATCATTGATTAATTGCATAATGGCACTCTGTAACATAGGACCTCTCCAAACTAAAGGTTTTTTTTCATCTATCAAAAAGCCTATTGACATTACATCGATACCGTTTTGTTTAACAGGTATAATTTTTTTTTTATCATTTACATCAGGCTTTTTATTTATATTTAATAATTTCGGAATAGACGGACCATATATATCTCCATCAAGTAATCCAACTTTTTTTCCTAGTTTTTTTAAGGATAGAGCCAAATTAACTGATAAAGTAGATTTTCCAACCCCACCTTTACAACTTGATACAACAATAACTTTTGAAAATTTTCTTTTTATTGTTGTGAAGGTTACATTTATTTCATCAAATAAATTAAAATCTCTTATTTTTTTTTCGCATTCTTCTTTAAATTTTTCAAATTCTTTTGCTTGATTTGAGTTTTCTGCTTTTAAAGTAACAAAAACCTTTTTATCATTGATTATCATATTATCAACCAACGCTTTAAGGTCATTGCTAAAGGAATTTATAATTTTATCTTTCAAACTTTTTTCCTATTGTTATTATTGAAAATGACTTCTACAATGTATATATAAATAACTTAGTTAAATTAATTTCAAATATAAAGGAAAATTATGCCTTGGGATAATAAAAATAATGGGTCATGGAATGGAGGAAACAATCCTTGGGGAAAAAAAGATAATAATAATAGTAATAACAACTGGAGTCCTAAAAATAAGGGAGATGATTTAGATAAAATGCTAAATCAATTTAAAGAGAAGTTGGAAAAATTTTTTTCAAAAGGGCCCAAAAGTTTCATTATGGGTTTTTTGGTATTAGTTTTTTTGTGGCTTATGAGCGGATTTTACACCATAAGTCCAGAAGAACAAGGAGTAGTTTTAAGGTTTGGAAAATATGTTTCAATAAGTAGTCCTGGTTTAAATTACCATATTCCTTCTCCAATTGAAAAGGTAATAAAAGTTCCAGTTACTACCACCAGAAACGTTGAGATAGGGTTCAGAAGTCAAAATGCAGGATCTATTAGAAATGTTGACGAAGAAAGCTTAATGTTAACAGGAGACGAAAATATTGTTGATATTAACTTTGTTGTTCAATGGTTTGTTTCTGATGCAGCTAAATATGTATTTAATATTAGAGACCCTGAAAAAAATATTAAAGATAGTGCAGAAAGTGTTATGAGGGAAGTAATAGGAAAGACCAACATTGACTTTGCTTTAGCAGAGGGAAGAGATCAAGTTAGGCAGGAAGCACAAGAGTCGCTTCAAAGAATTTTAGATAGAAATGAAAGTGGTATAACGGTCTCTTCATTATTATTACAAAAGTCAGACCCTCCACCTGCTGTAATTGATAATTTTAAGGATGTACAAAGAGCTAGAGCAGACCAGGAAAGGTTAATTAATGAAGCGCAAGCTTATGCAAATAGAATAGTCCCTGAAGCAAAAGGTGAAGCATCTAAAATTAGAGAAAGTGCTGAAGCTTATAAGCAGGAGGTGATTGCAGTTGCAGATGGTGCATCAAAGAGATTTTTATCTGTATACAATGAATACAAAGAAGCAAAGGACGTAACTAGAAGGAGAATATATTTAGAAACTATGGAAAAGGTTATGCAAAACATGAATAAGGTAATTATTGACAATGATAGTGGTTCAGGAGTATTACCCTATCTTCCATTGCCGGAATTAAATAAATCTCTTAAAAAGAATAGTGAGGCACAATAATGAAAAAAAGATTTATTATTTTACTTAGTTTTTTAGTTGTATTAACAGTATTGGCTTATAACTCATTATTTTTTGTGGAGCAAAGGGTTCAGTCACTAATACTTCAATTCGGGGAACCTATTAGAGTCATAAAAGAGCCTGGGTTAAATTTCAAAATTCCACTGGCACAAAATGTTGTTAAGTTTGACAAAAGAATTTTACTTTTTGATAATAGCGCAGAGGAAATTATAGCAGCTGACAAGAAAAGATTAATAGTTGATGCTTTTGTAAGATATAAAATTATTGATCCATTAAAGTTTTATCAAACTGTAAGGTTTGAAGCAGCTTTAAATAACAGATTAGGTTCAGTAGTTAATAATAGTTTAAGAGCTGTATTGGGACGAGTTCCTTTAGAAGCAGTGATTTCTGACAGACGTGAGTTATTAATGAAAGAGGTTTCTGATTTAGTTGCTGTAAGGGCTACTCAATTTGGAATATCAATTGAGGAAGTAAGGATTAAAAAAGCTGATTTACCATCTGAGAACTCAGAAGCTATTTATAGAAGAATGCAAACAGAGAGACAACAAGAGGCAGCACAAATTAGAGCTATTGGAGAAGAAAAAGCAAGATTTATTAGAGCTGAGTCGGAAAAACAAAAAACTGTTTTATTAGCGGAAGCTCAGAGAGATAGTGATATATTAAGAGGGGAGGGTGATGCAGAAAAAAATAAGATTTTAGGTAAGGCCTTTAATCAGGATCCTGATTTTTTTGCTTTTTACAGAGCAATGCAAGCATATAGTAAAGCACTTACAGAAGGTGATACTACTATGGTACTATCGCCAAAAAGTGATTTTTTTGAATTTTTTGGTAATGCTGAGGGTAATTAGCAGCGCACTTTATCATGATTGATTTTTTGTCTGCTATTGGATTAATTTTTATATTAGAGGGGCTTTTGCTTTTTTCATCTCCTAAAAGGCTTAAAAAAATTTTGCAGATTATTACAGTATATCCAGAAAGCAAAATAAGAATTATTGGTAGTCTTTCAATTTTACTAGGAATTGTTTTGTTGTGGATAATCCGAAAATGAATTATAAACGTACTAGAAATTCATATGATTAAAATTTATAAAAAGTATTGTTTAGTTTTTTTATTACTAATGAAAGTTTCTATAGTTTCATCTATAGAAAAACCTGATTTTTCCGAGTTAGCTGAAGAACTTATTCCATCGGTTGTAAGTGTCTCTGTAATTATTTCTAGAGAATCTGTTAATCAACCTAGAGCTCCTCAGTTTCCCCCTGGATCCCCATTTGAAGATTTTTTCAAAGATTTTTTTGAGAGGAGAGGTATTCCCAGACAAAATACCCCACCACAAAGGCCTAGAAGAAATGAAACAGCACAAGGTTCTGGTTTTATTATTGATGACAAGGGTTTAATAGTTACTAATAATCATGTTATAGCAGGTGCAAGCTCAATCACCGTTGTACTTCATGATGGTAAAACACTACAAGCTAAATTAGTTGGTGCTGATGCTAAAACAGATTTAGCACTACTCAAAGTTAAAACTGATATCAAATTAAAAGCAGTTAATTGGGGTAATTCTGATGCAGTTAAAGTAGGTAATTGGGCAATGGCTATAGGTAATCCTTTTGGACTTGTTAATACAGTTACTGTTGGAATAGTTTCAGCAAGAGCAAGAGACATTAATGCAGGACCTTTTGATGACTTTATTCAAACTGATGCTTCTATTAATAGAGGAAATTCTGGTGGGCCTCTTTTTAACCTTAAAGGCCAAGTTATTGGAGTGAATACAGCTATATATTCACCATCAGGTGGGAGCGTTGGGATAGGTTTTGCTATTCCTTCAGCATTAGCTGAAAATATAGTTGAACAATTAGAAGAGTATGGTCGTACTATCAGAGGATGGTTGGGTGTAAGAATTCAAACCGTTACTGAAGACTTAGCGTCAAGTCTTGGATTAGATAGACCCTATGGAGCTCTTGTAGCTAGCGTTATTCCAAATAGTCCTGCAGAAAAGGCAGGCATAAAAGCAGGTGATGTAATACTTGACTTTAATGGCAGTGAAGTTACTGAAATGAGAAAGTTACCAAGACTTGTTGCGGAAACTAAAGTAAATTCTAATTCAAAGGTAACAATATGGCGTAATGAAAAGAAAAAATCTATTAATGTAGTTATTGCTGAAATGAAAGAAGAGAATAAAAAAATTCAAGAAAGTAAAAATAATACGGTCCCAGATACACCGCAGAGTGAATATTTTAAGCAATTAGGTATAACTTTATCATCTATAACTCAAGATGTAAGGATGAGGCAAAATATTCCAGAAAATGTATCAGGGTTACTTGTAACCAAGGTTGAACAAAACACAGATGCTGAAATTAAAGGAATAAGACCTGGAGATATTATACAGGAGATAAATCAATCCTCTGTCAATGATATTAGCACGTTACGAAAAATTATGAATTCCCTTAAAGGGTCTAAAAAAGGTATTTTATTACTTATTAATAGACAAGGCAATATTAATTTTGTTGCTTTGAAATTAAACTAATTTAATATCTCTTTATCAGTATACCCCTGAAAATAGAGCAGAGATTTAAAACTAAATTTTATACTCACATCTGCAGCAAGTTTAACTTTTTTATAAGCATTCCAAGCTACTCCTAGACCTGAATATTTAATCATATCAATATCATTATCACCATCACCAACAGCTAGAGAATGATCTTTTTTAATATTTAGTTTTTTAATGCTACTTTTTAAATAAAATAACTTTGCTTTTTTATCTAAAATTGTATTTTCTAAATTTCCGGTTAATTGATTATTTAC
>CABZPW010000044.1 GCA_902527765.1 Rhodospirillaceae bacterium
TAAGTTCAGGAAATACAGCAACCATAGCAATCCAATAAAAAAGGATATTTATTGATATGAAGAATATAATTGTTTTTAATTTGAAATAACTTGTATCTTTAGATATTGCTAAAAATAATTTTAAAGCCTTTATAAGATATTTTTTCCAAATCTTAATCATATAAAATAATTTTATTCTACTATTTAAATAAAATGTTTAAAAGTAATTGTTATATGGGGTGATGATTAGATTTAAAGCCATAGAACATTTGCACGTACGCCTGTTTTCAAGACCGGAGCTTTCGACCACTCAGCCACCTCACAGAACTACTAAATTTCAAAATGTCTAAATATACATCACATTAAAATTAATAATCTAACGGTTGAGGTATTTAGTCTTCTAGATATAATTAGTTTATGAAATATATTCTTATAATATTTTATTTTCTCATAACATTTCAAGCTTATAACTTTGAATATACAAGAACAATTAGTGGTAAAAGAACTATAATTACCTCTTTTGACATAACTGAAGAGGAAAAATTTGTTAACTTTGTTTTAGATGGAACATTTACCGATAATTTAGGTAACTATGGCTATTCTAAAAGCAATACAACTGTTCTATTGAATAAAAGTGATGTTATGAGACTAGAGGGATTTGGAAAGTACACTTTGCAAAATAAAGAAGTTTTTTATACAAGAGGAGTTCGAAATAAGCAGGAACAAAATTCTGGCGTAGGTGAAAATGAAATTATTGGAGCCACTGGTTCTTTAAAAGAGTTGATAGGAATGAAATGCACTTATGCAATAAAGTTTTTAGAAGATTATTATTTTTGGATTCAGAAGTGTGAGATTACAGAAAATCAAAAAAAACTATTAAGTAACTTATCAAAGTAAATTTCAACTTTTATTATTTTAAAATCAGGTATCTATACTCAATATCAAGCCTTAATCCTCCGTCAAAAATAGTACTGCTTTTAGAATAGAGTTAATAATTTTTTTGTGCCAACTTAGTTGGTATATTTTTAAAAGGCAAAAAGCATAAACTAAATTAGGAAGTTCATATGAATTACATAAATACCAAAGTAGGTGACCAAATATGTGCAGTTGGATTTCACAATAATTAAAAAGGAGGAAATATGAAAATACTACTTATAACAATATACACATTTATACTTTTAATTAGTTCAGTGAAGGCAGATGAGTGTACATATTCTTATATTGCAAAGCCAGAGGAGAGTAAGTATACCAAACAGTTTAGTATTAATACAGATAGAGAAGGGCATGCTGTAAGAATATTTTCTATAGAAAATACTTACAAGAATAAAAAAAAGAATTGCGAAGGAGTATCCTTGGTTAAAGAATTTAATTGGGGCTATAGTGATTATATAAATAAAAGTGGACCAGTTAAAGGGCATGTTACGCAGATATACAGTGATGGTAGTAAAATATTTTTGACTTTTGAAGGAACAAGTCAAAACCCTGGAGGAACAAAAAATTTTACAAATGTTGGTTTTTCAAACATTACAGGTGGTACTGGAATATATGAAAATATTTCTGGATATGGTTTAAATAAAGGTGAATTTAATCCTGAAACAGGTTATTCAAATTTTGAATTTACTTTAAAATACACTAAATAATGCAACATTATATTCTTGAACGTGGTTTAGTAATTTTGAAATATTAAATCACGTTAGCCGGTTTTCAAGACCGGAGTTTTTGAGTTATCATTTAATTTTATTTATTTTTATCTAACCAAGGTGCATCAGGTGAAATGAGTTCACGTGTATATACGTAGTTTTCTTTTTTATTAAATTTCTTATTATTTTTTAATAAGCTTTTTCTTCCAAATATATATGCAACATATAAACAAATAAAAAAAAATAATATTCCATATAAGGGATGATAGCTCAATTTAAAACTCTTATTACATTTGCTATAGAATTAACAATTGACGCTATTCTTGCCACTGTTTGAATATGTAATTTTGAGATATTATTTTCTCTTAAAATATTTTCATGAGCATTAATACATTTGCCACAACCAATTATTATGGCTACTGCTAAACATAACATTTCAAAATCAGATTTATCAATTTTAAACTTTGATAAATATTGCATTCTCAAGTTAGCTGGCATAGTAAAATAATCGTTCTCAGCTGATAGATGGGTAAATCTATAATAAATTGCATTCATTGACATAATGGAGTATGCGCCATATACATCTTCCATTAATTCTTCATCAATAAACTCCTTTGTTTCTTCTAAGGCAGCATCTTTTAAACTGTTTAATTGTGTAGTAAAACTAGATATTAATATTATGCCATATAATTGCTTCTTATTTAAAATATCTTCATTTAATATTTTAGAATAATTAAGTTTTATGTCTTTAGCATAATCAGGAAATGTAGTAATTAATTCTTTTATATTCATATTAAAAAAAACTCTATATGGTGTCACCTCCCACTGGTCTATTGCATGGGCATAATTCATCTGTTTGTAAGGCATCTAATATTCTAAGTGTTTCAGAAGGATTTCTTCCAACATTTAAATTATTTACAGTTATATGTTGTATAATATTATGTGGGTCTATGATGAATGTAGCTCTATACGCTACGCCTTCCTCTGACCTAATTCCTAATGCATCAACCAACGTTCCTTGTGTATCAGAAAATGACCACTGATTTAAGCTTTTTAAGTCAGGATGCTCTCTTCTCCATGCTAACTTACAAAATTCATTATCTGTGCTTCCTCCTAATACAATACAATCTCTATCCATAAACTCTTGGTTTAGATTTGCAAATTCTACTATTTCTGTAGGACATACAAACGTAAAATCTTTAGGGTAAAAATAAATTACTTTCCATTTATTCTGAAATGAGCCTTTATGAATACTCTCAAAAGCACTTTCTCCATTCTCTTCATGATTATTAAATTTTGGTTTTACTCCTATAATTTCAAAGTCTATGATTTCTTGTCCTATGCTTATCATTTATTCTCTCCTTCTTAATGTATTGTTACGTTTCTATAATTATCATTATCTGGTGTTACTCTTTTATTTATTATCAAACTAATATCTGTATTTAATTTTAAATGTTTAAATGAAATTGATAATTTATGTGCTGCTTTACAAAATTCTGAAATATTATTATTTATAGACCATATTTTTAAATAATAAGCATTATTAAAATTAGAACATTTATTGTCTTCTAAGCAATTAATTAGATTTATTTCATTAGTAATTAAATATCTAGAACAAATTGATTGTAATTTAAAATTTTTATTATTTCTTAAGTGTACTAAGAAATCTTTTAGTAAAAAAAGGCCTTTCTCTAAACCTACCTTTTTATAAGCTGTGTCTACTAGCTCATATTTATTAGGAGAACTTCTGCAACTATTATTAATAACTACCCTTGATGTCCAGAGTAATAATTGTGCTCCAAATGGTAGGTCATAATAATCTAAGCTCATAAATAAATATATATCATAAAATATATAATATGCAAATAATTATCATTCTCATTAATAATAATATTCAAATATGTTATAAAAACTTCTAATTAAGGAGGCTTTATGAATATTTTATTGAAAATATCCATTTTAATATTATTAATTTCATCATTTGCAAATGCTCATAGTAAAAAAAAATCTTTGGATACTCATATTCATGGCGTTAGTACCTTAAATATAGTCCAAGAAAAAAATACGTTATTATTTGAATTTGAAATGCCAGGAAATGATATAGTAGGTTTTGAATATGAGGCAAAAGAACAGAATGATATTGAGAAGGTAGAGAATGCTATTAACATTTTATCTGATTATAAGAATTTGATTATTCCTTCAGGTTCTGCGGAGTGCAAAATAAAGTCTTATTCAGCAAATGTTATAAATGAGGGAAAACATTCTGAATTTATAAGTAGTTATAAATTTAACTGTAATAAAATATCTAAACTAAAAATAGTTTACATAAAATATTTTAATAGTTTTGAAAATGGAAAAAAGCTAAACATTAAGATAATAGGAGAAAAGAAAAAAGCAGTCTATGTAATAGAAAAATCAAAAAAACTAATTAATGTTAAAAATCACTTTTAGCATGTAAAGAACTAAACTTATTAATATTTACTCTATAACTATTTTAAAGCATCAGTTTTACGTGTAAAGGTTTTAGAAAGAGTAGGGGCTCTTCTATTCCTAATACGAACTCTCCTACGTCTATTCGAAGATTTATCTATCGTTGCCATCAAATACTCTTCTGGTCCTAAATAAGTCTAAACAAGTTATTCAATGTCTAGGAAGTAATATCAAGAATGGCGGTGAGGGTGGGATTCGAACCCACGGAACGCTTGCACGTTCGCCGGTTTTCAAGACCGGAGCTTTCGACCACTCAGTAGATTCCACTGTTTTTTATAGCCTATTAACTAGACTAAACTATTGAATAATTATTTAGATTCTAAAATAAGGTTTTTTTTTAGTTGGGAGGTATTGGAGCTGATATTACTGCAATCTGAAAAGCTTCATTTTGCTTTAATTTTCTATACCATCTATCCAATGATTTAAACTCTGAAAACTTTAAGTCTAAAATAACGCACCTGTGAAGCCAGCAGCCTATTGGAATATCAGCTAAACCTAATTCATCATTTAGAATAAAATTATATTTATTTAATTGATTATCTAATATTTCAAAACTTGTAATTATTTTTTTTTTTGTTTCAGATGCTATAGTTGGATTTCTTTGTTCAACAGGAAGAAGCATATTATGTGCTGTGTATGTTGCACATTGTAGACCAAAAACTAAACTTGCCCAATCAATCCATTGATTATTTAAAGCAATGTCTTTTTGATTATTAGATTTGAGAATTTTATATTTATCAGAAATATATTTTATTATTGAATTTGATTCATAGATAATAAAATCATTATCTTTTAAGACAGGAATAGTGCTATTAGGATTAATCTGTTTAAATTCAGGAGAAGTATGTCCACCATATTTGCCTCCAATATTAATTGCTTTAAATTTTAAATTTCCTTCTAGGCAAATCCAATGAACTTTTTGAACATTAGCGGACGATTTTCTTCCATATATAGTTAGCATTACATAATCCAAAACAATAATTTATTAATTAAATTATAATTTTATTGATTAATTCTTTTTTGTAAAATTATAATAAATAAACAAATTGATAGCTTAATTTTTTCTTTATAACTAAATATTTCCTTCCGACGCCGGTTTTCAAGACCGGAGCTTCAAGATACAACTAACAACCGTTACTTATTAACACTAAAAAACATATTAAATCAACTATTTAAATTAAAATTATTCAATTTATTATAATATCTAACTTTTAATAAACTATCTTATAAAGGTCATAAGTTGCAGATAT
>CABZPW010000045.1 GCA_902527765.1 Rhodospirillaceae bacterium
ATAGAATGCAATTCGCCCGAAATCCCAGCCTTAGATGGATCAGCATTAGAATTTGATAAAATCATAAAGAAAGCAGGCATACATTATCAAGAAAATTATTTTAAAAAATATATAGTTGTAAAAAAAGAAATAACCGTCAAAAATGATAATGGTAGTAAAATAACCCTAAGTCCATCAAATGAATTTAAGCTGAAATGTTTAATTAAATTTCCAGAACCCATTGGTGAACAAAATTTAGAATTTAATAAACCATTAACAGAGATTTATAAAGAGATCTTTAATGCTAGGACCTTTTGTTTTTTTCGAGATATAGAAAGTATGAAAAAAAATGGTTTTGCTAAGGGAGGAAGCTTAAAAAATGCGATTGTAATTAAAAATAATGTTATCTTAAATGAAGATGGTCTTAGAGATAGAAATGAATTTGTAAAACATAAAGTTTTAGATCTCATTGGAGATTTAGCACTAGGTAATTATAATTTAATAGGCTCCATTGAGGCAATTTGTCCTGGACATGAAATTAATAAAGCTATACTAGAAAAATTATTTTCAAGTTATAATAATTATAATATTTTAGATGAAAAACAACACAATTTGGAATCTAAAGTTGGGTCTGGCTTAATAACAAGCAATATTTAAATCTTACATATTAGAATATCTAGGTCCTTCTCCTCCTTCAGGTGGAGTCCAACTTATATTTTGAAGAGGGTCTTTAATATCACACGTTTTACAGTGAAGACAATTTTGAAAATTGATTTGCAAACTAGGGCCCTGATTTTCAATATTAATAATTTCATAAACTCCAGCCGGACAATATCTTGTTTCAGGAGACAAATATTTTTCATAATTATGTTCAATAGGAATAGCTTCTTTTATAATTTTTAGATGATTAGGTTGATCTTCTTTATGGTTAGTTCCAGAAAAAGATACGTTTGTGAGTCTATCAAAGCTATAAACATTATCTTTTTTTGAACCATACAATATTTTTTTAGAATTTTTAATATTTTTAAGAGATTCATTATCCTTTTTATGATGTCTTAAAGTCCAAGGAGCATTTCCCCTAAATACCTTTTGATCAACAAAAGTATTCAATGTTCCTAATAATAAGCCCTTATTAAATCCAGGCCTTACATTTCTTGATTTGTATAGTTCTTTATAGATAAAACTATTTTTAAATTTTGTATTAAATTCAATTAGTTCTATAGAGTTTATATTTTTAAGTGAATCGCTATAAAAACTTTCAGCAGCCATAATGCCAGATTTCATTGCATTATGTGTTCCTTTTATTTTTAGTACATTAAGTGTTCCAGCATCACATCCTATTATCAACCCTCCTGGGAAAGAAAACTTTGGCAAAGATTGAAATCCTCCTTCATTTAATGCTCTTGCGCCGTAAGATATTCTTTTTCCATTATTAAGTATAGCTTTAATTTTTTTGTGTGTTTTAAATTTTTGGAATTCCTCATAAGGGTTTAAATAAGGATTTTTATAATCTAACCCTACAACAAAACCTATTGATAAAAGAGTATCTGATAACTTATAAATAAAGGAACCACCATAAGCATTGTTGTATAGTGGCCACCCAATAGAGTGAAAAACATCTCCTTTATTAAGAATATTGTTATTAACCTCCCATAACTCTTTTAAACCTATTGCATAGGTTTGAAACTGATTATTTTCGTATAGATTAAATTTTTCTATAAGCTTTTTTCCTAGGTGCCCTCTACATCCCTCAGCAAAAATTGTTTGTCTTCCTTTTAAAGCTATTGCTGCTTCATATAAGTCGGACTTCTTTCCATTTTTATCAACACCTTTTTCTCCAGTAATAACTCCTTCTACTTTATTATTTTCATAAAGGATATCTTTGGCAGTAAACCCAGGAAATATATCTACTCCAAGGTTTTCTGCATACTTAGCTAGCCATTTACATAAATTACCTAAACTTATAATGTAATTTCCTTTATTTTTAGTATCTTTTGGTAAAAAAAAATTAGGAATATTAAAGTTTTTATTTGACGTTAAAAACGAAAAAAACTCAGATTTAACTTGTGTTGTAACTGGAGTGTCTAAATTTTTCCAATCAGGTATTAATTCATTTAAAGCTATAGGGTCTAAAATTGCACCTGATAATATATGAGCACCAACTTCAGAACCTTTTTCTATTACACAAACAGAGTGATTAGTATTATTTTTCCTATCTAATTGTTTTAGTTTAATAGCCGCAGACAAACCAGCAGGACCAGCCCCTACAATAACCAGATCATATTTCATCTCTTCTAATTGCATGATAATAAGATAGTATTTATAAATAGTTTTGCAAAGTATTAATCAATATTTTATGCAGTTCTTTATCATTACATGCTATTACTGTATCATTGGTACCAGGGTTTTTATTATCCCATGTAGTAATTATTCCTCCAGAGGCTTTAATAATAGGAATTATTGCTGCTATATCCCATATTTTTATATCCCTTTCAATTACAGCATCAATAATACCTTCAGCACATCTCATGTAACCCATAGCGTCTGTTCCCCATCTAATAAAATTAAATTTATTAAATAGTTTTCTACTCAATGAACTATAATTTTTAAACATTTTGGGGTCAGTAATGGCAACAAGTGTACTAGATATATTATTAAATTTTCTTACTTTAATTACTTTATTATTTAAGTAAGCCTTATTGTTATAGTTCCAAAATCTTTCATTTAAAATTGGCTGATCAACTAGACCTAGTAGATAATCATTTTTATATTTTAATGATAATAAAAATGTGAAAACAGGAATACCACTTATAAATGCTTTAGTGCCATCTAAAGGATCAATAATCCATGTAAAATCTGAATTTTTATTAATATTTCCAAGTTCTTCTCCAATTATGTTATGTTCTGGAAATTTAGAATGTATTAATTTTCTAACTGTCTTCTCGATTTTCAAGTCTAAACTGGTAGCTACTTGATATGGTGAGGTTTTTTTATATGATTTGATATATAAGTTCTTATAGTTTTTTTTAATTTCGATTGCAATAGTATCTGCTACATAATTGGCTAAAGATAAATAAGTAGAAATAATTTTTTTTTTTTGCATTTATCTATATTTACTTTTGATTATAATATATTTTTATTTATCATGTTACTAAATTTTTTATATATCAAACACTTTTTAAAAATAGGTTTAGCTTTATTTTTATTTTTACTTTTATTATCCTGTGCTTCAAATAAAAGTACTGAAACTGAATATATAGAAAGAAGCCTGCAGCAAATTTATGGCAGCGCACTTGATAGCTTGTTAAGTTCTGATTATGAAGAAGCATCATTAGAGTTTGAAGAAGTAGAAAGACAACATCCTTTTTCCGAGTGGGCAAAAAAAGCAATTATAATGTCTGCATATTCAAGTTACAAAAATAGAGATCATATCAAAGCGGAAGTTAACTTAAATAGATTTTTAAACCTTTACCCAGCCTCTGACCTTGCTGCTTATGCTCAGTATTTGCTTGGTATTAATTATTTTGCTCAAATTATAGAGATTACACGTGATCAAACCTCTGTTACTAAATCATTAGAAATATTTAAATTAATTTTAGATAGGTATCCAAATTCAAATTACGCTAAGGATGCTTATTTCAAGATTATATATTTGGAAAATAAGTTAGCAGCAAAAGAAATTAATATTGGTATGACTTATTTAGGATTAAAAAAATATATATCTGCTCTAAAAAGATTTAAGTTTGTAGTAAATAATTATCAAACTACTAACTATACTCCTGAGGCACTGCATAGATTAGTTGAGATATATTTAATTTTAGGACTAAAAGAGGAGGCTTTAGTAAATGCCAGGGTATTAGGGTATAACTTTCCTAGCAGTACATGGTATAAATTAAGCTATAACTTATTAAAAAAGAAAAAGGTTTTTTAAAGCAACTATCAACTATGTTGAAATCCTTAAGTATAAAAAATATAGTATTAATTGAAAAGCTTAAGCTGAATTATGATACTGGTTTTTCAGTTTTTTCTGGGGAAACAGGTGCAGGAAAATCTATAATACTGTCCTCTTTAGGTTTAGCAATAGGAATGAGAGCAGACTTTTCTCTAATTAGAAAAGGAGAAAGTGAAGGGGCTGTCACAGCAGAATTCCAGATTAATAAAGAACATTTGGCATATAAAAAAATCATAAATCACGGGCTTACTTCTGGAAATGATTTAATTTTAAGAAGAGTGCTGTCTAGAGATGGTGTAAGTAAAGCCTTTATTAATGATAATTTAGTAACTGCTAATTTTTTAAAAGAATTAGGTTTGATTTTAGTAGAGATACACGGGCAAAATGAAAAAATTGGTTTATTAGATCCTTCAAATCATATAAAAATTTTAGACAGATTTAGTGATAGTGATAAGAAACTTTTGGAAGTACATAAAAGTTTTAGCAATTATAAAAAACTGAGAAAAATTTTGTATGAA
>CABZPW010000046.1 GCA_902527765.1 Rhodospirillaceae bacterium
TAGTTTACTTAATAACCTTGTACCTGAAGCAAGCCAATTTTTATTAGATCCAATAGATGTAATAGGGGTTTTATTTATTTCAGCCTTAAAAATGCTAATAGTTCCTGTTGTTTTTTTTTCTATAGTTAGTGGTGTAACAAACCTTGAGGATACTACCTCATTGGGTAGGATAGGTGGCAAATCGATATTTTTATATTTATTCACGACCTTTATTGCTATTTCTTTTGCCTTAATTGTAGCAAGCATAATAAATCCAGGAGAAAATGCTAATTTTGTTTTGGAAAAAGATTTTAAAATAAATTCTCCTCCACCGATTACTTCCGTAATAGAAAATTTAATACCAAAAAACCCAGTCAAAGCTTTCTCTGAAGGTAATATGCTCCAGATTATAGTTTTTGCTATTATTGTGGGAATTACTATTACAAAGATGCAAATTGGTCAAAAGGTTAAACTAAAAGGTGTTTTTACATCTCTTAATGATTTATTTTTAAAAATGATAGATATAATAATGTTTTTTGCTCCTATTGGAGTATTTTTTTTGATTTTAAAAACTTTTATGACTCAGGGATTTTCGACAATATTAGAACTGGCTTCTTATTTTTTTACAGTCTTACTTGTTTTAATTATTCACTTTTTTTTAACATATGGCTCATTATTATTCTTACTAACTAAAGTAAGGTTAGTTTATTTTTATTCTAAAATGAAAAATGCTATTTTATTTGCTTTTTCTACTGCTAGTAGTGCAGCGACTATTCCTGTAACTCTAAAAACGGTTGAAGAAGAGCTAAAAGTTGAAAAGTCAGTAGCCTCATTTTCAGTTCCTTTAGGCGCTACTATAAATATGGATGGAACAGCAATTATGCAAGGAGTGGCAACTATATTTATAGCCAATGCCTACGGAATTAATTTAGAAATCTCAGACTTTGTTTCTGTAATAATGGTAGCTACTCTGGCTTCTATAGGAACTGCAGGAGTACCAGGAGTTGGTTTAATTATGCTAGCAATGGTATTAAACCAAGTAGGTCTTCCATCTGAAGGTATTGCTTTAATAATAGGTATTGACAGATTATTAGATATGACTAGAACAGCAGTGAATGTTACAGGAGATGCTGCTATCTCTTGTGTTGTAGCTAGCAGTGAAAAAAAGATAAATTATAATTATAAAGAATAGTTTGTTTTATTTAGATACCATTCAGTCCATGAGCCGTCGTAGACTGACCAATTTTTTTTTCCAATATAATTTAAAGACAAAGCAATATTACAAGCCGCTACTCCAGATCCACAACTGCAAACAATGTGGTTATTTTTTTTTATTTTTGAAAAAATTTTTTTAATTTCAGTTTTTGTTTTCAAAAAGCCTTTAATATCAATTAAGGTAGAGGGATAATTTATACTATTTGAAATATTACCTTTACCAATATTTTTTCTTGGTTCAGGTTCAATTTTTAAAAACCTTGATTCAGGTCTGGCATCAATAACAGTTAAGTTAGTATTATCCTGTTTTAAAAATGTATTTAATTTATAATAATCTATAATTTTATCTTTTACTACATTACACTTGTAGTTTGCACCTTTAATTTTTGTTTTTTTTGCTGTAAGTTTGCCTCCAGCTAATTTCCAAGCTTTTAGTCCCCCATCTAATATATATACTTCTTTATGTCCATAAAGGTAAAAAGACCACCACACTCTAGGAGAGCTTAAAATTCCTTCCTTGCAATATATTATAATAATATCTTTTTTATTTATTCCTAGCTTGCTAATCTCTCTTTCGAAGTTTTTAACTGATGGCAGCATGTGTGGTAGATAAGTTTTTTTATCACAAATTCTATCAATATCAAAAAATAAAGCATTTTCTATATGACCATTTTTATACTCTTTATGTGCATTTCTATTAGTATTAGGCAAATACCATGATGCATCAATTATTTTAATATTTGTTTTATATAGGTTTTTTTTTAACCATGAGGCTTTTTTTATCATACTAACTGTTTATTTAACTCTTTAAAATTTAAATTCTTTTCTTGTAAAAATTTTTCATTAAAAATTTTACTTTTATATCTTTCTGCACCATCACATAATACTGTTACAATAGTTTTATTAGGTCCTAAATATTTTGCTAATCTTATGGCCCCACCTACGTTAATGCCTGAAGTTGGGCCAACTAATAAGCCTTCTGACCTTATCAATTCATAAACTATTTTTAAGGCTGTTTTATCATGTATTTTAAATGCTCCATCGAATTTTATACCTTCTAGATTTTTTGTAATTCTACTTTGTCCTATACCTTCTGTTATGGATGATAGAGTCGCTTTCGCTATTCCTTTTCTTATCCAAGAATACATTCCTGAGCCATAAGGATCTGCACAAAATACTTTTATATTTTTATTTTTTTCTTTTAATCCAATAAAGTTTCCTGCCAGAGTTCCTCCGGTTCCTACTGAGCAGATAAATGCATCAATAGTTCCGTTTGTCTGACTCCAAATCTCTTGAGAAGTAGTTTTGATATGTGCTTCTCTGTTTGCCAAATTATCAAATTGATTAGTCCATATAGCATTTTCCTCCTTAGCTATTCTCTTAGCTAGTTGGATATAGTTGTTGGGGTCTGTAAAGGGCAACTGTTTAGTTAAAACAACTTCAGCTCCAAGGTATTTCAGTAAATTTATTTTTTCTATACTTTGATTTTCTGGCATCACTATTTTTGTTTTATAACCTAAAGCATTTCCTATTACAGTCAGACCAATTCCTGTATTACCTCCTGTTCCTTCAACTATTAACTTTTTATTTTCCTTAGCATTTTTTATCATGTACAAAGCTGCTCTATCTTTTATTGATTGCCCAGGGTTAAGATATTCTGCTTTACCTAAAATATTACAACCAGTGATTTCTGATGCTTTTTTTAATTTAATTAATGGGGTATTACCTACTAAATTCGTTATATTACTATATTTCAACAAAATATTTATCTTTTTTTAGATTTTTTAAAAATACTTTTTTGTGGATTATAGCCAAAAATAGATAATAAGATAAAAATTAAAGTACATGCTAATACTACAAGAATACCCTCATAATAAATTTTCCCTTGTGAGGCTGCCCTAACCGTTTCTACTCCATATGTAAAGGGATTAATTTTAGCTAAATAATACACAAATAATGCTCCATTATCTAATAGTCTCCATAAGGGATACAATGCTGAGGATATAAAAAACATCGGAAAAATTACAAAATTCATGGTTCCTGCAAAGTTTTCTAATTGCTTGATATAAACAGAAAGAAGTAAACCTAGAGCACCTAACATAAGTGAAAATATGAAAATACATGGAAAAGCAATAATCCAGCCAGATATATTTGTAACAAAAGGAGTAGTTAAATATATTATAGGTAAGCAGATTATTAAAAAACAATATGCTTGAATAACTGAAAGAATTGTTCCTGCAAATAATTTTGAAACTAAAAGGTACCATCTAGGTAACGGGGTTGTTAATAATATTTTCATAACTCCCATTTCTCTATCATAAACCATAGATAAGGATGATTGCATACCACTAAAAAGTAATACCATGCCTAATAATCCAGGAGTTATATATTCAAAATAATTTATATTTTGGATGGGATAAAAATTTAATATTCCTGGATCTACTCCTTTAGCTGACCCTACTCCTGCAGCAAAAACAAATAACCACAGAGCAGGCCTAACTATTGCTGAAAAAAGTCTTCCTTTTTGCATAGAGAACTTTTTAATTTCTCTAATAGAAAGTCCAATAAAAGCTGTAAAGAAATGATAAAAATACATTTATTCCTCTAACTTACATTCAGTTTGATTATAAGATAGTCCCAGTGTGTTCAAGTTATTTTCACTGTCATTAAATTCCTCTAAAGGCGCAACTTTAGTTGTCCAATTATTTGAAGATATTAATAAAATTGTTTGTCTCAGTTGGTTAGTAGTCTTTTTAAAATTAAGCCCAATTCCTTTAGATCCATCAACTTGTAAATCTGGTCCTCTTAAATATTCAATAATATTTTTGTTTGAAATATTTTGTATTCTAAGCACGCTCTCAACAATTGTTTTAATTGATATCCATGCAGCCCAATCTTTACTTTCCATTCTTCTATTATTCATCCTTTCAAATCTTCCATTTAGTTGTGGGGCACCGTGCCTTAAATAAGACCAGTGCCATGCTTTAGCTATTAGTCCTGCAGACCCAGAAACAATAGCGGGATTCATTGTAGCATTCGGCACACCTAAAGCAAATTCACCATCTGTATCAGCAATAAAAACATTATTATACTTTTTACCTTTAGTTAAATAGAATAAATTATTTTTATCTCTTACCCTAGGGTCATTATTATTTACAAAAAACTTTTCTTCATAAATTTTAATACCAAATTTTTTAGCAGATTCTTTAAAAGATGAGCTTATTCTTTCGTCC
>CABZPW010000047.1 GCA_902527765.1 Rhodospirillaceae bacterium
AGGTGCCAACATAATTGGCTGTCTGCATATGACTATACAGACAGCAGTTTTAATTGAAACATTAATATTACTTGGAGCTAATGTAAGGTGGTCCTCATGTAATATTTTTTCTACCCAAGACCATGCGGCTGCAGCTATTGCAAAAAAAAATATTCCTGTTTTTGCTTGGAAAGAAGAAACAGAAGAGGAGTTTTGGTGGTGTATAGAAAAAACAATTATTGCTGAAGGATGGGAGCCTAATCTTATTTTAGACGATGGTGGTGACCTCACAAAATTAATGCATGAAAAATTTTCCCATATGCTTGATAACATAAAAGGTATTAGTGAAGAAACAACTACAGGCGTACATAGATTATATGAAATGCAAGAAAGTAAAGCTTTAAAAGTCCCTGCTATAAATGTTAATGACTCAGTTACTAAATCAAAATTTGATAACTTATATGGTTGCAGAGAAAGTTTAGTAGACTCAATAAGAAGAGCAACTGATGTTATGTTATCTGGAAAAGTGGCTCTAGTTGCTGGGTATGGTGATGTTGGCAAAGGTTCTGCAGCTAGCCTTAGAAGTGCTGGTGCTAGAGTTATGATAAGTGAAGTAGATCCTATTTGCGCGTTACAGGCCTCTATGGAAGGCTATGACGTTGTAAATATTGATGAAATTGCAAACATACCTGATATATTTGTGACAGCTACAGGAAATATAGACGTAATTACACTTGAGCATATGAGAAAAATGAAAGATCAAGCAATAGTATGCAATATAGGGCATTTTGATTCTGAAATACAAATTAATCAGCTAAATAATATGCAATGGGAGGAAATCAAACCCCAAGTAGATCAAGTTACTTTTCCTGATGGAAAAAAAATTATCGTTTTAGCCAAAGGAAGATTAGTTAACCTTGGATGTGCGACAGGTCACCCTTCATTTGTTATGAGTGCATCATTCACAAATCAAGTATTAGCCCAGATAGAACTACATAAAAATTTTAGTCACTACACTAATAAAGTTTATACCTTACCTAAACATTTAGATGAAAAGGTAGCAATGCTTCACTTAAATAAGGTAGGAGCAAAGTTGACAGTGCTTTCTGACAATCAAGCAGAATATATAGGAGTTAATAAAAAAGGTCCCTTTAAAAATGAGAAATATAGGTATTAAATTTTTCTTCTAGAATGTTAATTAATCATCTCAATATTCAAGAAGAAAATAATACTAAAATTATAGCTGAAGAAATTTCTAAAATTTGTAAAAAAGGGGATGTTTTAGCAATCTCAGGAGATATGGGTGTTGGAAAGACTACTTTTATAAAATATTTTATTCAAAAAATTTCAAAAGCCAAAAGTGTTCCTAGCCCTTCTTACAATATAATTCTGCCGTATGAAACAAAGCATGCTACTGTTTTTCATATGGATGCATGGAGACTGAAAAGTCATAATGAAGCCTTATCACTTGGAATTACTGAAATGTTTGATGATGCAATATTTCTAATAGAATGGGCTGAAAAAATTAAATTAATACTTCCTAATGATTGTTTGAAATTATTAATTAAAAATATAAAAAATAAAAAGTTTATAGAAATAGATGGGAATGAAGCATGGAAAAAGAGATTTAAAAATATTAAAAATTATGAAAAACATTGATCATTTAAAAAATATTAGGACTTTTTGTTACAAGAATGATATAAACTTCAAATCATTAAAACCATTAAAAAATGATGCCTCAAAAAGAAGGTATTATAGATTTACTAGTAATGCTAAAGAATTCTTATTAATGGATAGCTCTTTGGAAAAAGATTCTCTTAAAAAATTTATTAAAATATCAAAATGGCTAAAATCAAATCACTTCTCTTCTCCTGAAATTTATATTAAAGATGAAAAGAATGGAATTTTGATAATAGAGGATTTTGGTAACACTAAATACAGCATCTTATTAAAAAAAGAAAAGGAGAAAAGAGAATTCTATTATAGACAAGCAATCAATTTGCTTATTCGATTGTCTGAAAAGAAAAAGCCGGGTTTCATAAAAGACTATGATCACCGTATTCTTAAAGAAGAATTGAGTTTATATATCAAATGGGAATTAAATATAAAAAAAAATACAAGAGCTTTTAAAGAATGGAATAGGATATGGAATAGTTTATTAAACAATATAAGTAATGAAAAAACAGCTATTGTTTTACGAGATTTTCATGTAGATAATATTTT
This sequence comes from Rhodospirillaceae bacterium, assembly GCA_902527765.1. GTDB lineage: Bacteria > Pseudomonadota > Alphaproteobacteria > TMED109 > TMED109 > TMED131. The sequence goes on from CABZPW010000047.1 coordinate 2,203, forward strand.
TTACTTAAGAGATAGAAATAAGTTAGAAAAAATTGGGCTGATAGACTTTCAAGATAGCTTAATAGGTCACCCTGCTTATGACTTAGTATCCTTACTACAAGATGTTAGAGTATTTATATCTATAAAAGAGCAAGATAGGTTTTACAATTATTATAAAAGGCATGCAAAAGTTAATAAAAATGAATTTAAATATGCTTATTTGGTTTTGGGAACACAAAGGCTGTTTAAAATAATTGGAATTTTTAAAAAACTTGCAATTAAAGAAGATAAAATTGATTATTTAAAGTATTTACGCAGAACAAAAAGACTCATTAAAAATAATTTAAAAAACCCCGTATTCAATGAATTAAAAATGTGGTTAAAAGTAAATAATAATAAATAATGAATAAATTAAAAAGAAATAAAAATATTGATACTATGGTTTTATGTGCTGGAAGAGGCCAAAGAATGCGATATAAGACCAAATATATTGCTAAACCATTAATAAAAATACAAAACCAACCTATTCTGAAAACAAATATAAATTACTTATCTAGCATAGGTATAAAAAACTGTATTGTTAATACTAGTTATAAACATTTAACTATTAAAAAATTTATTAGAAGCTATGCTTATAAATATACATTACCTAGGATATATTGCTCGTTTGAAAAAGAAAGACTGGAAACAGGAGGCGGTGTTAAAAAAGCACTTCCTATATTTAATAAAAAGAAAGTGCTTATAATAAATGGTGACTCTTTATTATTAAGAAAATCTAACTCGTGCCCTGTCAAAAAACTTTTTAAAAGTTTTAATGGTAACTTTATGAGCATACTTCTATTGCTTGCACCTATTAAGAAATCAATCGGCTATTATGGCAGAGGAGACTTTATAATTAAATCAAACAGTATTACTCCTAGAATTGAAAGAAAGAAAAATAATACTAGTCATAAAAGTTTTGTTTTTACTGGGTGGCAAATAATAAATAAAGAAATATTTAAAGACATTAAAAAGAATAAATTTTCTTTAAACGAACTTTATAATAAAGCACAAAGTAAAAAAAGTCTTTTCGCTATTACTTTAGATGGATATTTCTTGCACGTAAGTACCCCTAAATCTATTATACAGATAGAGAGATTTTTGAATGTTAATAAAAAATATTTAAATGAAAAAAATTATATTTTATGATTTAGAAACTACTGGTAGATCTGCCTACTGGGATCAAATAATTCAAATAGCAGCAATTTGTACTGATGAACAACTTAATGTTCTAGATGAAATCAATCTAATTGGTAAATTAAATTCATTTTCTGTTCCTGATCCTGAAGCGCTATTAGTAAATAAAATCCCTATTGATAGTATCGTTAAGTCCAATTTTTCTAATTATAGTTTAATCTCTGAAATTTCTAATAAGTTTTCTGAGTGGTCCCCTGGTATCTTTATTGGTTATAATTCTATAAAATTTGATGAGGAGATTATAAGAAATGCATTTTTTAAAAATCTTTTTGATCCATACCTTACCGTTAAAAATGATAATACAAGAGTTGATTTATTAGACATAACTAGAATAGCTAATTTCCTTTACCCAGATAAAATTAAAAGCTTATTAAATAATAAAGGATCAGCTATAATGAAATTAGAAAGTATTGCACATACGAATGGCATTAAAAATTTTACTGCTCATGATGCTATGGGAGATACCTATGCTAGCTTGGAATTAGCAAAGTTAATAAAAAATCAAATTCCTGAATTATGGAATAAAAGTATTTCACAAATTAATAAAATTCAATTAGAAAAGTCGATAGCCTATAAACCTTTTTGTTACTTAGAATCCTTCTTTGGAAAATCAAAGCTCTTCTGCTTGTCTTTTGTAGGTTTTCATCCAAAGTATAAGTGGGCACTTTGTTTTGATTTATTTGAAGATCCAAAAAGAATTTTAGATATGAATAAGTCAGATATCTATGCTTTCTTAGAAAACTCTCCAAAAAAAATTCGAAAAATAAAGTTAAATAAAAGTCCTATATTACTTGATATTGAGATTAAAAATACTCTTGATGAATATAATGTAGTATCAGATGATGTTTTATTAGAAAGGCACAACTTCATATCAACGAATCAAGAATTTAAAAATAAAGTTTTATCCTGTTATAATGACATTGTATCAGATGAACCTCAATTAGATATTTATGCTGAAGAAAGTATTTATAAA
>CABZPW010000048.1 GCA_902527765.1 Rhodospirillaceae bacterium
TTGATTCTGGAACAATGTATAGCCATCCTACTTTAACTGGACTAAGTAGAGAAAAAAGTGTTTCAGAAGGTGTAAATATAGCAGATTTAATTGTTAAAAATGCTTCCAAAGGAAAGGTAAGTTCAGTTAATGTTAAGGTTCCAAGATTTACTACTGGCGACACGAAAATATTTGATAAAACTCTATTAGTTACCAAAGTAGAAGATTTAGCTTGTGCAGTAGGTTTTTATAAAAAATAATAAAATGATTACTTAACAAAATAAGGAATTTTAATATGAAATATATAATTTTATTACTTTTATCTATTTTTAGTTTTTCTTTGTTTGGGAAAACTTGCGAATTTACATGGGAAAATAAACCAGAGGATAGTAAGTATACAGAACAATATTCAATAAAAACTAATATTGAAGGTCATGCTATAAGAATATTTAAATTAGAAAGCAACTATAAAAATTTTAAAAAAAATTGCGAGGGTCTAGCAGCAGTAAGTGGAGAATTATGGGGGTATAGTGATTATACTTACAAAAACGGAACTGTTAGTGGTTATTGGACTAGAGTATATGATGATGGTAGCACAATGTTTGGTACTTGGTCTGGCTCTGCTCAATCTCCCAAAGACCAAAATAAAAATAGTATAATTATTTCAAGTAGCATAATAACTGGAGGAACTGGCGTTTATCTTAAAGTAAAAGGATATGGTACGAGTAAAGGAGAGTTTAATCCAGGTACTGGATATACATCAAATTCTAATACTATTTTTTATAATATTTCAGATTAATTTATAATGATACAGAAGAGACGTATTTTTAAATAGTACCTCCCTTCATATACAAGTAAATTATGATTTTTTATGTTGCAGATTAGGTATAAAATTTAATATATAATACATCATATTTTAGAGCTTCATTTTATTAATATAAAACTAATAATAAGTTTGTAATAATTTAAGGATTTGAAAACAGCACTCATATCTCCCCCCGATTGCACATAATCTTGGAAGGATAAAAGTCTAATATTCTCTTCTTATATTTTTCCAAGATTCGCTCTAATGGCTTCATTTATTTTCAGCATAAATGTTTTAAAATTATAGTAAGGTAAGTCAGCTTCTATGAATAGATAATTAATCGGGTTAGTTAATTAATTTGAGGAATTTTAATAGTGAGTTATAGTAAGATATGAAAACTTTTTACATAATAATAATTATTTTTTTGCATATAAGTAACTCATTTTCTAAAAGTTACGAGTTGGAATGGACAGGAGATATGGAATTTACAAAAAGTATAAAGTATCAAGATAAAAGTATTTTTAAAATTGTTCATCCCATAGGTTATTGGAAAGATAGTGATGGTAATTTCGGGAATTTTAGCTGTATAGGATGGGTTAAAAATATAAAAGATAAAGAGAGTTTAGAAGTAAATTGTGAGGCACTAGATAATGAAAATGACAGATTTTGGGTTATATTAAATAGAAATTCTGAAATAGGGGCAGGTGTAGGAGTTACAACTTATATTGATGCTACTGGTAAATATAAAAAATTAATTAATAAAAAGTGTAAATATGCAATAAACTATTTTCAGACTGGCTTTTTTTATAAACAAGTGTGTTAAATATTTTTATTAATAAAAATAGGTAAACCTATATAAGTATATTATTCTGTACTGCATAAACGAATAATTAATTTACTTTATATTTATTATTAATAATGTAAATTGATATAAATAGAAATTTGCACTTTATGAAAAATAACTTGATACAACTAGAGTTACAAAACAATTTGGCAATTCTATTTATGAATAACCCACCTAATAATTTAATAAACAATCAATTTTTGGATTCTTTACAAAAAAATATTTATGAAGCTGAGAAAAATAAAGCAAGGGCATTGTTAATAACAAGTAAAATTAAACATTTTTGTGCAGGAGCAGATCCAGATTTTTTTCTAGAAAATTCTTCTAAAAAGAAAAATGATCCTATGAGATTAATACGTATAATAGAAAATGTTAAAATACCTACAATAGCAGCCATCAAAGGAGCAGCTTTAGGAGGTGGTTTCGAGTTAGCTTTAGGATGTGATTTTATAATTGCGGCAGATACTGCTCGTATAGGATTAGTAGAAACTTCAGTAGGACTTATACCACTTTCTGGTGGGGTTCAGAGACTAATCAATAGAGTAGGCTCAGCAAGAACAAAAGAAATTGCAATGTTCGGTAGAAGATATGACGCGAGAACCTTAGAAAATTGGGGAGCTATAAATATGGTTGTTCCAGAACTAAATCTTTTAGATACTTCTATAGCATTTTCAAAGCAATTGTCTAATGGACCAACTAATGCATTAAAGGAAATTAAAAAAATAGCTGATAATACAGCTATGTATGGTATTAAAAGAGCTGATATAGAGGTTAAAAAATCAATTAAAAATGTTCTTAAATCATCTGATGCTAAAATAGGAATAAATTTCTTAGCAGGTAAAGAGAAAAAAATAAACTTTAAAGGAAAGTAGATTGTCTGGACCACTTAAAGGGATAAAAGTTATAGATTTTACTAGAGTTTTAGCGGGGCCACATTTTACAAAGATCTTGTGTGATATGGGAGCAGAAGTAATTAAGATTGAACATCCAGAAAATGGGGACCTATCAAGATTAGGTCCACCTATTACTAAAAAATTTTCACATTATTATGTTCAACAAAATATAGGAAAAAAATGTATCTCTATAGATTTAAATAAAAAAGAAGGAAGAGCTATAGTTGAACAATTAATAAAGAAAGCAGATATAGTTGCTGAAAACTTTAGACCGGGTACTTTAGCTGCATTTAAATTAGATTACGATAGCATCAAAGACTTAAATAAAAAACTAGTGTATGTTTCAATTAGTGGCTATGGACAAAATGGTCCTATGAGAGGAAAAGCTGCTTTTGCTCCTACAGTTCACGCAGAATGTGGAACTGCTTTTGCAAAGTTTAAGCATGAAAATGTAAAATTGACTGATTTTGAAGCTATGCAGAGTGATTTTTCACATGCAGACGTGTATACAGGTTTAGAAGCTTCCATCTCTTGTCTCGCAGCTTTAAATAATGCGCAAAAAACAGGAATAGGACAGCATATTGATATTAGTCTTGCAGCTACGATGATTGCAGTTAATGAAAGAGCACATGCAGAATTATCTGGGGATAACGATAGCAGTGATGAGCCATTTGCTCTATCTGCTCCTATTTCTCCGTATTTAAGATTAAATTCAGGGGAAATAGTAGTTATTGCTGCAAGTCCTATTTTAAGTTTTGTTTTTTTTCGATATGCAAGAATGATGAGAAGGTTAGACTTGATTGACAATCCAAAATACAAAACTGCCAAATTAAGAAGAAAAAATTATAAAGACTTAATGAAAGAAGTTTATGATTGGGTATCTACCTTTAGAAATGCAGAAGATTTAGAAGCTCAAGTAGGTGAAGCAGGATTAGCTATCGGGAAGTTAAGGAGTATGAAAGAATTTGCTGAAGGTCCTTGGGGAGATTATTGGAAAATAATTAGAAAAATTAAAATTGATAAGGACAATATAATAAAAATACCTGGGCTACCTTGGAAGTTTTCTCGAACTAAATGTGAGCCTCAAAATCACCTAGCTAGCAGAGGAATGGATAATGAAAAAATATTATTTGAGCTTGGTTATACAAAAAAAGATATAAAGAAATTGTACTTAAAAAATATATTATCAGAAGGAAATATTTAGTTATAAAAAAATTAAGTTACTGATTCTTAAAAAAAGAAAATAACTCTTCGTCAATACTACATTTCACCTTTGCATGTGACGCTCCTTCCTCATACTCAAAATATACAAAATTTTATGATTGACCTTTAAGCTTTTTCCAACGCCCACTACCACCAATAAATAAAACTTTAATAGCAAGTTCTATCACTTTGTCCTTTCTAGAACTTTCAGTATTATTAATTTTTTTATCATATTTTATTTTAAGAACCGTGCCCAAAGTTATTTAAAATAATATATACTAATAAAATTATCACTATTATTGTTAAATGGTTTTTTTTTAAATATTGCTGCATATTATTCTCCATTAATATGTTGAGTATAACTCACTTAGCTATTCAACAAAAGTAGAAAGGAGACTTTTCCAAACACTATACATATTATATAAAGAAAGATACTACCTATTTTTCTTGTTTTTATTATTTAATTCTTTTTTTCTTTCTTTCAATAAATCAAAAAAAAATTTTTTATCTTTTGCTATTTCACACCTAGCTGTAATATTATTATTAAAACTATGTTCTAATGTTTTTCTATTTATAAAGAGATTGCCAAATTCTAGCTCTATAATTATAAAGTTTTCATTTACATTATATTTTATATTCTGAATATTATCTATA
>CABZPW010000049.1 GCA_902527765.1 Rhodospirillaceae bacterium
TGTAATTTTTTTTGTAAAAATTATAAGTGGATTTTTTTTTATGTTTTTAAATAAATTACTTTTGGGGTTTATAATCAAATCTTTATCAAAAACTATTCTATGATTATTTTGCTTAAATCCAAAAATTCTAACATCTAGTGATGGATTATCTGATAACATAGTATTAGTACCAACCATAACTGCATCATAAAGACTTCTAATTTGATGGACATGCTCTCTTGAAAACTTTGATGTAATCCATTGATTGTCAGTTGTTGTATTAGTGATATTCCCATCTAAAGATACTGCCATTTTTAAACCTATCATAGGTCTATTATTTAAATAAATGCTAAGCTGTGAGAAGTTTATTAAGAAATTTTGAAATGAAACTTTTTTTACAACTACATTTATACCGTTTTTAATTAATTCATTATAACCTTTTTTATAAGTTAGGGGATTAGGATCGAGTGCTCCTATTACTACTTTTTTAATACCTGAATTAATAATTATTTTTGTACATGAAAAACAATTATCCGATAAGTTGCATGGTTCTAATGTTATGTATATTGTAGAACCTATTACTTCTTTGCCAGCCATTTTGATAGCATTTTCTTCTGCATGGGGTCTACCATTTTTAGATGTAGAACCTACACCTACTACTTTATTATTATTTACCAGTATACATCCAACAGCAGGATTTTTGCCTGTATTTCCTAAGGAGCAATGTGCTTGGTAAAATGCAGAATTTAACCAAAATGAATCCATAATAATTATTTTTTATGGTCTTTTAATTCACCCAAAAAGTTCTCAAAGTCTTGTACCTCTCGAAAATTTTTATATACGGAAGCAAACCTAACATAAGCTACTTGATCTATTTCAGATAAAGACTCCATTACTAATTGTCCTATCATATGTGATGGGATATCTACTTCCCCTGAGCTCTCCAATCTTCTTACAATACCACTTATTAGTTTTTCAACTCTTTCAGCATCAACTTTTCTTTTTCTTAATGCAGTTAATATTGAGTTAGCTAATTTGTCTCTATTAAATACTGCTCTTTTACCATCTTTTTTTATTACCGTCAGGTCCCTTAATTGTACTCTCTCAAACGAGGTGAACCTTGATCCACATGCGGGACAAAGCCTTCGTCTCCTTATAGCAGAACCATCTTCAGTTGGTCTTGAGTCTTTTACTTGAGTTTCAGTATTATTACAAAAAGGACACTTCATGCTTAATTACTAGTAAAGAGGAAATTTATTACATAAATCAAGTACTTTACTTCGAACTGATTCTGCAGTTTTTAATATTTCATCATCAGATTCTTTTAAGGAATCAATTACCTCGCTTATAAGGCTACCAATATATTTAAATTCTTCCTCCTTAAATCCTCTTGTAGTTCCTGCTGCAGTACCAATTCTTATTCCTGATGTAACAAAAGGCGACTTATTATCAAATGGAATAGAATTTTTATTGCAAGTAATACCTGCGTCATCCAAAGCCTTTTCTGCTAATTTGCCAGTAACTTCTTTATTACTTAAGTTTATCAACAACATATGACAAGATGTTTCTCCTGATACCACTTCAAAATTATTTTCTTTTAATGAACTACAAATGGCTTTAGCATTTAGAAGAGTTTGTCTGCTATATTCTTTAAAATCGTCGGATAGTGCCTCCTTAAATGCAGCAGCTTTAGCTGCAATGACATGCATAAGTGGACCTCCTTGTAGCCCAGGAAATACTGCTTTATCTATTAACTTCCCTAAATCTTCATTATTACTAATTATAATACCGCCCCTTGGACCTCTTAAGGTTTTATGCGTAGTAGAAGTACAAACGTCAGCGTAAGGTATTGGATCAGGATAAACTTTACTCGCGATCAAACCAGAATAATGTGCCATATCTACTAAAAGGTAGGCTCCTACTTCATTTGCTATTTCTCTAAAAAGCTTGAAATCAATTTTTGAAGAATATGCAGATGCACCTGCTATAATCATTTTTGGCTTATATTTTTCACTTAATAATCTAACTTCATCATAATCAATTTTTCCATCATCTTTTTTAACACCATAATGTACCGAATTAAAATATTTTCCTGATTGATTAGGTCCTGCTCCATGAGTAAGGTGGCCTCCTGCCGATAAAGACATTCCTAAAATGGTATCTCCTGGCTTCAATAGAGCAAGGAAAACTGCTTGATTGGCTTGTGATCCTGAATTAGGTTGCACATTAGCCCAAGCACATCCAAATAACTGCTTTAATCTATCTATAGCTAAATTTTCTGCTACATCTACAAATTCACATCCGCCATAATACCTTTTTCCTGGATATCCTTCTGCATATTTATTAGTTAAAACAGACCCTTGATACCTCATAACATTTCTTGATGCAAAGTTCTCAGAAGCTATAAGTTCAATTGTATATTTCTGCCTATTTAATTCATTGAGTACTGCATTTTCTAAATCTATGTCTTCATTATGAAGTGTTTTCTTCTCTATTTTTTCTAACCTATTTATATGTCTTTCTCCTTCAAACTCTGTATTCAAAAAAGCGTCCACACATTTATCTGCACATTGAAAATCTATACTCCTTGCTCCCAAAGCAATTATGTTTGCATTATTATGTTTTCTAGCTTGTATTGCCATTTCTTTATTACTACATAAAGCAGCTCTAATACCTGTGAATCTGTTGGCTGCTATAGAAATACCAATGCCTGTACCACATAAAGCAATTCCTTTTTTAACATTTCCTTTTAGAATATTTTGAGCTAGTGCCTTTCCATAATCTGGATAGTCAACTGCTTCTTCACTATTAGTACCTAAATCTAAAACTCCATATCCATTTTCTTCAAGGTTGAGTTTGATCTTTTCTTTAAGCTGAAATCCAGCATGATCAGAAGCTATTGCTATTTTTTCTTTAACATTGTCCATAATTAATCCTTATAATTAAATTACAATTGTTATGATAAATATCAATTGTTTATTCACTAAATTTAATGTTTAGGTATTTATTTAATTCTTTTTTAACCTTAGATGCTAGTAAATAGACACCAACAATATTAAATAAAGCCATTAAAAACATCATAGAGTCAGATAGATCAATTACTGCTCCTATACTTAAACTAGATCCAAAAATTACAAATAAACAATATATAAACTTAAAAATATTTTCATTATTTTTACTTTTACCAAATAAATAAGTCCATGATTTTAAGCCATAATATGACCAAGATATCATTGTAGAAAAAGCGAATAATATCGCAGCAAATGCTAAAATATAGGGAAAAAATGCAATATCTTTTTCAAATGCTCTTGAAGTCAACTCTATTCCACCTAAACCTTCACTCTCTAAGTGCATACCAGTAATTATTATAACTAAAGCAGTCATGGTACATATTATTACAGTATCAATAAATGGTTCCAATAATGATACAAATCCTTCTGTTACTGGGTAATTTGTTTTAACAGCTGAGTGCGCAATAGGCGCTGATCCTAAGCCTGCTTCGTTAGAAAAAGCTGCTCTTCTAAAACCTTGAATTAATACTCCAACAAAGCCACCAGCAACTCCTTCTCCAGTGAAAGCACCATTTATTATAAGTTTGAAAGCATCAAAAATTAAATTATAATTTATGATTATAATTATCAAAGCAGCAGTAACATAAATCAATGCCATCAAAGGGACTAATTTTTCTGTAACTTTAGCAATACTTTTAATTCCTCCTATTATTACAGCTCCCAATAGCAAAGCCATAACTAAACCATAAAGCCATGCCTTATCTGAAAAAAAAGAGGATTCTCCCCCAGTTATATTTAAAAATTGCTGAAAAGATTGGTTAGCTTGAAACATATTTCCACCACCTAAGGCACCTCCTATACAACAAATCGAAAAAAATATAGCTAAATATTTTCCTAAGTTTGCTAAACCTATTTCTTTTAATCCTGCTGAAAGATAATACATAGGTCCTCCAGATACTGAACCATCTTCATTTATTACTCTATATTTAACACCTAAAGTACATTCGCAAAACTTTAGTGACATTCCAAGCAAGCCTGCAACTATCATCCAAAAAGTTGCTCCAGGACCTCCTAAACTAACAGCTATAGCTACACCTGCTATATTTCCCAAACCTACTGTAGCAGCACATGCTGTCCAAAGAGCTTGTTTATGTGTGACCTCTCCGGGAGCATTTTTTTCATTAGATCTAAATATTTTAATTGCTGTTCCGAAATGCCTAATGTTTACAAAACCAAAGTATAAAGTACAAAATAAAGCTGCTATTATAAGCCAAACTACAATTAGTGGTACTTTTATCCCCTCAAAAATTTCTACAGAAAAAAAAACTATACTTACGACTATAACGGATATTGGATTTAAAATTTCGTTTATCTTTT
>CABZPW010000050.1 GCA_902527765.1 Rhodospirillaceae bacterium
CCTTTAAAACCCTTAGGAATAGTACCAAAAGCAAGCCAAGCTTCATTTTTTCTAGGTCTAAGGGCATTTATTCTTAGCGAGGTATCAGGCTTATAATGAGAATTAGACAACCCTGGGGAGATGAACACTTTTAATTTTTCTTTATTATCAAATAGAGGAATAACCGAATTAAGTTCTTTTTTATTAATACCACCATGTCTAATAAGTTTTGCTTTTTTTTCTGTTAAATCAATAACAGTAGACTCTAAACCAATTAAAGATTGACCACCATCTAAAATTACGGATATTTTTCCATTTAGTTCTTCATAAACATCATTAGCACTTGTAGGGCTTATTTTACCATATCGATTAGCGCTCGGAGCCGCCAATGGAATTTTAAGTTTACTTAAAACATTTAAAAATACAATATTAGAAGGTACTCTTATTGCTATAGTATTCATTTTTGATAAAGCTGACTTACAAATAGACTTATTTTTTACTTTGGCTACTAAAGTTAAAGGACCAGGCCAAAATTTATTAGCTAAGTCTATAGCTCTTGAGTCTTTATGAATATCATTAAGGGCATCATTAATATTTGAGTAATGAATAATTAGAGGGTTACTTTTTGGTCTATTTTTGATTTTGTATATATTTTCAATTGTATTTTTATTATCACATCTACCTGCTAATCCATACACAGTTTCAGTAGGTAATGCAATAACTTCACCAGCTTTTAACCTTGCTACTACTTCTGAAATATTTTTATTATTATTTTTTTTAATTATAGTTTTAAGTTTCAAAGCGTAACTCCTATGACTTAAAGTTAATTGTTATTTTGTCATTCTTACAGTAATATAATTTATTTATACAAATTAGCAAATTGATTGGAGATAAGAATTATGAAGTTAGTAAGGTTTGGAAAACTAGGTAGAGAAAAACCAGGAATAATAGACGAAGGGGGGCAGATAAGAGACTTATCTACAAAATTAAAAGATATAGATAGCAAAGCTATTAATCCAAACTCTCTAAAACTTGTACAAAGAGTAAACTTAAAAAAACTTAATATTGTTAAAGGAAAACCAAGGTTAGGTGTTCCTATTTCTGATATAGGTAAAATCGTTTGCATAGGCTTAAATTATGTAGACCATGCTAAAGAAGTTGGTGCACCACTACCAAAGGAACCAATTATGTTTTTAAAGCCTACATCTTCTTTATCTGGACCAAATGATGAAGTGATGCTACCTAAAGGAATTATACCAAAAAAGGGAAAGACACCATCAAGATTAGTAGAAAGTAAGCGATCTGACTGGGAAGTTGAACTAGGAATAGTAATTGGTGATAAAGCTAGATGTGTTCCAGAGTCTAAAGCTATGCAACATATAGCAGGATATACCATTGTTAATGATGTTTCAGAAAGAGCTTATCAACTTGATGCTGCTGCAGGTCAATGGACCAGAGGAAAAGGGTGTGATACTTTTTGTCCTGTAGGGCCTTGGTTAGTTACTAAAGACGAAATTTCAAGACCTCAGAATTTATCCATATGGTTAGAGTTAAACGGTAAAAAAATGCAGAATGGAAATACTAAGACTATGGTTTTTAATATAAAAGAACTAATTTCTTATGTGAGCCATTATATGACGCTTCATCCGGGAGACATAATAGCAACTGGGACCCCTCCAGGAGTTGGTATGGGAATGAAACCACCAAGGTACCTTAAAAAAGGAGACGAGATGAAATTAGGTATAGATGGTTTAGGTATACAAATACAAAAAGTAATTTCTTGGAAAAAGTAAATTACAGTTCACAGTAGATGACAAAAATATTTGCTCATTGTTTTCTAGATGAAAGTCAGAAAAAATATCTAGAAGATAATTTTTCTGTAAATGTTCATAATGCTAATGAAAAAATATTATCGCCTGAAGAATTAATTGCACGCGCTAGTGGTTATGAAGGAATAATAAGTCAGGGTAATATTATAAGTAATGAATATATAAAAAAAAATTGTAATATATTAAAGGTTATATCTAATGTTTCAGTAGGGTACGATAATGTTGATGTAGAGTTTGCAACTAAATACAATGTAGCTATTTTAAATACCCCAAATATTTTAAATGATGCTGTGGCTGATTTAGCTATGGGTTTATTAATAGCTTCGGCTAGAAAAATTTGTTCGGGTAATAATTATGTAAAAGCAGGAAAATGGAAAAAAAATTCTTGGCCACTTTTTTTAGGAGAAGATTTAAATGAACAAATACTTGGGATAATAGGCATGGGCAATATAGGAAAAAAAGTTGCCACCAGAGCGAGCGCATTTAATCTAAAAATTTTGTATCATAATAGAAACAAACTAAATCATAAAGATGAAACTAGTTTTAATGCATCTTATTCTAGCTTAAGGCGTTTACTGAATGTAAGTAAATTTGTTATATTATTATGTCCATTAACTGATCAGACAAGACATTTAATGAAAAAAGAAACATTTGCTTTAATGAGAAAAGATGCTTTCATAATAAATTTAGCTAGAGGGAAAATTATTAAAGAAGATGATTTGGTAGAAGCTTTAGAAAATAAGGTTATAGCAGGTGCAGGTTTAGATGTTTTTGAATTTGAACCTAAAGTTAGTAAGCAATTAAAGAGTATGGAAAATACAGTTTTGATGCCTCATGCAGGAAGTGCAACATATACAACTAGAAGATCTATGGTAGAACTTGCATGTAAAAATATAACTAACTTCCTGTTAAATAATGTTAAAGATAATTTGGTAAATAAAACTTTATAACGATATGAATAAACAATTTAAAAATAAAACAGTTTTAATCACAGGTGGTGTTCAAGGTATTGGCTTTGAGTGTGCAAAAAAGTTTCAGTCTTTTGGCAGTAAAGTAATAGTTACTTGTAAGTCTCAAGCTAGTTATGATTTTTTTGAAAAAAATTCTTTGAAAGAGAATATTCAATTAGAAAAATTAGATTTAACTAATGAAATTTCTATAGATATCCTTCATCAGAAAATAGATAAGCTAGATATATTAATTAATAATGCTACTTTATTGAAAGGGGGAATTGAATATAGAATAGAAAACTTTTCTGATGTTGTTAATGTAAATTTAATGGGTTTAATGAGAATTTGTCATACTTTTTTACCAAAACTGGCCTTATCAGAAGGGAATATAATTAATATTGGTTCAATATTTACAATGTCCACAATTAAAAATGCACCTTCCTACACTGCTACAAAGAGTGCCGTTGAGTCTTTAACAAAGTCCATGGCATCTTGTTGGGCAGAACATAAAGTCAGAGTAAATTGTATAGCGCCAGGTTTTATAGAAGGTAATACTCTAAATAAAATTTTAGAGGAAGAGGAAAATATCAATTATATTAAAAATAGGATACCATTTAAAAGATTTGGTTTACCTGAGGAAGTTGTAGAAGCAATAATATTTTTAGCTTCAAAAAATTCTTCTTATATAACAGGCTCAACTATTTGTGTAGATGGCGGTTATTCTATAGGATAAGAAAATTTAATCTAAGGAAACAGATGAATTACGAAAAATATTTTGAAGAAACCATAAATAAGATTAAGAAAGAAGGAAGGTATAGAGTATTCATAGATATATTAAGGAATGTTCAGAATTTTCCTAGTGCTACAAAATATAATGATAAAAATGCATCAAGTGATCAGGTAACAGTCTGGTGCAGTAATGATTATTTAGGAATGGGGCAAAATACAAATGTAATAAATGCAATGAAAAAAGCATTGGATACTTGTGGTGCCGGTTCTGGAGGGACTAGAAATATTTCAGGAACAACGCATTATCATGTTTTATTAGAAAAAGAATTAGCAGATCTTCATAATAAAGAATCAGCATTATTATTTACATCAGGTTATATTTCTAATGAAGCAACATTATCAACTCTAGCATCTACACTACCAAATTGTTATGTGCTCTCAGATGAGTTAAACCATTCTTCGATGATACAAGGTATCAGGGCTAGTGGGGCAAAAAAAATTATTTTTAAACATAATAATGTAAAAGATCTTCAAAATAAAATAAAAGAATTAGATAAAGATACTCCTAAAATTATAGCATTTGAGTCTGTATATTCTATGGATGGTGATATTGCTCCAGTTGAACATATAGCAGAGGTTGCTAAAAACTATAATGCATTAACTTATTTAGATGAAGTTCATGCAGTGGGGATGTATGGAAATAGAGGAGGTGGTATTTCACAAGAGTTAGGAATAAGCAATCAGATTGACATAATAGAGGGTACTTTAGCCAAGGCATATGGTGTAATGGGAGGTTACATTACAGGTAATAAATATTTAGTTGATACAGTAAGATCTTTTGCATCAGGTTT
>CABZPW010000051.1 GCA_902527765.1 Rhodospirillaceae bacterium
GAACTTCATTACCATTTTCGTCTGCTATCTTTAGTTCAACTCCTGCTACGGCTTTACCACATGATTTGAATTTATAGGCTAAAGGGCCTTCAAAAACATGAGTTTCTGGCCCTGAACAAGTTAGAAGAGGAGCACATTCAGTTTGTCCATATGCATGATAAAAAGTACAATTAGGAAGCATTTCCATTGCTTTTACTATAACTGGTTCAGGCATAGGTGAAGCTCCATACATTATTTTTTTTAAACTACTTAAATCATAGTCAGAAATTTCTGGGTCATGAACGGCCATATTAACCATAGTGGGAACAAGAATAGTTTCTGTTATTTTAAATTTATTGACTGCTTCAAAAAATAATTTTGGAATAAAACCAGGAATAAAATAATGACTGCCTCCAACTTGACTTATTCCAAAAAGTCCAGCACAGTCAGCAATATGAAACATTGGAGCAGCGTGTAACCATTTAGCATTTTCATCCATATTTCCCATAAGAGCGCAATTTAGTGCATCTACTACCATATTTGTATGAGAAAGCATTACCCCTTTAGAACGGCCAGTTGTGCCGCCTGTATAAAATAAACCGGCTAAATCATCATAGCCCCTCAGAGCATCCTCTGTAGTCTCACTAGTAATTAAATCTTCATAATTAATCATATTATCTGGGCAAGTATCATCAGATAAATACACTATATTTTTAACGCTTGATATCTTATTTTCCTTTTTAAGATTAACTACTATTTCTGCAAAATTTTTATCAACGAATAATAGTTTACTTTCACTGTCATTTATCCAAAACTCTATTTCTGGCGGAGCTAACCTAGTATTAATTGGAACGAATACTGCTCCCGCCCAAGATACTGAGTATAAAAATTCAAAGTATCTATCACTATTATGTGCCAATATTGCGACTCTATCACCTTCAGAAACATCTAACTTTTTTATACTATAAGCTATTTTTGATATTCTTTCTAAGCTTTCTTTCCATGTAAAACTTCTATCTAAATAGGCGGTGGATGTCTTGTTTGGAAAAAGTTGAACATTTCTTTTTAGCGCCTGCGTTATATACATTATATCTCCTTAATACGACTAATTACATATATATATTAAGGTTATAATAGTATTTAGTAAAGATTAATTGCTTTACGGTTATAATTTATTCTGTTAACCATTAATTATGTTTAACCATAAACAAATAAAGGCTTTTACATTCGATACCGGAGGTACAGTTCTTGATTGGCATACAGGTTTCAAAAAAGGCTTTGAAAAATTAGAATTTTATGAAAAAAGTGGTTTTAAAAGTGATGAGATGGCCAACCTTTTTAGAAAAAAGTCTTTGGAAATTATTACAAGTCAAGGGGATGAAGAATTAGTCAATTTTGACACTGCCCATAGAATGGCTTTAGAGCAAATTTTAAAAGAAAAAAAAATTAGATTAGATAAAGAAGATATAAAATTTTTATATTATGAAACACCTGCAAACTTAAAAGTTTGGAAAGATTTCCTAATTCCTTTTGAAGAATTAAGAAAAAAAGTTCTCTGTGTATCGTTTACTTTATTAAGTAATAGATTAGTTTTTTTAAATTCTAAGGCTAATAAAATAAACTGGGATTTAATTTTATCCTGTGAAACCTTAGAAGTTTATAAACCTAATATTAATGCTTATCTAAAAACAGCTAAAATGTTGCAATTAAATCCTGAGGAATGTGTAATGGTCGCCTGTCATAGTTTTGATCTTAATGCAGCACAAAAAGCAGGTTTTAATACAATTTTTGTAAAAAGATTACATGAATGGGGTCATGACACCAAAATTTCCATAGATGGTAAATATGATATGGTAATAGAAGATTTTAGTGAATTAAAAGAAATTTTTGATTAAATTGTTTTTCTTCTTATTTATTAAAATTTAGGTTACAACTTAATAAAATTACTCTATATATAGATTATAGCGGAATCATATATGAATTATACAGAATATTTGCCCATATTTATTTTTATAGTTATAGCTTTTTCTATGTCTTTAGGGTTTGCATTACTTTCAGGTATAGTGGGTCCTAACAAACCAGATAAAGAAAAGTTATCAGCTTATGAATGCGGTTTTGAACCATTTGAAGATGCAAGGGTAAAGTTTGATGTTAGGTTTTATTTAGTAGCCATATTATTTATAATATTTGATTTAGAAGTGGCATTTTTATTTCCTTGGGCTATATCACTTTCACTAATTGGCTTGGTAGGTTATTTTTCTATGATGATATTTTTATTTATATTAACCGTGGGTTTTGTTTATGAATGGAAAAAAGGAGCTTTGGATTGGGAATAAAAGAAAATTTTTATAATGAAAATATCTTTAATGCAGATAAAGCAAATAACAAAGGATATGTTCTAGCAAAATTTAGTGATTTACTCAGTTGGGCTAGAGCAGGTTCACTATGGCCGATGTCATTTGGGTTAGCATGTTGTGCAGTTGAAATGATGCAAACTGGAGCATCAAGATATGATCTTGATAGATTTGGTGTTGTATTTAGACCTAGTCCTAGACAATCTGATGTAATGATAGTAGCAGGCACTTTAACAAATAAAATGGCGCCAGCTTTAAGAAAGGTTTATGATCAAATGCCAGAACCCAGATGGGTTATTTCGATGGGGAGTTGTGCTAACGGAGGTGGTTATTATCATTACTCTTATTCTGTAGTAAGAGGGTGTGATAAAATTATACCTGTAGATATATATGTTCCTGGCTGTCCTCCATCTGCCGAAGCTTTGCTTTATGGAGTTTTGCAGCTACAAAAAAAAATTAAAAGAGAAGGCAGAAATTCTATTTAAGTTCTTTAAGAGATAAAAATTGGTAAATTTAATAAAAAGTAACAAAAACAATGCTTTAAATGGTATATCTAATATTTTAGATGCTGTAGTAGATAAGAATGATTACCAGTTAGAACTTAAAAACGGATTATATTTACTAACTTTACAGCAATCTATGTTGCTTAAGGTTGCTAAGGTACTTAAAGAGAATGAAAAGTTAAAGTTTAATCAATTTATTGATTTAACAGCTGTGGATTACCCAAATAAAAAAAACAGATTTGAAATGGTTTATATTTTACTTTCTGTAGAATTTAATTACAGAATTGTTATTAAATTTTTTATTAGTGAAAATGAAAGTGTTGATAGCATTACCAATTTATTTCCAGCTGCAAACTGGTATGAAAGGGAAGTTTGGGATTTATTTGGGATAGCTTTTAACAACCATCCTGATTTAAGAAGATTATTAACTGACTACGGCTTTATTGGACATCCGCTTAGAAAAGACTTTCCTCTCTCTGGAAATGTGGAGGTAAAATATGACTTAAATGAAAAAAAAGTAGTTTATGAGCCTGTAAAACTTACTCAATCATTTAGAGAGTTTGATTTTGAAAGTCCTTGGAAAGGTGAAAAATTAGATAAAAATAATGAATGAAAAACAAATAAAAAATCTAACTTTAAATTTTGGCCCTCAACATCCAGCTGCACATGGAGTACTAAGATTAGTATTAGAAATGGATGGAGAGGTAGTTGAACGTGCTGACCCTCATATAGGGTTACTTCATAGAGGAACAGAAAAACTAATTGAAAATAAAACCTATCTCCAGGCTATGCCTTACTTTGATAGACTAGATTATGTCTCGCCTATGGTGCAGGAACATGCTTTTGTATTAGCAGCTGAACAATTGTTATCATTAGAAATACCTGAGAGAGCTCTTTGGATTAGAGTATTATTTGATGAAATTACTAGAATACTTAATCATGCTCTGCAAATTGGAGCACAGGGATTAGATTTAGGCGCTACTACACCATTTCTATGGCTCTTTGAGGAAAGAGAAAAACTTATGTCTTTTTATGAGGCAGTTTCAGGGGCAAGGCTGCATGCAGCTTATTACAGAATTGGTGGTGTGCATCAAGATGTTCCTGAGCAAACTTTAAACGACATAGACAACTGGAGCAAAAGTTTCCATAAGATAATTAATGATATCGAGGGATTGTTAGATGAGAATAGAATTTTCAAGCAAAGAACTGTTGATATAGGCGTTGTATCAAAAAAAGAGGCATTAGATTGGGGTTTTACGGGACCAATGTTAAGAGGGTCAGGAGTTGCTTGGGACTTAA
>CABZPW010000052.1 GCA_902527765.1 Rhodospirillaceae bacterium
AAAAATTATTTATTTTTTGTGATTCTAAATAGTATAACATTGATCCACACATACTAGATACAAAAGAAATAATTATACTAACTTTAGAAATGGTTACATTGAATATAATTCTTAATATATAAGTAGTAGTTAAAAATGTAGCTGCAGTCCCACTAACTGCTACTGCGGTATATAAGTCCTTTGTATTAAAAAAAATAAATATTAGCCCTAATATTGAAAATATAAACATTACTAGTCTTCCATTTAAAATGGTTTTCGATAATAAAGATAAATCTAAAACTATTAATTTAGCCGCACTAGATAAAGTAGAATCCAATGTAGAAATAGCTGAGACAATTAAAAGAAGAAAAATTATATAGGCTAAATGCTCATCAAAGTTTACTTTAACAGATTCAATAAAACTCGTTCCATTTAATGCATCAGGAGATAAGTACAAGCCTAATAAAGAAAAAGAAAATATACATAAGGAACTTAATATAAATGCAAGAAAAAAGCTTTTTTTTGTTTTCTCTTTAGAGCAAACAAAACCTCTATCCATCATGACCGGGTCATGTATTGGATAACTCCATATCTGTAACAAGGCTACTAATATCAATGCATAACCTGGATTAGAAAAGTCAACTACTTTAGATATAATTAAATTATGCTCTATTAGTGAGTTTGAAAAATATAAACTCACAAGTAAGGCTAGCAAAAGCAATAAAAATATTATCATTTGGAAATAGTCTGTTTTAATAGAATTTCTTAAACCTCCTAAAAAAGAATAAGAAAAAGCTAACAGCATTATTATTAATATTGACACTTTATATTCTATAGTACCTTCATTGCCAAAAATTAAACCAATAACAATTAAATTTGCAAAAATTTCACTTATTAGCCTTATTATAATTATAAAAGAATAAGTAAATTTACCAGTAAAACCATATTCTTTTTCAAAAAACTCCACCAAAGAATTAATCCTAAATTTTTTTCTTAAATTAACTATAAAATATCCACCTGTAAGAAAAGAAAAATAGTATGCCGTATAAGCTAGTGCTCCTGGTAATCCGTAATAATAAGCAAGAATAGCAGCAGTTAATAAGGATCTTGAAAAAATCCATGTTGTAACTAATGAAAAAACCATTGCCACTAAACTTGGTTCTTTATTTCCTTCCATTAAACCAGAATAAAAACCTTTTATATCAGGTTGCCTACTAATAAAAAAAAGTGACGTAATACCTATAATAATGATAAAAGTAATAAAAATGATCATTTAAAGCCCTAATGAAAATAGAATATTAGTCTTATTAGTTATTCTAATTTAATCCGTATTCTAAATATACTGGCATCATTTCTTCAATAACTGTCATTTCATGCCAAATTGCTGCTTCTTTTTTTAAAGCATCTAATGTATTTTCTCCACCTAATAACTCTTTTACTCTATCAAAGTATTTTTGGGCATTTTCCTTTTTTCCTAAATGATGACTTGCTGTGCCCATATAATGATGCCACCACATAAAATCAGCTGGTTGTTCTTCCATAACAGCAAGTAATTTCTCCCAATCCTTTGAATCTTGGTATAAAGGAGCCCTTCCAAAGTTATCAAAGGTTACAGTTTTATAAGGGTCTAACTTATCTGATGCTACAGCTATTTCATGCCCCCTCTTAAGCCTGTAACAAGCTTTGTTATCAATTTCATACTTTTCTTTTAGCTCTTTTGAAGAATGACATCCCCAACCTGATAAGGCAAATAGATAGGAAACCCTTCCTAAAACATTTGCGTTATTAGGAGCTAATTCTATAGCTTTATTTCCAGCTTTTAGCATTCCCTCAAAATTTTTATAATAGAATTCTATTTCTGCTTTTGATGCATGCGCTTCAGCATAATTAGGATCTAGTGCTATTGCCTCTTCTGTAGCATTAAGTGCTTTACTGAGTATATCTATTGAATTTACCTTAAAAATAGAATAAGACCAACCCAGTACATAACCATAGTATTGCCATGCTTCCTTATAATTAGGATCTTCTTTAACAGATTTCTCTAGGCACTCTAAAGACTTAAAAAAACCATCTGGTGTTATTTTAATAAACAAATTCCTAGCAATGTTTACACAAGTATAAGCATCCATACTATTAGAACCTGCAACGGTTGCAGCCTTAAAAACCTCTTTAGATAAAACAGCACCACTACCAACTAAAGCATCAATGACATTTGATACTATATCTTCTTGAAGTTGAAAAATATTTTCTATATCAGATTTTCTATCAAAATTTTCTGACCAAGCAGTTTTCATAGTTTCTGCATCAATTAGATTTACCGAAACTCTTAGATTATTAGCTGCTGATCTTAAAGTACCTGTAATAATATATCTTGCTTCAGATTTTGCAGCTATTTTTTCTAACTCATCAGTTTTATTATTAAGCTTTATAACATTAAGCTTCTTAGAAGACCTGCTTAAAGATGTAGCTATATCTTGAGTTAACCCTTCAGCTAAATTTATCTGTGACGCATCTGAAGAAACAGAGTTAATAGGTAAGACAACAATTGTATCTAAATTTAAATCAATTTCTGAGTCATTAAAAAATAAAAATAAAAACATTGTAGCTGCTATGGCACCTATAGCACTGAGGGAAATAAATAAATTTCTAGAATTATTTTGACCTGTATTAATTTTATATTTTTTTGCTACATCAGAACCTTTTATAGTTTCAATAAAATAAGCTTTTAAGGGTTTTTTTATGTTTTTGAGTTTTTGAAGACCCCTGTCAAAAATTTCTACATCTAATTTATTATTTAACAAAGAGTTAACTTGTTCTGAAATACAAATTCTACCTGGAGGAGCTATTGCTTCTAACCTTGCAGCTACATTAACTCCGTCTCCAAATAAGTTATCCCCTTCTATGATTACATCTCCCATATTAATGCCAACTCTAAACTCTAGTTGTTTTTTTTCTATCATATCTTTATTTAAATTAAATATTTCTTGTTGAATTTTAATAGCAGCTTCAACAGCTTCTACTGGGCTAGAGAAGTCAATCATAAAAGCATCACCTGCTGTGTTAAAAATCCTGCCTCCATGACTTTTAGTATGTTTTTCTATTATTAATCTTCGTTCTGCTAATAATTTGAGGGTTCCTTCATCATCATCAGCCATTTTTGAAGAATACCCCACAACATCCATAGCTAGTATAGTTGAAAGTTTTCTATTTTCTTTATTATTCATTATATAAGCTATTCAGGATTTTTTAAAAAACTGCCACTTAGATTTCCACAATTTGCCCAAGCAACTTTACTTTCTGTAAATACTTCTATATCTGGTGTAATATCAGTTAAAGCAGGCTGATCTAAACTACCCGCTTTTATAAAAGTAATTTCATTATAGTTTTCATGCTCAATATTACTAAATATGTGACTACCACATTCGCTACAAAAACTATATCTTTTAGTATTCCCTGTTTCAGTTGTTATTGGGATATTTTTAACAGTATCACCTTTTACCTTAAATTTAATTTTAGGAACTCCTATAACTACTGAAAAAGCACTACTAGTATGTTTTTGACAATCAGTACAATGACAAACGGCTTTTACTAAAGGTTCTGCATTACAATCATAAGTGACTTTGCCACACAAACAACTTCCTTTAAAATGATTTTCCATATAAATTTCTCCCTCTTATGATAATAAAGAATTATTATTTAAATTCAAATAAAACTATTCCTCTAGTTGCTTCCACTTTTGCAGTAATATTCTTGTAAAAACTTTCATGTTCCTTGAACCATTTTTCTATTACTTTTTGTCCTTTAAGATAGGCCTGCTGATTTTTATATACATATACTTCATTGGATTTGATGGCACCAACTTTGTTAAATACTCTAGACACCCTCCACGATACTAACCCTACCTCTTTAAGCCGATTGAAAAAATCTCTGCCACTTTTATCTAGGAAATTAAGATAGTATTCAAGTTCTACTTCACTTTTAAAGGAAGATACAAGTGAGGAAACTACTTCCACTTCTTTAAATCCTTTATCTATTTTTTCAGTCATAATAATTGAACTTTACCAAAGTATTATATGCTATCTTTTTAAAGCTCTTAATT
>CABZPW010000053.1 GCA_902527765.1 Rhodospirillaceae bacterium
TGCAGGCTTAGCTTCTGCTGCTGGTTCGGCAGGCTTGGCTTCTTCTACTGGTTCCGCAGGCTTAGCTTCTGCTACTGGTTCTGCAGGCTTAGCTTCTGCTGCTGGTTCGGCAGGCTTAGCTTCTGCCGCTTTTATTTCTTCTTCTTTTTTCTTAAGAGCTTCCTCTCTGGCTTTTACTCTTTCCTGGGCCTTTTTCTTGGGTTTAGCCTTATTTGGGTTATTTCTTTTTATTGGTTCCATCAATCCTGCATCTGATAGAAACTGTTGCACTCTGTCACTAGGCTGGGCTCCAGTACTTAACCAATGCTTAATTCTATCTAATTGTAGATTAAGTCTAGATTCATCTGATTTGTCTTTTAATGGATCAAAACTGCCAACTCTCTCAATAAAGCGTCCGTCTCTAGGAGCTCTAACATCAGCAACCACTATTCTATAATAGGGTCTTTTTTTTGCGCCATGTCTACTTAATCTTATTCTTACTGTCATTCTTACCTCTTTAAATTACTATAAATACTTTCTAAACTGCTACTATTAAAATTATTTCCCATCATCTTTTCTAAGCCACTCATACCATGTTTATTCATTTTTTTCATCATAATTTGCATATTTTTAAATTGTTTTAATAATCTATTAACATCTTGTATATCGACTCCCGATCCATTTGCAATCCTTTTTTTACGGGATCCATTTATTATCTTTGGATTTTTTTTCTCTTTTTTAGTCATAGAAGATATTATTGCACACATTCTTAAAAAAGTTTTGTCTTCAAGATTACTATTTTCTAATGCTTTTTTTGCTTTTCTTACCCCTGGCAACATAGATAAAATCCCTTTTATACCTCCTAATTTTTGCATTTGATATATCTGCTTCTTAAAGTCTTCTAGATCAAAATTACCTTTTGCTAATTTGTTAGCCATAACTTCGGCTTCTTTTTCGTCAAACTCTTGTTCTGCTTTTTCAACCATACCAACTATATCGCCCATATCAAGTATTCTACCTGCTATTCTTTTGGCCGAAAAAACTTCAATTTGTTCTACTTTTTCTCCAACTCCCAAAAATTTAATAGGTTTACCAGTTGTACTGGACATACTAAGTGCAACACCACCCTTAGCATCACCATCAACCCTAGTTAAAACCACACCTGTTATTTCAACATATTCAGAAAATGCTTTAGCAACATTTATAGATTCTTGTCCTATCATGGAATCTGTCACTAATAAAGTTTCAGTTGGCTTAGTTAACTTAAAAATACCTCTTAACTCATTAAGTAATACCTCATCGATATTGGTTCTTCCTGCAGTATCAAATATAATAACATCTGTGGACAAAGCCTTAGCTTGCTTCATAGTTTTTTCGATTAATTCAGAAACCTTACTATTTGGATTATTATCCATGTAATCAACAGATATTCCCTGAGAAAGTTGATTTAACTGTTCAATAGCTGCAGGTCTAGAAATGTCTAACGAAGATAGCAAAACTTTCTTCTTTTTAAGTTTGAGAAGGTTTGCAAGCTTAGCTGCAGTTGTAGTTTTACCACTTCCCTGTAGTCCCACCATTAAAATTATATTTGGACTTTTATTAAGAATTAACTCAAAGTCCTCGTCTTTTAAATTAAAAGATAGTAATTCTACTAGAGTATCATGGACTATCTTAACAACTAAATCACCAGGCTTAACTGATTTGAGTAATTTTTCTCCTACAGCTTTTTTCTTTACTTTTTCGACAAAGTCTTTAGCAATATTAAGAGGAACATCGGCCTCAAGCAATGCTACCCTAATTTCTCTCATTGCAGAATTAACATCATTTTCGGTCAATACTCCCCTGCTTAATAGCCCGTCAAATGTTTTTAAAACTCTATCTGAAAAATTGCTAAACATTATTTATAAATTCATTTTGCATATTAAATAAAAATTTATTATAGTTACGCTTTTGCTATAATAAAGTCAATAAAAACATATACTAACATGAAAACACCTTTTGTAAAAATGCATGGAAACGGTAATGATTTTGTCATTATAGACAATATTAAGCAGAATTTTAGAAAAGATATAACATTAATAAAAAAAATAACTAATAGAAGAATAGGTATTGGATGTGACCAACTCATTTTAATTGAAAAAAGTGACGATTATGATGCTTTCATGAGAATTTATAACAATGACGGTTCTGAAGCAGAAATGTGCGGTAATGCAGCAAGATGTGTCGCTTCATTGCTGATGGCAGGCACTAAAAAAACTGAAATATGTATAGAGACAACCTCTACCTTATTGAATGCTAGCTTAGAAAAAAATAATGAAATTTGTTTAAAGATGGCAATACCTGAACAAAATTTAAAAAATATTATTAAAAATAATTATAAAAAAATCATTAATCTTGAGGAAACTGATCCATTGTTAAAAGAAGGGCATGTCATTAATATGGGAAACCCTCATATAGTATTCTTTACAAAATCTTTAGACCTTATAAATCTTGACAAAATTGGAAAAAGTATTGAAACACATGAGGCATTTGTTAAGGGAGTTAATGTAGAAATTGTAGAGATTTTGACACAAACATCTTTAAAGTTGAAGTTTTGGGAAAGAGGAGTTGGAGAGACGCTATCATGCGGATCAGGTATTTTAGCTGCAAGTTATGCTAGCTTTATAAATAAAAAATGTTCTGACTCTATAAAAATATCTCTACCAATTGGTTCAGTAAAAGTTAATATTAAAGAAAATGAATTAGAAATAATTGGTGTAGCTGAGGTGTCATATTTAGGAGAATATAACTTTGCATAAGTTCAATAATGTTATTACCATGGGTTGCAGATTAAATTCTTGGGAAAGTAATAAAATAAATAACTTTATCAGAGATGATAAAAAGAATGATATTATGATTTTTAACTCTTGTTGTGTAACTAATGATGCTGTCAAAAGTTTAAAAAAAAACATTAAATTGTTTCATAAAAGTAACCCCAATGTAAAAATAGTAGTCACAGGATGTGCAGTAGAAAGTGAAAGGCACAACTTAGAAAATATGGAAGAAGTAAGTTACATTATAAAAAATGAAGATAAGTTACTAAAAAAAAATTGGGAAAATCTGCAAGACAATATTAGTGTTAAAAATAAAATAAACTTAGATTTTAAAAATTTGAATAGGGAAAACCCCTCAAACTCTAATATAAGAAAATTTGTGAAAATTCAAAATGGATGCGACCATTCTTGTACATTTTGTATAATTCCTTCTTGTAGAGGTAAAAGTATTAGTGAAAGTGTAAAAAAAATTAATAATGAAATATCTACTTGTCTTGATAAAGGTGTAAAGGAGATAATTTTAACTGGTGTTGACCTAACCTCTTGGCAATCAGTTGATAACAAAAATTTCGGCTTAGGTTATTTGCTAGAAAAAATATTTGAAAAAAATATTAGTTCTTTTCGTTTAAGGCTATCTTCTATTGATGCGGCTGAACTTGATAATAAGATATTTAAATTAATTAAAAATGAACCTAGATTAATGCCTCATTTTCATTTTAGTCTTCAGTCTTTAGATGATATGATTTTGAAAAGAATGAAAAGAAGGCACAATGTAAAACAAATTATAGAACTGTTAAATGAAATTAGAAACATTTCTGACAATGTAACTTTTGGCGCAGATTTTATATGCGGATTTCCTACTGAAACAGAAGAAATGTTTATGAATACATATACATTAGTAAAAAAATTACAAATAACTCACCTTCATGTTTTTCCATATTCAGCAAAGGCTGGAACACCTGCATCAAAGATGCCGCAAGTTACTTTAGAAAAAAGAAGAAAAAGAGCTAAAGCATTAAGAGAACTAGGAAACATAAATTATTTTAATAACTTACAAAAGCAAACTTTTAGAACACAAAAAGTTTTAGTAGAAACAAATAATGGAATAGGTAAAACAGAAAATAATTTTAAAATGAGAATACCCAGTGCTAAAAAAGGAGATATCGTTTCTATTAAACCAAATGATATTAAAGATAATTATCTAATCGTGAATTAAGATGAAAAAATGGTTT
>CABZPW010000054.1 GCA_902527765.1 Rhodospirillaceae bacterium
GCTATTACCATAGTTTCATTCTTAGTGTATACCTCATTAACTTTTTTTATAAAATCTATATCTTTATGTGAAATTTTTTCTAAAAATACTTTTATTTTTCCTCCACAAGTTAAGCCTACTTCCCAAGCTTTACTATTAGTAACACCAAATTCAAGTGTTTCTACATTATTGTTTTTAATTACTTCTAAGGCTTTACCAAAAACAAAGTTTTCAACGCAGCCTCCAGAAACTGAGCCAATAATATCGTGGTCACTATTAATTGCCATTATGCTACCTACTGGTCTAGGGCTAGAGCCCCAAGTTTCAATTACGTTTGCAATTGCAACTTCTTTCTTATTATTTAACCATTGTAAAATTTTAATATATATTTCTTTTTCATTCATTTTAAAATATATTATTTATTAGATTAGGCAGCATATTTTTTATAAGTGAAGACCTGTATTCTGCACTTGCATGAATATCTGAATTAAAACTTATTTCATTAAATTCTAGTTTATCAAAGTCATAAACTTTTAGTTGGTTTGGAGACTGGTTATTAATTTCTTCTAGACTAAATGCCTTGTTTGCAGCACCAGTTATAGAAACTGAAACTCTATCTCCATCAAAACTACCAAACATACCCACTATAGCGTATTTGGAGGCTTGACTTGAAAATTTTAAGTAAAAGGATTTTTTTTTAATAGGAAAAGTAACTGATTTTACTATTTCAGAATCTTCTAATTTAGTTTCAAACATATCAATAAAAAAATCTTTTGCTAAAATTTCTCTAATATTAGTATTAATTGTAGCATGAAGCGAAAGTAGAGCAGCTGGGTAATCTGCTGCTGGGTCAGCATTACATATTGAGCCACCTATAGTTCCAGAATTTCTAACAGCATTATCAGCAATCTTAGATGCAAGATAAGATAAACCTTTAATATTTTTTTTAATTATGGATGAATGTGCAACCTCATTGTGAGTAGTTAAGGCTCCTATAATAATTTTATTTTCTGATTCATAAATTCCCTTTAATTCTTTAATATCTTGAATATCAATGAGGTCGGTTGGAGAAGATAATAATTGCTTCATAGAGGGTATAAGTGTCATTCCTCCAGATAAATATTTTGGAAATTCTTTTTCTTTAAATAAATTTATACCCTCTTCTAAGGATGTTGGTTTATGATATTTAAATTTATACATTTTATCTATTTCAAGGCATTTTTAAGAAAGAAATTATGGACTTTACTATATTTTGATATCCCGTACATCTACAGAAGTTGCCATCTAAAAATTCTCTTACTTCTTCCTCAGTTGATAAATTATTTTTTTTACATTCAATCGCAGTCATAATAAATCCTGGAGTACAAAAGCCACATTGTAACCCATGATTTTCATTAAATGCCTTTTGTACATTACTTAAATTATTTTCTTTGCCAATACTTTCAATAGTTTTTATTGACTTTTTATTGCATTGAACAGCAAGTATTGAGCATGATTTTATACACTTTCCATCTATCATAACCATACAAGAACCACATTGTGATGTATCACATCCAATATGAGTCCCTTTTAATTCAAGATTATTTCTCAAAAGGTCAACCAAAAGAAGTCTGGACTCAATATTTAATGTTACGTCCTTATTATTTATATTAATAACTACTGGAATTTTATCTGACATAAAATCCTATAAATAAAATAATCAAAAATAATAACATCAAACCTATTAAAACTTTTATTTTATTAATAGTAATGTTATTTTTTTTATCATTTACAGTAATGTAATAATCTTCATTTAAAATTTTACTAAAATTTTGAAAAAATAAATCTGTATTTTTTTTAACACTTCCATCTATTAATCTAGAACCCAATTGAGCTATTCTGCCATTTATTCTAGTATCTGCTTCATAATTAAGAACTGTTGTTTTATCTATTTCTTTTAAAAAAATTGTAACTTTTCCTGATGCATTTCCTAATTGACCAGCATTTCCCTGCGCTATTATTTCATAACTTTCTTCTTCTATAATATTATTAATTTCAATAGTGCTTTGAAAAGAAGCATTTACAGGTCCTAATTTAATAAAAATTTTAGCATTATACTTATTGTTATCTATGTAAAGAAATTCTTGGCAGCCATCTATGCATTTTTTTAAAACATCAATATTATTTAAGTTTTCCCAAACTTTTTTTTTACTAGAATTTAATTCATAAGAACCACTAAACTTCAATTTTAATACCTATTTGTCTATGTAACTTTCTATTGGATAGCCTAAAAATAGCCAACCATCTTTATTTTTTCCTAAAATACCTTCAGGTATGTGAAAAATATTTTTATAGTTTTTTTCTATAAAGTAATTAGCAGCAATTTCAGATCGAGCACCAGAAGCACAAATAAATGCTACATCAAATTCTTTATTTTCATCAAGTACTTTTTCTGTTTCTTTAATAAAATTAATATTTTCAGAAAAATCTTCTTCATGCATATTTATCAAATAAGAATTAGGAATAATACCTGTCATTTTCCACTCTTTATATGTTCTGATATCTATTATTTTAAGTTTTTTTGATTTATAACTTTCAAGTGCTTGATTAATGCTTATATTTATATTTATCATTTTATCTTGACTATTTAATACACCTTGAAGTTTAAAAAAAATTAAAAAAAATATTATTAATCTAAAATTAATTCTGGCAACCATAACGCAATCTCTGGAAATTTAATAACTAAAATTAACCCTAATAATTGTAATAAAACAAATGGTATAATTCCTTTATAGATAGTTTGTATTTTTACCTCTGGAGGTGATACCCCTTTCATATAAAATAATGCAAAACCAAAAGGAGGAGTCAAGAAAGAAGTTTGTAAGTTAACTGCCAATAATACTGCTATCCAAGGAACTATCATATGACTTGGCAGATGATCTCCAAAATCTAAGGTTTGCATTATAGGAGCAAATAAGGGAAGTACAATTAAAGTAATTTCCACCCAATCGAAAAAAAAACCTAATAAAAAAACTAGTCCCATCATTACAAATAATATTCCCCATGGACCAAAACCCATTTCATTTACAAACTCATGAATTAAGTCATCGCCTCCAAGTGATCTAAAAACATAAGAAAATGCAGTTGCTCCCACAAAAATACCAAATATCATAGCACCTGTTAAAGCAGATCTTTCGGTAACATCTTTTAGAACATTAAAACTTAATCTTCTGTTAAAAATTGCTAATATTATTGACCCTAAAGCTCCAACACCAGCAGCTTCTGTAGGTGTAGCATATCCAGCAAAAATTGAGCCTAAAACTAAAACTATTAATGCTATCGGTGGAATAAAGGATTTGAAAACTAGAAGTGTTTTTTCTTTTTTAGTACTAGGTCCAATATTTTTAGGTAAAGAAGGTGCTAGTTTAGGGTTAAATCTAGTTCTAAAAAACAAGTAAAAAAAGTATAATGATGCTAGCAGCAACCCTGGGATTACAGAGGCTACAAATAAAGTGCCTACAGATATAGCTAACAAATCAGCCATAATTACTAGCATTATAGATGGAGGTATTAAAATACCTAAAGTACCTGACGCTGCTATAGTTCCTGTCGCTAGAGATTTATCATATTTTCTCTCTAACATTACTGGTAATGCTAATAGCGTCATCATTACTACTGATGCACCTATTATTCCTGTAGTTGCTGCCATAATTGTTCCCATAATAGTTACAGATAAAGCTAAACCCCCTGGAATTGATCTTAATAAAATCTGTAACGCATATAATAAG
>CABZPW010000055.1 GCA_902527765.1 Rhodospirillaceae bacterium
TTATGCTACACAAATAATATAGGAAGGACTAAATGAATATTTATTGTATTAAAATTAAATATACCAAAGAAGCAATTAAAGGAATGATGGAAGAGGGAGTCGATAGAGCAGATGCATTGAGAAATTTAACTGAGGCATTAGGTGGAAAACTTTTATCTTTTTATGGTATGGTAGGATTTGATCCTTCTCATAAAAGATGTATTGACGAAAATTATGTTAGGATAAGCTGCGGATATGATTTTATTGATGCTTCTCCCATTAAAGGAGTGAAACTAAATTATCTTGGAGAGGAAGCTTTAAATTTTAAATTAGATATTAACATAGAGCAATAAAGTATTATTAATTCAAAAAGTTTTTGCTTTTTTTTATGACTAGAATGAACAGAATTGGAGTTTTAACAAGTGGAGGAGATTGTGGAGGATTAAATGCAGTAATTAGAGCTATTTTCTTACGAGCAAACAGAAAATATAATATAGAAGTTTTTGGCATAAGAAATGGAACTTTAGGATTAATAAATAGACCTTTAGATTTTGAAAAGCTAACTTACAAAACTTTTCAAGGATTTTTAATTAAACAAGGAGGTACTTTTTTAGGTACTAATAGCAAAGGTGATCCTTTTAAATTCTTTAAAGATGGCAAATATATTGATGCTACAAAAAAAATAGAGGCAGCTTATAAATCTCTTAAATTAGATGGGTTAATTATTATTGGAGGAGACGGAAGCATGAAGATTCTCAAGAAAATTTCTGATTTAACTGATATAAATATAGTAGCAATACCTAAAACTATTGATAATGATGTAGGGGTAACAGAGTATTCGGTAGGATTTAATACTGCAGTTGATGCAGCTACAAAAGCTCTTGATAGTCTACAATCAACTGCAGCTAGTCATAGAAGAGCAATGATACTTGAAGTAATGGGAAGAGATGCAGGACACATAGCTTTAAATGCAGGGATAGCAGGCGGAGCAGATATTATTTTAATACCTGAAATAAAATATACAATAGCTGGTATAATTAATAAATTAAATGAAATAAAAAGAAATAAAATAGGCCATTCACTTATAATCATAGCCGAGTCAGTAAAAACAGAAAATGGTGAAAATGTTACGAATAATTATAACAATCAAATGAGATTTGGAGGAATTGGTTATTATATAGCTCAAGAAATTATGAAAAACTCTGATATAGAGTGTAGAGTAACCTCCTTAGGACATATACAAAGAGGGGCTACTCCAGTTGCAATAGATAGAATCTTAGCAAGTGCCTTTGGTGTGAGCGCAGTAGACTTAATAGCAAAAAATAAATTTAATCGATTAGTAATATGGAAGAATAGAAAGGTTATTGATGTATCAATAAATGAGGGAATTAAACATTATAGAAATGTAACTAGTGAGGATGTTTTACTAAAAACTGCCATATCTTTAGGCACTTATATTGGAAATACTAATAACTAGTTTTTTAATTTATCTATTTATTTAAATTTGATAAGATAAGTTAGTTTGGAGGTAATAGATATGATAAAAATATATGGATTAAAATTTAGCAATCATTCAGCAATGATTAGGTTTGCCTTAATGGAAAAAAATATTGAACATGAATGGGTAGAAACATTCCCTTTTTCAATGTCAGGTGATAAAACTATACTAGATAGATCGGCTCAAGGAGCAGTTCCTATTTTAGAATGCGATGGTAAATTTTATTCTGAAACTCAAGCTATAATGAGTTTTTTAGAAAAAAAATTTCCAGATAAAAGTTTAATAAGTAATGATCCTTCTTATTATGCTAGAACTGTAGAAATTATTAAAATTTTTGAATTATATGTGGAATATCAAGCAAGAATTTTTTATCCTAGTGTTTTTTTTGGAGTTGAACAAAAAACAGATAATAGTGAAGAGATTAAAGTTAAAATATCAAGAGGACTCAGTATTATTGAAAAAAAAGCAGAATTTAATCCATATATTTTTGGTGATTTTTCTTATGCAGATATATATGCCTCATTGGTAATATCTACCGCTGATGAAGTTTGTAAGAAAATTTTTAATTGGGATATTTTACAGGAATTTAAAAAATTAAGTAAAGTTATAAATGTAATAAATGCAAGAGAGGTTGCAAAAATAATATATGATGATATTGCGAAAGGTATGGAGGAACTTAAAAAAAGTTAAATGTGGGTTTAGTTTAACATTACCACTTTTCAATATCAGGTCTTATTTCAACATCAAAAGACCAAGCTGATCTATTTTGATGAGCAATATGAAATATTTCCTCTGCTATGTCCTCTGGCTGAGAAAATATTATATCTGGCTGGTCAATTTGTGCAGGTATTCTTTTTCTTGTCCATGGAGTATTAATAAAGGCATCAATCATAACATAAGCAACATGAATTCCTTTAGGCCCGAAGTCTTTAGCTAAAGATTGAGCAAGTATTCTTTGTGCTGCCTTAGTAGGTGCAAAATAAGGAGTATTAGCTACTCCTCTTTTAGCTGCAGTATTTCCAGTTACTATTATCACACCTTTTTTATTCTTTATCATATCAGGTATTAACTCATGAGCTAGGTACATCAATGAAGTGGTGTTTATTCTAAAGTTTTCTTCTAACCATTCAGGTTTGCCCTCAAGTAGTTTTTCAAAATTACCTTTTACAGCATTATGAATTAGAACTTCAGGAGATCCCATTATATCTTTTATTTGATTACAGGTTTCTTTTAATTTTAGCAAATCAGAAACATCACAAGAGAAAGCTTTTGAGTTTGGTATTTCATTTTCTAGGCTAGATAGTCTATTTTTATCTCTTGCTAGCATAGCTATATGATAGCCTGCTTTAGCAAACCTTCTTGCTGTATAAGCACCTGTGCCATCTCCAACACCTGTAATCATACAAATTAATTTTTTGGTCATAACTTATTTTAAATAAATTTTTTTTATTGTATACTATAAAATAAAGGACATTATATGACTATATTTGCGCTAGTGGAATTTAAAGTTAAAGAAAATAAATTAAACGAATTTTTAGATTTTACAAAACAAGTTCTCCCAGATACTAGAAACTATGAGGGTTGTGTATACTTAAAAAGTACAGTTAGTTTGGACGGCCAAAAAGTAGTATTGATTGAGGAGTGGGAAACTAAAGAACATCACGAAAAATATTTAAAGTGGAGACTAGATAATGGACTTGCACAAGCAATTGAACCATTTGTGTCTGACTTGTCTACTGTATATTTAAACACAAAAGATGAATATTAATAATTTTAAATTTCATCTAATATAACTTCACCTCGTACTATATTTGATTTATAAATTAAGTCACTAATTTTAGGCATAAACTTTAAAAAGACTGATTGGCATTTATCAAAGGATCTTTTGTCTTTGTATTCAAATATTGCCACAACTTTTATAGGCTCTACATCATCGGTTTTGATATAAGTCCATTTCTGTAAACCATTTTCAGCAAGATATTTTTTAATTTTATTATCATTTAGAAAAAACTCTTTAGTTCTTTTAAGCCAATCTTCGTAAGCAATAAATGAAGGAAAAGTTATAGTTATAATGCTTGCAAAGTTTTCCATAATCTTAAAAACAATTAAATTTGTTCAAAAATAATATTTCCTCTTATTATATTACTTTTATAAACTAAACCTCTAACGTTAGGCATATATTTTGAAAAAATCTTCTGACAATCATCAAACGATTTTTTATTCTTATATTCCATTAATGCTACAACTCTTACTG
>CABZPW010000056.1 GCA_902527765.1 Rhodospirillaceae bacterium
CAATTATAATACCATTATATTCATTTTCTTTTATAGTGGGCAAATCAACAATTTTAAAAAGTTTACACTCCATATTAATAGGAGAAGCTTTTAAAGATTTAGGTTTTACTATCTTGCTTTCAATAGTCTCTAATGATGCTAAATCAATTTCGCTTTCTCCTCTACCTAGAGGAGAACAAGTTAAATTCATCAAATCTTTATTTTCATAAGTAGAAATATTCACTACAAATTCTTTATTAACTCTAATATTTGAAAAAGTATCCTTAGCTCCATTTTTATCAGGTGCAGGTCCATTATTTGCAAACATTACCATTGGAGGATCTGATGCAACACCATTAAAAAAACTATAGGGTGCACAATTATCAGTCTCCTCTTTTGTAAGAGTGGTTATCCAAGCAATAGGACGTGGGATAATACAAGCTTTAAATGGGTTATACTTTAAACCATGATTATTTTTTGAAGTCTCATAAAACATTATTTTTTTAATTTATCAATTATTACCTGATTGACAACTGACGGATTAGCTTGACCTTTTGTTTCCTTCATAACTTGTCCCACAAACCATCCTAAAACTTTAGAGTTACCACTTTGATATTGTTTCTTTTGATCTTCATTAGAAGAAATAATTTTATCAACAATACCTTCAATTTCATCTGTATTACTAATCTGTTTTAATCCTTTTTTCTCTATAATATTTTCCGCCGTCTCTCCTGATATAAACATTTCTTCAAAAACTTCTTTAGCTATTTTATTAGAAATTATTTGTTTATTTATCAAATCAAGAAGTTTACCCAATTCTTTTGCATCTATAGGAGAATCTTTGATGCTTTTGCCAATATCATTTAGTTTACCAAATAAATTGGTTATAATCCAATTAGCTGCTTGCTTAGCATCTCTATTATTAGCTAGCGTCTCAAAATACTCAGCAGTATCTTGATCAGAAGAAACAACTCTTGCATCATAAGCTCCTAGACCATATTGATTTATTAACCTCATTTTTAAATCGTCTGGTAACTCTGGCAAAGTTTTTCTTATATCTTCAATTCGCTGATCTGTAAGTTCTAAAGGTAATAAATCAGGATCTGGAAAGTATCTATAATCATGAGCTTCTTCTTTTGATCTCATCGTTTTTGTTTTACCGCTACTAGTATCAAATAGTCTTGTTTCTTGTACAACTTTATTACCACTTTCTAAAGACTTTACTTGTCTGTGAGCTTCATATTCTATTGCTTTCATCAAGTTTTTAATGGAATTAAGATTTTTAATTTCACACCTTATACCTAAAGGCTCGTTAGCTTTTCTTACAGAAACATTTGCATCACACCTTAATGAACCTTCTTCCATATTTCCATCACATGTATCAGCAAACCTCAAAATACTTCTTAATTTTGTTAAATAATCTCCTGCTTCTACCCAATCACTTAAATCAGGATAAGAAACTATCTCCATCAAAGCAACTCCAGCTCTATTATAATCAATAAAAGTTTTATCAGGAGATTGATCATGTAATGACTTTCCTGCATCTTGTTCTAAATGTAATCTTTCTATTTTTATTGTCTTAGTTTTATCATCACTAATATCAATATTTATGTATCCTTCACTAACTATAGGATCTTTAAATTGACTAATTTGGTAACCGAGAGGCAAATCAGGATAAAAGTAATTTTTTCTATCAAAAATAGATTTTTTGTTAATAGTCGCATTCAAAGCTAGTCCTGTCTTTATTGCTTGATCAACTGCCATACTATTTATAACAGGAAGTGTTCCAGGTAACCCAATATCTAATAAGTCAAGCTTTTGATTAGCTTCTTTTCTAAAGTCAGCTGCTCCATTTGAAAATAACTTTAAATTTGTAGTTATTTGAGCATGCACTTCTAGTCCAATTACAATATTCCATTCTCCACTAGTACCTTTTATTTTTTTTGCATTGTATTCAGACATTTTTAAATTCCTTAAAGTGGCTCACTATTAAAATTTATCTCCTGCTCCAAAGCATATGCTCCTGTTAACAATAAATCTTCACGGAATGTATTGGCAATTAATTGTAGTCCTAATGGTCTATTATTATTACTTAGGGCTCCTGGTAAAGATAATGCAGGCAATCCTGCTAAACTTGATGGAACAGTAAATATATCATTCAAATACATAGAAATAGGATCATCTACTTTTTCTCCAATAACAAATGCATCACTTGGTGCAGTAGGAGTTAAAATAAGGTCAACTTGATTAAATACGTTATTAAAATCTTCAATAATTTTTCTGCGTACTTTTTGGGCATGTAAATAATAAGCATCATAATAACCAGAGGATAAGACATAAGTACCAATAAGTAATCTTCTTTTTACTTCCTTTCCAAACCCCTCTCCTCTAGTTTTACAATACATTTCATTTAAATCTTCAAACTTTTGTCCTGATCTAAAACCATATTTTACACCATCATATCTTGCTAAATTAGCAGAAGCCTCAGCAGGAGCAATTATATAGTAAGTAGGTAATGCGTATTTTGTATGGGGGAGTGAAATATCTATTATCTCTGCCCCTAAACTTTCCAGTTTCTTTTTACCTCTATGCCAAAGTTCATTTATTTCTGCCGGGATACCATTAATGTCATACTGTTTAGGTATACCTATTTTAAATCCTTTAATTCCACTTTTTAAATTTTTAAATAAATCAGGCATTTTTTCTTTTGAGGATGTGGAATCTTTATTGTCATAAGATACCATATGAGTTAAAGCTAAAGCTCCATCTTCAACATTTTTTGTAAAAGGACCTGCTTGATCCAAAGATGAAGCAAACGCAATTATTCCAAATCTAGAGCATCTTCCATATGTAGGTTTTATACCTACTACGCCACAAAAAGAGGCTGGTTGCCTAATTGATCCGCCTGTATCAGTCCCCAAAGAGAAACATGTGCCTGAGGCAGCCATAATTCCTGCTGATCCACCTGAAGATCCACCTGGAGTAAGTGGATTAGAAAAATCTTTCGTCCATGGATTAATCACATTACCTTGATTACATGTATCACTGGCAGAACCCATAGCAAATTCATCCATTGTTGTTTTACACAAAACTATTGCTCCAGCATCTTTTAGATTTTTTGTTACTGTTGACTCATAAGGAGCTATAAAATTTTTAAGTATATTTGAACTTGCCGAGGTTTTATTTCCAATTGTACAAAATATATCTTTTACTGCAATTGGAATACCCTCTAAAGGTCTTCTTTCTTCCATACTTTTAGTATCAGCTTTTTTTGCAAGAGTAACAGCCTCATCATAAGTTTTTTCTGAAACTAAATTAAACTTATCTAGTGCATCAACTTTTTGTATAAAATGGTTTACTACCTCTTCTATAGAATAATCTTTTTTGTTAATACCTTTTATTATATTTTTAATACCTGATTTAAAAATGTCAGTCATATTATTCTATTACCTTAGGAACAGTAAAATATTCACCTACCTTTTCTGGTGCGTTTAATAAAATTTTTTCTTGTTCTACTGTATTTTTATAAGCGTTG
>CABZPW010000057.1 GCA_902527765.1 Rhodospirillaceae bacterium
ACTTGATAATAACAACTTTAAAAATTTTAAGAGTTTAAAAGTAACACCAAAAGAAATTTCGAATGCTATAAGTCAATGTTCTCAAGCTTTCCATGATTCTGTTAATTTAGCTGTACAAAGAATTATGAGTTATCAAAAAAAACTTTTACCAACAAACCTTTATTACAAAGATAAATTAGGTATTAAATTAGGTAGTATTTGGTCTCCTTTAGCATCTTGTGGTTTATATGTGCCGGGAGGAAAAGCATTGTACCCCTCTTCCTTACTAATGAATGCCATTCCAGCAAAGGTAGCAGGAGTTAAAAGAATAGTAATAACTACGCCAGCTCAAAATAATCAATTGAGTCCTGAAATATTGGTGGCAGCAAATGCACTTGGTATTAATGAAATTTATAAGATTGGAGGAGCTCAGGCTATAGCTGCACTTGCGTTTGGTACTGAAAGTATTAAAAAAGTTGATAAAATTGTCGGGCCTGGTAACTCATTCGTCACTGAAGCCAAAAAGCAGCTTTATGGCTATGTAGGAATAGATTCCATTGCAGGTCCATCTGAAATATTAGTGATTGCGGATAGACATAATAACCCTAAATGGGTTGCAATGGATTTATTATCTCAAGCAGAACATGATGAAGAAGCTAGAGCTATATTAATTTCTAATAGTAAAAACTTTATTAAAAAAGTTAATACTTACTTGTTTAGTTTTTTAAAATCTATTAAAAGAGCAAAAATAGCATCGAAAAGTATTAAAAAAAATGGCCTAGCTATATTTATTCAAGATATAAATTTTGCTCATTGTGTGGCTAATTATATTGCTCCTGAACATTTAGAAATAATGACAAAAAATAAAAAATTGTTAGCAAAAAAAATAATAAATGCAGGTGCTATATTTATGGGTGAATATACACCTGAGGCATTTGGTGATTATATAGCTGGCCCTAGTCATGTACTGCCAACCTCTGGAAATGCCAGATTTGACTCAGGATTATCAGTTTTAGATTTTCTAAAAAGAACCTCCTATATAGAAGCAAATAAAAGAGGGCTCAAAAATACTCTTCATTCAATAGAAACATTAGGAAATAGTGAAGGGCTAGATGCACATGTTAAGTCAGCTAAAATTAGATTTTCTAAGGACTAGGAATTGACTGAAACAAAATTTTTTATTATAGAAGCTGAAGTTGATAAAATAAATTTAATAACTTGGAACCAAGAAATTGAACAAGAGCGCAAATCAGCTGTGTTTGATTTGTTAAATAATGGAAAATTTAAACTTTACAATAAAAATGATACAGGGCCTTATAAAGTAAATATAAAACTATTAGAGTGGAAACTTTTATTAAGAGTAAGTGATATTTTTGATGACTCAACTACGGATTTAAAAATATCAATTAGTAATGTAAGAAGAATTATTAGAGATTATCAAATAGTGTGTGATAATTATGTTGAAGCAATTAAGACAGCACCATTAAAAAAAATAGAAGCAATAGATATAGGAAGAAGAACAATACATGATGAGGGGGCAACAATGTTACTGGAAGCTTTTAAAGAAAAAGTAGAATTAGATATGGATACTGCTAGAAGATTATTTACTTTAGTAAGTATAATTTCAATTAAAATATAAATACTTGACCAAATCAAGATTAACTAGCATTTTATAAGAAAAGGAGAGAAATGCCAAAAGAAGATGTTTTAGAATATGAGGGTGTAGTATTAGAGATCCTACCAAATGCAATGTTTAAGGTAAAACTAGATAATGAGCATGAAATCTTAGCTCATACAGCTGGTAGAATGAGAAAACACAGAATAAGAATATTGGCAGGTGATAAAGTTACAGTAGAAATGTCAACGTATGATTTGACAAAAGGTAGAATAATTTTTAGGCATAAATAATTAAGGTGTATTTAAAATTAGTAATATAATTTTATCTTCTTCATCCTTGGCTAGACAAGAAATCCTTAAAAAACTTAATATTCCTTTTAAAGTATATGAACCTAATGTTGATGAAACACCTACAGATAAAGAAACGCCTCAAAATTTAGTCAAAAGAATATCATTATTAAAAGCTGAAGAGGCAAATAAAAAATATAAAAATCACCTAATAATAGCAGCAGACACTATTTTATATACTAGAAAAAAATTTTTTCATAAAACAGATAATAAAGGGCAAGCAAAAAAAAATTTAAAGTTATTGTCAGGAAGAAGACATACAATTTTTACTGGACTAACAGTTCTACATAAAACTCATAATAAATTTTTTTATCTCACTAAAACTAAAATAAAGTTTAAAGTTTTAAGCGATAATGAAATTAAAAAGTACTTAACGCTAGATGAGTGGAAAAATAAAACAGGCTCATATGCTATTCAAGGTTATGGATCTTTTTTTATAAATTATATTTCTGGCTCTTATTCAGGTGCTGTAGGATTACCAGTAG
Source organism: Rhodospirillaceae bacterium (assembly GCA_902527765.1). GTDB lineage: Bacteria > Pseudomonadota > Alphaproteobacteria > TMED109 > TMED109 > TMED131. Next base: position 2,430 of record CABZPW010000057.1, read on the forward strand.
AAAAACTGTATTATTTATTAAAAGATAAAAAAATATTATAGTAAATTACAGTGAAAAGAACTAACAGTCAGAATATTTGGTTAAAAAGACAAAACAAAGATATTTTTGTAAAGCTATCTAAAGCTAAGGGTTATAGGTCTAGAGCAGCTTATAAGTTAATTGAGATAAACAAAAAATTTAAAATTATAAATCAAAATAGTAAGGTAGTAGATTTAGGTGCAAGCCCTGGAGGTTGGACACAAGTTGTAGTAGAGCTACAAAATAAAAAAAATCAAATTATAGCTATAGATAAAAAAAAAATGGAGCCTGTTGATAATTGTAAATTTATATATAATGATATCTCAGATTTTCTAAAACATGATGAAGTCTTAGAAAGAAATTATTTTGATGTAATTCTTTCTGATATGGCTCCTAATTCATCCGGACATAGATTTACAGATCAGGCTAATGCAGAAAAAGTTTATTATCTCGCTCAAAGTTTTGCATTTAAATACTTAGCAAAAAATGGAAATTTCGTATGTAAATTCTTTAGAAATTCCTCAGAAAAAACTATTTTGCAAAATATAAAGAAAAGGTTTAGTTTTGTAAAAACTTTTAAACCAAATTCAAGTAGAAAAGATTCTAAAGAGATTTATTTAATAGCAATTGGTTTTAACAATTTACATAAGGATTAAATACTATTAACATAATTTCTAGGAGATTAGATGAAATTAGATGAAGCTTTAACTTTTGATGATGTTTTAATAAGACCAGGGTATTCCTCAATTTTACCAAGAGATGTTAGTACTAATACTTAT
>CABZPW010000058.1 GCA_902527765.1 Rhodospirillaceae bacterium
TTTTAAGTGCAATAAGTATTTTTTTAATTACTATATTTAGTGCAGCTTCTGGCCTAGTAAGTTTAGCAACAGCTTCTGTAATAGGTGCTACTGCAATGATTGCTTTAAAAACGTTATCAATAAATAGAGCTTCAAATGCTATTGATAGAAGAATTTATATTACTATAGCGTGTATGTTGGCATATGGATCAGCATTAGAAGGCTCTGGAGCAGCTCAACTAATAGTTAAAAATCTATTGCTATTAATAGAAGGGCAATCTATTGCGTTTATATTATGCAGTTTATTTATATTTATATCACTTTTTACAAACTTAGTTACCAATAATGCAGCTGTGATTATTTTTATTCCTATAGCTATTAATTTAGCATACGCATTAAATGTAGATACATTTCCTTTTATAGTTACTGTTATACTTGCTGCTAATTTATCTTTTCTAACTCCTTTTGGATATCAAACTAATCTTCTAGTTATGGCTCCAGGACAATATAAATTTATAGATTATATAAAATGCGGTATACCTTTAACCTTGCTAAGTTGGATAATTTTTATATTATTTATACCTAGATACTTTAATTTAAACTAAATATTAATTAGGAGAAAAAAATGCCACTAAAGAAAATTTCTAGAAGAAAAATTTTGCAGGCCGCTGGTTTAGCAGCAACAGCCAGTTTGATCTCAGCCTGTAATAATGGTGGTTCTCCTGATAAACCTGCTGAATCAACTAAAACTATAAAAAAGAAAAGAGAATGGAAAATGGTTACAACCTGGCCTAAAAATTTTCCAGGATTAGGAACAGGTGCCCAAAGAATTGCTGACAATATTACAAGTATGTCAGATGGACGTTTGACAGTTAAACTTTTTGCTGCTGGAGAATTAGTACCAGCTTTTGAATGTTTTGACGCAGTTAGAGAAAATAAAGCTCAAATGTTTCATGCTTCACCTTATTATTGGATAAATAAAAATAAATCGATGCCATTTTTTGGAGGAGTACCAGGTGGAGTAACAGCACAAGAACATAATGCATGGATTAATTATGCAGGAGGTCAAAAATTATGGGATGAAATGTATGCTCAGTTTGGACTTAAACCATTCATGGGAGGAAACTCAGGAACGCAAATGGGAGGATGGTTTCTAAAAGAAATTAACAGTGTAGATGATTTTAAAGGCCTAAAAATGCGTATCCCCGGTTTAGCAGCTGAAGTTTTAAATAGAATGGGAGGAACAGCTGTTGCATTGCCAGGAGGAGAAATTATGCCTGCACTTCAATCAGGAGCTATTGATGCAACGGAATGGGTAGGTCCTTGGAATGATTTAGCTTTTGGTTTTCACAAAATTACTAAATTTTATTATGGACCTGGATTTCATGAGCCAAGCTCCGCATTGGAGTGCTCTACTAATTTAGAAGCATTTAATGAATTAGATAACGATCTAAAAAGTATTATTAAAAATGCATGTGAAGCAGAAAATACTAGAATGATATCTGAATTTACGGCTGCTAATATAGACGCACAAGAAAAGCTAGTAAAAGAACATGGTGTAATTATTAGAAATTTTCCTAAAGATGTATTTAACCTAATGATGTCATTATCAAAAGATGTAGTTTCTGAAACTGCAGCTGAAGGTAAATTGAATAAAAAGATTTATGAAAGTTGGAGTGCCTTTAAAGAGAAAGCAAGACAAAGAGCAGCTTTTAATGAACATGGATATACTAATTTAAGCAATAATACTTAATAAAGAATATTTTTTTTATTAGTTTTAATATAAAGCATTAAAATAATAGGAAGTAGTGCAGTCCAAGCACTGAGAAAAGAAATTTTGTTTAATGCCATAATTAAACTTTCTCTTTCACTGAATAAAAAAAACAATAACTTATTTTCTTGAAAGTTTTCAATGTTCATATCATTGAAGTATCGTAAATTTAAATCTATTCTAGAATTCATACCATTTTCAGAAATAACTGAAGAAAATTGTGCTTTCCATTTTGTTAATAAGGAGCTTGCAAAAGCTATAGATACAGCAGCTGCCAATCTCAAAACTAAATTAAATATTGCTGCAGCATTATAAATGGCATTTACTGAAAATGCTGATAAAGATAAATATTGATTCCCTATCCATAGAAATTGTGCTCCTATACCTTTTAAAACTTGAGAGAATAATAATTCGTTAAATGTATAATCAACAGTTATAGCAGTTTGTAAATAAGTACCTATTCCTATAAATATACAACCTATAATAACTACTATTCTAGCTCCGGTAATTTGCAAGAGTTTTCCCACAAATGGTCCACTAACCATCCAAGAAATACCCATTGCAGAAATAACATAGCCTATTTCTAGAGGATCCATAATTTTAATTTCACCTAAAAAAATTGGTAATAAAAATATAGGTACGTATAGGGTAATAGCGAACACTATTACATTAATGGAACCTATACAAAAATTTCTGTCTCTGAATACTGATAAGTCTATAACTGGATGTTTAGCATTATATTCTCTATAAAAAAATAATGAAAAACTTAATAAAAATATACTAAAAGAAATAAAGATAAAGTCTGATTTAAACCAATCTCTTTTTTCTCCCTCTTCAATAAATAATAATAAAGATATTAGTCCTACTGCTAAATAAATAATTCCTTGATAATCAATTTTTTTAAATAAACCTTCTTGTTTGTCATTTATGTCTATGAAAAAAAATGCTAATATGAAAAGCATTATTCCTATAGGAATATTATATAGAAACATCCAACGCCAGTCCAAATACTGGGTTAAAAAACCTCCTAATATAGGTCCTAAAGCTATGGAAGAAACTCCAAATGTTGCAGCTATTGAAAGTATAAAAGGAATTTTTTTTTTATCAAAAAGTGTATAAATGCTTGCAGTCATAATTGGTAACATTGCTCCACCAAAAAAGCCTTGGAAACCTCTAAATAAAACCATAAAGAAATAGTTCGTTGATAAAGCGCAACCTATACAAGCAGATATAAAGCCACTTATACTAATAAGAAATAATACTCTTGTAGATAATAACTTTGCCAACCAACCAGAAAATGGAATAATAATCACTTCTGCAATTA
>CABZPW010000059.1 GCA_902527765.1 Rhodospirillaceae bacterium
AGATGAAATATCTCCAGCTCCAAGGAAAACTACTATGTCTCCATTTTTAAGTTTATTTTCTATTAAAAATTTTAACTCTTTATCGTTAAAAGCTCTAACGTCCTTATGACCCCCTGATATTAAAGCATTAATTAAGGTATAGTTTGTTAAATCAAAACTATTTGACTCTCCTGCAGAATATATATCTGTTATAAATACAATATCTGCATCATTAAATGCAGAAGTAAAGTCTTCGAATAACAATTTTAATCTTGTATATCTATGAGGCTGAACTATGGCTACTACTTTATCATTAGTAATTTCTCTAGAAGCAGAAAGAGTTGCTTTAATTTCTATAGGATGATGTCCGTAATCATCAAAAATTTGAATTCCTTTATAATTTTTAATTAACGAGAACCTTCTATTTACGCCTTCAAAACCTAATAAGGCTAATTTAATTATCTCTAAATTTATTCCAAGCTCTACAGCCATAGCACAAACTGATAAAATATTTTGGACATTATGAATACCTGGAATATTAGAAACCATATTTTCAATTTTTTTTGCCGATGCATCCTTCTTAGGACTAATTTCTAAAGAAAAAAATGTTTTAGAGTCTTTAAATACAATATTAGTAGCCCTAAAGTCAGCTTGAGGACTTAAACCATAAGTAATAATTTTTTTATCTTCAATTTCTGATATAATGCTTTGTATAGTAGGATCATCTATGCAAATAATTGCTGCTCCATAAAAAGGAATATTATTTATAAATTTTTTAAAAGCATTTTTTAATTCTTTAAAACTTTTATAAAAATCTATATGTTCAGCATCAATATTAGTTACAATTACAAAACTAGCAGGAAGTTTTAAAAAACTGCCATCAGATTCATCGGCTTCTACAACCATCCAATCACTTCTTCCTAACTTTGCATTGCTATTATAAGAGTTTATTACTCCACCATTTATTACGGTTGGATCATATTTAGCGTTTTCAAGAATAGTTGCCATCAAAGATGTGGTAGTAGTTTTTCCGTGAGTCCCTGCAACTGCTATAGTCTTTTTAAACCTCATTAATTCTGCAAGCATTTCAGCTCTTTTTACAATGGGAATTCTTTTTTTTCTTGCTTCAATAAGTTCAATATTATTTCTTTCTATAGCTGAAGAAATTACAACAATTGATGCACTATTTATATTTTCTGCAGAATGTCCTATGTTAATATTTACACCTAATTTTCTTAACCTTTCTATATTAAGATTTTCAGATATATCACTGCCTGCTACTTCAAATCCCTGATTTACTAATACTTCAGCTATACCGCTCATTCCTATACCACCAATTCCGATAAAAAAAATTTTACCTATTTTTGTATCAAACACTTTTATCCTCTAAACTTAAAATTAGTTTTTTTAGCTTCATAGCAGCTAATGGTTTTCTAAGCCTTATATTATTCAATGAAAACTTATTTAATAAATTTGGATTATTAATTATTTGAGATATTGATTTAATAAAAACACCATTATCAATATCTTCTTCTTTTAAAAGCCAAGCTGCATCATTATTTTTTAAAATTAAAGCATTCTCATACTGATGATTGCCTACGGAATTTTTAATAGGAACATATATGCCGGGTACTCCTGCCATAACACTTTCATGAATAGTAGAGGATCCTGCCCTAGCAACGATTAAACTAGCCTTATTAAAGTAGTTTTTTATATCCTTAAAAAAACTAACCACGTTAGATTTAATATAATTACTATCATAAAGTTCTTTAACATTTAATAAATGCTCTTGTCTAACTTGATGAAAAATTATTAATTTATCTTTTAATTTTTTTGGAAGCTTGACAATAATTTTAGCCAATCTATATGATAGTAGGCTTGAACCTTGACTACCCCCCAGGATTAATAAAGTAAATGAGCCTTTACTAGAGAGTGGTTTATATTTATTTTTATTCAACTCTAAAAGCTGACTTCTTATTGGCATACCTATCTGTATGGTATCAGGAAAATGCTCTTTTAAATTAAATGCAGATGTTCTTACTTTTATATATTTCCAGAATAACCTATTGGCCTTTCCCATTACTGCATTACCTTCGTGAAGAATTACATTTTTTTTCAAAACCAGTGCGGCCAATACAAATGGAACCTGAACATAAGAACCAAAGCCCACTATTATTTTTATATTATTTTTTTTAATAAAAAAAATAGCTTTAATAGTACTTAACATCAAAAAAATTAAAGATAATATTTTTTTAATAAGTTTTTTTCTTTCAAAACCTAGTGCCTTAATTAAAAAAGGATTTATTTTTGAAACTTCTTCAAACTTTATACCTCTCTGATCTGTAGCAAAATATAAATTACTATTTATATTTTTAAAAAGATTATAAACTGAAATTGCGGGAAAAATATGACCACCTGTTCCTCCTGCAACAAACAAAATATTGTTTTGAGCATCAGTAGGCATATATCAAACCTTTTTCTTTAAATTTTTTCTTAGTTAAAGAGAGAACCATTCCCATTACTATTCCCATAGAAATAATAGAAGACCCTCCATAGGAAAGGAAAGGAAAAGTTACACCTGTTGTTGGAATTAATTTCATTGATACTGCTATATTTATAAATGCCTGAATGATGAATAATATTAATAAACCTATACAACTAGTAACTTTAAATTGATTTTGACTATTACTTATTTTTTGCACACCTCTGAAAAATATAGCTAATAAAATAAATACTAATAAAATACAGACTAAGGCCCCATATTCTTCAGCTACAACTGGGAAAATAAAATCAGTATGCGAGTCAGGTATATTATTTTTTACTGTACCTTGCCCTGGCCCCTTACCTAAAATTCCGCCCGCCTGATAAGCCTCTAAAGATTTTTCAATTTGAAAGTGGGTTGAATTAGAATTAAAGAAGTTGTCTATTCTGTTCTGAACGTGTGATAATTTTATATAAGCTAGAGAAGCGATAAGTATAATAACAGTGCTCATAAAAAATAAAAATCTAAAATTAATGCCAACTGTTAAATATTGAAACATAAATACTAAAAATAATATTACAAACAT
>CABZPW010000060.1 GCA_902527765.1 Rhodospirillaceae bacterium
GCAAAAAGCATTAAAGAACCTGAAAAAACTACTTATAACAATGTAGTTTTTACAAAATGTAAAAGCTGCAAGAAAAGAACAGATGATAGTATTATGTGGAAGCTTAAAGCAAAAAAAGCAACACACTTAAAAAAAAGTAAAATAATCTTATACGAGAGTGTATTCTTAGAAGCGTTTAATATTCCTATATTATTTGTTCCTATTTTTTACCATCCTGATCCATCTGTAAAGAGTAAAACTGGCCTTCTTACCCCAAAAATTTCTAGCACAAATACTTTTGGGACAGTTTATGAGCAACCCATTTTTTTTAACTTTTCAAATACCTCTAACCTTTTAACTAAAGCTAAACTGTCAAGCAAAGAAGGTCCTTTAATATTAAATAATCACAATGCAATTTCTAATAAAAGTAATTTAAAATTAAAGTATTCCTTAACTGAAGGAACAAAAATAAGAACGAATGAACCTTCAAAAAAAGAGATTAGAGGTCATCTAGACTTGAAATATATTTACAAAGATACAAACAATTGGTTTTATGGGGCAAATATTAAAAGATCTAGTGATAAATCTTATTTATCTAAATACGACCTGTCAAACGGCGAGAGTGTACTTAATCAAAATATTTTTACTGAATGGGGAAGCCTATATAAAAAAGCTTCTATTGATCTATTTAAATTTCAATCTCTTTCAGATGAATACTTAGTATCTAATTTACCTTTCATAAGACCAAGTATATCTTTAGAAGCAAATAATTTAAATAACAAACAAAGAAATAGAAATAACTCAATTAGGGTATCCTTTAATTCTATTTCTAGAAAAAACAATAAAGACGTAGATAGTATACACGTTCAAACTAATAATAATAAAAGCTATATATATAATGGTTTTTTAATAAAAGATTTTAATATTTTCAATATTGATGTTTATAATAAAAATGGTACATCTAATAATAAAAAGCTAATAAAATTTTTTCCTCAACTAGGCCTTGAAACTCAGTATCCTTTGATTAGTTATTCAAAAAAATCTAGCTTTTTAATTGAACCTAAAGTACAACTTTTTATTTCACCTGATGATTATTATAATGATAAAATAAGAAATGAGGATAGCTTAGAGTTAGATTTAAATAGTTCCAATCTATTTAATCATGATAGGTATTCTGGAAATGACAGAACAGAAAGTGGTACTAGGTTAAACTATGGAATTTTTTTAAAAAAAATAAATGCTAGTAAGCAAAGCTTAAGTGCATCTTTAGGGCAAGCATACAATAATAATAAGCAAGAACTTTTCAACAAAAATAGTGGTTTTAAAAATAAAAGGTCAGAAATAGTGGGTAATATAATTTTTACTGATGCCTCTTATGATTTAATCTATGATTATAGGCTTTCTGAAAATTTTAACTTAAATAGGAATAACTTTAACGTTCAAACTAAATCAAAAAATTTAAGTTTAAAACTCTCTTACATACAATTAAAAGATTTTGCTAGTAGAGAAAACAGTGATACTGAACAAATCAATTATGGTTTTGACTATGACATTAATAAATCTTGGGCTATTAATTTTTATCAACTAAGGGATTTAGCAGGAGCCTCTTACTCGATTCCATTAAAAACTAATCTAGGCATTCAATTTTCAAACGAATGCACAGCATTACAACTTACTTATACTAGAGATAGATCTAATGATATTGACATACCTGCCACAACTAACTTAAGTTTTAATATAAAACTATTTGGATTTTAAATGAAAAAAAACATTAATTACTTTTTATTTTTATTTTTTATGATTTTTTATAATAATCTTTATGCCACTAAAGTTCAAATTCTAGCAAAGATAAATAATCAAATAATCACTAATATAGATCTAGAACATAGGTTAAATCTTGCTATTGAGATTTCGAATATCCCAAATGAAATTAAGTTTAGAGAACAAATTAAAAAGCAAGTTTTAAATCTTCTTATAGATGAAAGCTTAAAAATTCAGGAAGCGGAAAAATACGGCATATTAGTATCTAGTGATGAAGTTTATTCTGAAATAAACAGTTTAGAAAAAAGACTAAATCTACCTAAAGATTCCTTAATAAAAAATTTCAAGAAGAAGAATATTCCTGAAATTGCTATATACGATCAATTAAGAGTGCAATTATTGTGGAACAAGATTATTACCTATAGGGTCGCTAATAATATTTCAATATCCAATAAACAAATTGAAGAGGCTTTACAAAATTTTATTAAAAGTTCTGGGGAAGTAGAATATAATATATCAGAAATTTTTATATCTCATGATACTAGTAATATAGAAAACTCTTCAGAAGACAAAATTTATTCAATATACAATAGAGTAGACGCATCCAACTTTACAATATTAGCACAGCAATTCTCAGACGGTGCATTAAATATTAATAATTGGTACAGAGAAAGTGCATTAAATCCAGAGATAATAAAAACTATTAGAAATACAAAAATAGGAGATATTAGTAAACCTATTAAAACTAATTCAGGCCTACATATTTACTTGTTAAATGATAAAAGAAAAACAAAGAAAATAATAGAAAACGAAACCTTATATAATCTTAGCCAGATTTTTTTTAAAACATCTGATACTGATAAAAATAAAATACAAGATGTAGAAAATAAAATCTCGGATTTAAGAGAAAGTATAAAAAACTGTTTTCAGATAGAAGAAGCTATTAAAAAAGAAGCTAATATTAGTGGAGGTAGTTTGGGAACCCTTTCATCTAACTCATTAGATAAAAGATTTCTTGAAGTTTTACAAGATAATTTACCAGTAAAACAACTTAGTAAAGCTATTACTACTGCGGAAGGAATTCATTCTATCATGTTGTGCGAAGAAGCAAAGACGATAGATCTAGATGAAATTAGAAAAAATATTCAGCAAAAATTAAGAATAGATAAAATTAATAATGCTGCAAATTTATTGTTAAATAGCATAAGGCAAAGAGCTTTAGTTGAAATTAATTAATATAATAAAATGCATGATGAGATTAATTTAAAAAATATTAAAAATAAATATAA
>CABZPW010000061.1 GCA_902527765.1 Rhodospirillaceae bacterium
CTCAAAGGAATTGACGGGGGCCCGCACAAGCGGTGGAGCATGTGGTTTAATTCGACGCAACGCGAAGAACCTTACCAGCTCTTGACATTGCTAAGTCGCGAGTTTTAGAGATAAAACTCTTCAGTTCGGCTGGACTTAGTACAGGTGCTGCATGGCTGTCGTCAGCTCGTGTCGTGAGATGTTGGGTTAAGTCCCGCAACGAGCGCAACCCTTGTCCTTAGTTGCCAGCAACTCGGTTGGGCACTCTAGGGAGACTGCCGGTGATAAACCGGAGGAAGGCGGGGATGACGTCAAGTCCTCATGGCCCTTACGGGCTGGGCTACACACGTGCTACAATGGCGTCTACAATGGGTCGCAATAGGGCAACCTAAAGCTAATCTCAAAAAGACGTCTCAGTTCGGATTGTACTCTGCAACTCGAGTACATGAAGTTGGAATCGCTAGTAATCGCGGATCAGAACGCCGCGGTGAATACGTTCCCGGGCCTTGTACACACCGCCCGTCACACCATGGGAGTTGGTTTTACCCGAAGGCGATGTGCTAACTTCGGAGGCAGTCGACCACGGTAAGGTCAGCGACTGGGGTGAAGTCGTAACAAGGTAGCCGTAGGGGAACCTGTGGCTGGATCACCTCCTTTCTAAGGATAACTTAATTTCATTAATTTGTATTAAGTTGTTAATAGACATAAGATCGTCGTCTATAAATCCCTTTTTAGAGTTATTAGGAGCCCTAATGGGCCCGTAGCTCAGGCGGTTAGAGCGCACGCCTGATAAGCGTGAGGTCGGTAGTTCAAGTCTACCCGGGCCCACCAAAATGGCATGTTTTTTGCTTTTTTTTTATTAAGGGGGTGTAGCTCAGTTGGGAGAGCGCCTGCTTTGCAAGCAGGAGGTCATCGGTTCGATCCCGTTCACCTCCACCAAACCTAGTAACAATATTCAATGTTGTTTGATATAGTTTAATAAACCATCACACAGAGAATTCTTATCAAGAAGAAGATTTATTTCTGTACATATGATAATTCAAGCGATGAAAGTGCATTTAGTGGATGCCTTGGCATTAAGAGGCGATGAAGGACGTGATACACTGCGATAAGCCCTGGGGAGTTGTGAATAAACTTTGATCCGGGGATTTCCGAATGGGGAAACCCGCCGTTTTTACGGCATTTTATATTGAATACATAGATATAAAAAGCAAACCTGGCGAACTGAAACATCTAAGTAGCCAGAGGAAAGGATATCAACCGATACTCCGTTAGTAGTGGCGAGCGAAAGCGGATCAGGCCAGTTGCTTGTTAGGTAAAACTTGAAATGTTTGGGAAAGCATGCCATAGAAAGTGAAAGCCTTGTAAAGGTAAAGTGCCTAATAAGTACTCGAGTAGGACGGGACACGTGAAATCCTGTTTGAACATGGGGGGACCACCCTCCAAGCCTAAGTACTCCTTAATGACCGATAGTGAACTAGTACCGTGAGGGAAAGGTTAAAAGTACCCCTGTTAGGGGAGTGAAATAGTACCTGAAACTGGATGCATACAAGCAGTCGGAGCCATTTTATATGGTGACGGCGTACCTTTTGTATAATGGGTCAGCGAGTTATTCTATGTAGCAAGCTTAAGCTGTTAAGTGTAGGCGAAGCGAAAGCGAGTCTTAATAGGGCGATTTAGTTACATGGAGTAGACCCGAAACCGGGTGATCTAGCTATGAGCAGGTTGAAGGTGTGGTAACACACACTGGAGGACCGAACCCACGTCTGTTGAAAAAGACGGGGATGACTTGTGGCTAGGGGTGAAAGGCCAATCAAACCCGGAGATAGCTGGTTCTCCGCGAAAACTATTTAGGTAGTGCGTTACGTATCACCAACGGGGGTAGAGCACTGGATGGGCTAGGGGGGAGCTAATCCTTACCAAACCTTACCAAACTCCGAATACCGTTGAGTGCAGCGTAGCAGACAGACATTGGGTGCTAAGGTCCAATGTCGAGAGGGAAAGAGCCCAGACCGCCAGTTAAGGTCCCAAAATAATGACTAAGTGGAAAAGGATGTGAAGTAACCAAAACAACCAGGAGGTTGGCTTAGAAGCAGCCACCCTTTAAAGATAGCGTAACAGCTCACTGGTCTAATAGTTACCTTGCGCCGAAGATGTAACGGGGCTAAAGTCATTTACCGAAACTGCGGGTGCATATTTATATGCGCGGTAGCGGAGCGTTCCGTAAGCCGATGAAGAGTGTTTGTGAGAACATTTGGAGGTATCGGAAGTGAGAATGCTGACACGAGTAGCGACAAACAGTGTGAGAGACACTGTCGCCGAAAATCTAAGGTTTCCTGCGTAAAGCTAATCTGCGCAGGGTTAGTCGGCCCCTAAGACGAGGGCGAAAGCCGTAGTCGATGGGAATCAGGTTAATATTCCTGAACCTGCTAGAAGTGACGAATACTGTAAATTGTTTAATCTTATTGGATTGATTAAGCAATGAAGGTGTTCCTGGAAATAACTCTAGCTTATAGACCGAACTGTCTCACGACGTTCTAAACCCAGCTCACGTACCACTTTAATCGGCGAACAGCCGAACCCTTGGGACCTGCTCCAGCCCCAGGATGTGATGAGCCGACATCGAGGTGCCAAACACTACCGTCGATAAGGACTCTTGGGTAGTATCAGCCTGTTATCCCCGGCGTACCTTTTATCCGTTGAGCGATGGCCCTTCCACATGGAACCACCGGATCACTATGACCGACTTTCGTCTCTGCTCGAATTGTCACTCTCGCAGTCAGGCAGGCTTATGCCATTGCACTCAACAGCTGATTTCCGACCAGCTTGAGCCCACCTTCGCGCGCCTCCGTTACTCTTTGGGAGGCGACCGCCCCAGTCAAACTACCCACCATGCAGGGTCTCGGATCCGGATAACGGACCTCGGTTAGATATCAAAGATCAAAAGGGCGGTATTTCAAGGTTGCCTCCATGCTAGCTGGCGCTAACACTTCAAAGGCTCCCGCCTATCCTACACATTTAATCTCTAATATCACTGCAAAGTTG
>CABZPW010000062.1 GCA_902527765.1 Rhodospirillaceae bacterium
ACTTGTTAAAGCTAAAAGTCTATTAGAAGTTCTAAAAAACGAGTATGATGAATGGCAAATAAATTTAGTATTACAAAAACAAAAAAATGATGAATTAGTTCTAAAAAATAATAAGAATATTGAAGAAATCAAAGAAACTAAAAAAAAATCTATTACTATACAGGAAACAATTAATGTACTCCAAAAAGATCTTAAAGAAGCAGAAGAAAAAATAATTCTTATTGAGTTAAATCCTTCTCATTCAATTAATAAAATTAATTTACTAAATGATAAAATTGTAGATCATAAGAAACAACTTGAGAGCTTAAATGTTAGATTGAATGAGACAGAAAAAAACTATAAGGATATTGAACAAAACGTTCTTGTTAAAACCTCTAAATTTGAAGAGTTGAAGGAAAAGTCTATTCGAAAAGATACTCAGATAGAAGAGTTATCAAATTTTTTGAAAGTCGAAGAAAATAATATTAAAAATGAACTAAATATTAATTTAGAGGAGGAAAATTATTTAGATAACAAAAATTATGATTTGGATATAAAAGAATTAGAAAGCAAGCTTAAAAAATTTAAGTTCAAAATAGATGAATATGATGATATTAATTTTTCTGCTGAAAAAGATGCCGTTGCATTAGAAAAAGAAGTTATTGAGCTAGACATTGAAGAAATAGATCTTAGAAAAGCTGCTACAAAATTAGAAAAAGCAATTGAAGAATTAAACAAAGAGTCTAGAAGCAGAATTCTTAATGCCTTTAATGAAATAAATAGTACATTCTCATCATTATTTAAAAAACTCTTTAATGGTGGTAAAGCCTATCTAGAGTTAATTGATTCTAGTGACCCTTTACAAGCAGGTTTAGAGCTTATGGTATCTCCTCCTGGAAAAAAATTGCAAAAATTATCTTTACTATCTGGAGGAGAAAAAGCGTTAGCATCATTAGCCTTAATTTTTTCAACTTTTATAAATAAAACATCACCAATTTGTATTCTTGATGAGGTTGATGCTCCTTTGGATGAAGGGAATGTTGAAAAGTTTTGTGAACTTCTAAAAGAGGCCTCTAAAACATCAAATAACAGATTTTTAGTAGTTACCCATAATAAAATTACTATGGGATTTATGAATAAATTATATGGTATTACTATGATTGAGCCAGGAAGCTCAAAAGTAGTTTCAGTAAACTTAGATGAAGCCGAATCAGTATATGCTGCAGAATAATGAAAAAATTAAAAGAATTAGAAAAAAAACTTGATAAAGTAAAAAAATCTAAAATAAAGGATAATAAATACCATGAAAGACCTGCAGTGAACTATAGCATTGCAATAAATATCTCTATAGAGTTGATAACAGGAATAGGGTTAGGAGTATTTTTAGGATTAATGATTGATAATTATTTACAAACAAAACCTTTAATGCTTATAATATGTTTTATTTTAGGAACATTAGTAGGTTTTTTTAATATGTATAAAGCCCTAAAAAGATATAAATTTTTTTAAAAAAGGAAATATAAATTGGCAGCAAATAAAGGACCACTCCATCAGTTTGAGATTAACAGTATTTATGACATAAAGCTCTACAATACTGATATCTCTTTTACTAATTCTTCCTTATCAATGTTAATTGCGGTTTCACTAGCTAGTTTAATATTTTATATTGGATCAAAAAAAAATGGATCAACACCTAATAGAATCCAAATATTAGTAGAAATGTCCTATGATTTTATAGCTAATATGGTTAAAGATAATGTAGGCAATGGAGGTAAACCTTATTTTCCTTTTATTTTTACACTATTTTTATTTATCTTATTTGGAAACGTATTAGGTATGGTACCTTATAATTTCACTTATACTAGTCATATCATAGTAACATTTGGACTTGCTGGATTTATATTTTTAGGTGTAACTATTATAGGTATCATAAAACATGGCATTAACTTTTTAAAGTTTTTTGTCCCAAGTGGAGTTCCTATAGCACTGCTGCCTATCTTAATACCAATAGAAATAATTTCTTATTTAGTTAGACCGGTTAGTTTAAGTTTAAGATTATTTGCAAATATGATGGCAGGCCATACTATGTTAAAAGTTTTTGCATCTTTTATTGTCCTCTTAGGAGTTTTAGGAGGCTGGGCACCTTTAGCTTTAGTAGTAGTATTGACAGGATTTGAGATTATGATAGCAGTATTACAAGCTTATGTTTTTACAATTTTATGTTGTTTATATTTAAACGATGCATTAAATTTACATCATTAATAATTAAAGAAAGGAAATAAAATGGAAGTTGAAGCAGCAAAATTAATAGGAGCGGGATTAGCCACCATAGCATTAGCTGGCGCTGGTATCGGAATAGGAAACATATTTGCTAGCTATGTGTCTGCAGCAATTAGAAACCCATCAGCAGCCCCAAAAGTATTTGGTAATGTTTTATTAGGATTCGCACTTACTGAAGCTATTGCCTTGTTTGCATTATTAATAGCATTTTTAATATTATTTGCTTTCTAAATAATTTTCAATGAGGACTGTACAGATTATAAAAGGCAAATTGCTCTACTTTTGTCTATTTTTATTAAGTAGCAATTGCCTTGCAGCAGAAGGCATGCCTCAATTTAATGCTAAAAGTTTTAATTCACAGCTTTTTTGGTTGATAATAACATTTGCAGTATTATACCTTACTGTAACCTACTTTATATTACCAAGAATAAGAGAAAACATTAGACTAAGAAAAAATAAAATTGCCAATGATCTAGAGAGAGCTGAAAACATCAAAGCAGAAATAGATAACATGATATCTGAATCAAATATCAAGTTAGAGAAAGCAAAAAATCAGGCACAACAAATTATTAAAGAAACTATATTAAGGTCTAATAAAGAATACGAAAATCAAATTTGATTTATATGATAAAGGTATTTTACATTTTTATTTTAATACAAAACAAACAGAGCATGCTTTAGATGTTAATAAGCTCTATAAAAAAGCAGGATTAAAAAGAATTAG
>CABZPW010000063.1 GCA_902527765.1 Rhodospirillaceae bacterium
AATATTTATCGTATCACCAACTTCTTCGAAAGCTCCTTCTACAGAAGTTCCGGTAACTGATGCTGCTGAAGATGCTAAAGGAGCATCAAGATCATCTAAATAATAAAGTGGACTACTAATTGATTTAACAGCAATTTTTGGTACTTCAGACTCTTTTACTAATTGACCAAATCTGTCTATGTATAAGGCTTCTCCACTAGTAGTATCTAGAGCTTCAGATAATGCTGGTTCAATAACATTACCATCAACAACAAAAACTGTTTGATATTTATGAGTATTATTGTCTCCTGAAGCAACTTGTGTTTTTATAAAATAAACTGTAGCAATAACTGGTTTGCCTAAATTATCAAAAATAGTTATAGAAGTTGATGCTGTGTAAGTACTAGGATCATCCTGTCTAAAACTAGCTATATCATAGTCTTCAAAAACTTGAGATGACGAATTTAAGTTAACTGCTAATTGCATATTTTCTGTTGCTTTAGCCTCTCCAGACTCTAGAGCTAGCTTTAATGCTTTAGCGTCATCAATTGTACTACCTTCAACAGATCCATCAGCACTAACTGGTAGTGCTAAAACAAACTGACCTGATGAGTCAACAATAAATCTATCATTATTAACACTAAAAGCACCATTTCTAGTAAAAACTGTCTGATTTGACGTAGCTGATGGTTTAAGTGCAAAAAATCCTTGTCCGGATATAGCTAAGTCCAAAGCGTTTAGTGATGAGGCTATATTTCCTTGCGTAAACTGCTGCTTAATTCCTTTTAAAATAGTACCCGAACCAATAGAAGATGAAGAATTTTGTAGTGGAGAGGTAGCAAATATATCACCAAATTCTGCTCTAGATCTTTTATATCCGGTTGTAGCAACGTTTGCTATATTGTTTGAAGTAGCTGAAATATCGGCCTGAGAACCGTTTAGACCTGTTAAAGCTGTGTAGAATGACATATTTTTTTCTCCTAACTATATATATTAATTTCTAAATCTTACTGCTTCACTTGCATTTATTAGACCATATCCATCAACATCAAGTTTTATTTCATTATTTTCACTTGAAGTACCTACTACTTTTGAGTATACAGATGTAGCAAGAGCTTGATCTGGATTATCTCCTAAAAATGCAGAAATGAATATTGGCTCATTGTTATCTTTAATTTCTTGTGGCAAATCTTCCCATGCAAAACCTACTAACCCTCTAGATTGTCCACCTAAATCTAACTGATTAATTATCTCTCCATTTTCTTTTTGAAAAAATACCTGTAGTTTTGTAGTAGCATTTGGTAGATCAATAACACCATTAATTTCATTATTACCATTTGGTCTTACAACATTACCTGGTACTAAAACAGAGTGTCCTAAATACTGGGAAGCAGTAGCTATTCTAAAACTATCAATTTTATCATTTAATGCTTTCATGTTGTTTGACATTTCGGTTATACCAGTAACTGTAGAAAATTGAGCCATTTGAGCAATAAAATCACCATTTTCCATCGGTGCAAATGGATCTTGGTTTTGGAGTTGAGTTGTCATTAATTTTAAAAAGTCTTCTTGTCCAAGAGTTGACTTATTAACTTCCTCTTTTTTTTCATTAGCAGATTTAACTCCGATCTTATCCAAAATTCTCTGCAAAGATTGTTGTGATGTTTTATTTATTTCTGACATATCTTTTCCTTATTTTCCAATATTTAGAGTTCGCATTGTTAAATTTCTTATTGTGTTAAGAACCTCAATATTATTTGTATACTGTCTTTGTGTTTCTAACATTTCTACCATTTCCTCATCCATATCAACCGCAGCTTTATAAATATAGCCCTCTTCATCTGCTGCAGGATGATTTGGTAAATATGTTTTTATTGGTTCTCTATCTAAAGTTTCAATTTTTATTGCATCTACAGTAGATAAACCTGATTGCTTTAATTGGTCTGCATAAACTGTTTTAAAAACTGGTCTGAGAGGCTTATATGCAGTTTCCTCAGAACTAGTCACATTATTAGCATTAGCCAAATTAGAAGCTATTGTATTCATACGTACAATTTGAGCTGACATTGCTCTTGCTGCTACATCGTATACATTTTTAATACCCATTTATTCTCCTTTAATAGCTGACATTAATGTATTAATTTTTCCACTTAGAAATGATAAAGTGCTTTGATATCTCATAGAATTTTCAGCAAATTGAAGCTGTTCGACAGCCAGTTCTACAGTATTACCATCTAAGCTAGGGTTAACATTCTTTCTATATACAACTTTACCTGGTGCAACCGGTTTTTTAATAGAAAGATGCGTATCGTGTGTAACTTTGATTGGGCCATCTTGTTGATACTTTTTAATTTCAGTATCAAAATCAATGTCACGAGCTTTAAAGTGTGGTGTAGCTGCATTAGCTATATTAGAAGCTAAAATTTCGTTTCTCTTTGCTCTTAAACTTAGAGAAGCACCTAACATGTTTAAATTTTTTTTTATATCATTCATAACAAAATTAATTTATTTGGTTCATTTTTTGCAAATACAATGCCAAAATGTTAATTATAATTAAATTGAGGAAATATGAATTTATCACCTGAAATTATTAAAATGAGAGAAGCACTATTGGAAAGAATAGGAGATAAGTCTCTTAAAGAAGTAGCTCAGATTGTTAATGAAATACTTTTAAATGAAACAGATAGCACAAACAGGTTAGCAGCATTAGCAGCTAGAGTAAAAGTATTAAGGAACTATATTAATAAAAATTATGATATTAAAAATAAATCTAAAAAGTCTGAATTAAATAATATTAAAGAAA
>CABZPW010000064.1 GCA_902527765.1 Rhodospirillaceae bacterium
CATAATAGTATCTGGCCATGGACCAGCCCATTCTGCAGCATCAATTGCTCCTAATTTTAATGAATTAATTACTTCACCACCAGACATATTTACTGATATACCTCCTAGTCTATTTAAAATTTCACCACCTAAACCAGGAATTCGCATTTTTAAACCTTGAAAGTCAGCTAAACTATTTATTTCTTTATTATACCACCCTCCCATTGTAGTTCCTGTATTTCCAGCAGGAAATCCTTTTAAATTATACTTGCTGTATAAATTATCCCATAACTCTTGACCTTTACCATGTTTTAACCACAAAAATATTTCTTTCGCTGTCATACCACCTGGAATACAACCAAAAAATGATATAGCTTTATCTTTAGATATCCAATAAATAGGGGCTGTGTAAGCACAGTCAGCTACTTGCTCTCTAACTGCATCAAAAACTTGAAATGCTGGCACCAATTCTCCCGCAGCATAATGAGTAATTTTAATTTTACCTAATGACATTTGCTCAATTTTTTTTGCTAATCTTTGAGCTGGTAGATCTGTATCTGGTAGGTTTTTTGGAAAAGAGGTAACCATTTTCAATTTAATTTTTGGAAATTTATCACTAGATATTTTAGATTGCTCATTAGTACTGTCACATGCGGCCAAGTAGGCAGCAGGCGAAAGAAAAAGTAAATTTTTTAATAAATGTCTTTTTTTATTATCTATAATTTTATTCATGATGACATTTTATACATCTATATCACTGCAAAATATCTTATTATACCAAACATTAGAATTGTCGAGCATACAGTGTTAAGGACTATTAAAGATCTATCGTGCCAAAGGTAGCCTACAAATGTCCAAAGTGTGGTTCCTACAAATGACAAAACTAAGTCAAAGGGCACTAGAAACATATTACTTCTAAACATTAATCCCGTAACTATGAAAAAAGTTGCAATCCATTTTATATACCAAGAAAGGTCTCCTTTTGGTGTTATCTTTTTAATATCTTTCATATTTATTACATAGTTTTAAAAGTTAAACTTTTAATGAATTAATTCTTTCTTTTATATAACCATAATCAGAAAATTTCTGAAATTTATTATATTTAATTAATGAGTTCTGCCAACTTTTATGTATTTCTTTATGTATTTCCCCTAGTTCTGAAAACTCTGTTATCACTGATCTAGAAATTTTAAACATTTCTTTCATTATTTCTGAGTTAAAATTTAATACTTTTACATTATGTTGATTTTTTAATTCTTCTAAGGATATAGAGTTAAAATGTAAAAACTCTGCAAGACTTTCAATGTAAATAGCATGGCAGGAATTTTTTACTATTTCTTTTAAATTATTTGGAAGGTCTTGCCATTTATCCTTACTCATAACTAATTCGTTAGCTGTTCCTGGTTCATGTATACCTGGACCATAATAATACTTAGCAATTTTGTGTAACCCTGATATTTTATCTACCCAAGGGCCTACCCATTCGGTAGCATCAATCACTCCTTGTTGTAATGCCGGCATAATTTCACCAGGAGGCATATTCACAGCAGTTCCACCAAGTCTATTAATAATTTCTGCACCTATTCCAGGAATTCTCATTTTAAGGCCTTTAAAGTCTTCTAATGATTTAATTTCTTTTTTAAACCAGCCCCCCATCTGCACACCTGTATTACCACATAATATTCCTTTGAGGTTAAATTGTGAATATAGTTTATCCCAAAGTTCTTGGCCTCCACCAAAGTTTATCCATGAAAATTTTTCTATTCCAGTCATACCACCTGGAACAGTACAAAAAAATGGTATTGCTTTATGTTTTGATATCCAATAGTAAGGGGCGGATACGCCACAATCTATTGTACCATTTCTAACAGCATCAAATATTTCATATGCTGGTATTATTTCACCTGCACCAAAATGTTCTATCACTAACTGTCCATCAGATGCATTTTCAATATAATTTTTTAGTTTTTGAGCATTTAAGTCTGAACCAGGAAAATTTTTAGGAAAAGCTGTACTCATTTTCCATTTATAAATATTTTTATTAACACTAGCTGATTTACTTGGTTTATCTGGTGTCCCACCACTGCAACTAGCTAAGGCCAGACCAGATGCAACTGATGCCATGCTACTTAATATAAATTTCCTTCTATTTGACTTCATTTGGTCATTGTAGCATAAAATTTTTTATAAAACTATTTGTTGTTAGGTTAGAAACTTATAATAACTTATATTACTTTCTATAAAAAATAATTTCATTACAGAACCAATAACTTTTTAAGTTATTAGCTTTGTCAACTATTTCTAAATATTTTTTTTTATCCTGATCGATTTTTATTGATCCTTTTTTATTATTGCCTTTAATTCTATCAAGATTTTCTTGAAATTTTCCTTCACATACCTCTAAGTTTGTAAAATTGGTAACTACATTAACCTTAGGAACATTTTGCATATTTAAATAAATTATTATATTTATTAAGGTGTACATAATAATATTTATATATTAAAAAAATAAAAAATAAACTGGAATAATAAATGATTAAAGTAGCTTTATTAGTAATAGTAACTTCAAGT
>CABZPW010000065.1 GCA_902527765.1 Rhodospirillaceae bacterium
GACTTCTCAGAGATGCAAAGTTATATGATATTGGTGCTGGCACAAATGAAATCAGAAGAATGTTAATTGGTCGTGAAATTTTTAAAAAAAATTCTTAAAATTATTTAAAGGAGAAGAAAATGAATGAGGATAAAGTAGTAATTGTAAGTGCAAAAAGAACACCTATTGGAAGTTTTCAGGGAAACTTTGAGAGTCTAAAAGCCACAGAACTTGGAAGTAGAGTAATTGAGAAAAATATAAATGATATATCTATTAATCCTAAAGAAATTGATGAAACTATAATGGGATGCGTTTTACCTGCTGGTTTGGGACAAGCTCCTGCAAGACAAGCAGCAATGGGAGCAGGTATTCCTTCTGAAAGTGGAGCGACAACTATTAACAAAATGTGTGGATCAGGTATGAAGTCTATCATGTTTGGACATGATAGTATAAAAGCTAAGCAAAACAATATTGTAGTTGCAGGCGGTTTGGAAAATATGACTAATGCCCCTTATATATTATCTAAAGCAAGAAAAGGTTTTAGAATGGGACATACCGATGTTAAAGATCATATGTTTTTAGATGGATTAGAGGATGCATATGAGGAAGGTAGGTTAATGGGAAGTTTTGCAGAGGACACTGCAGAGCATTATCAATTTACAAGAGAACAACAAGATAACTTTGCTATAACTTCTTTAGAGAGAGCTAAAAAAGCAAATGAAGATGGAACATTTGAATCAGAAATAGTGCCAATTAAAGTTTTAAATAGGAAAAATGAAATTATTATTAATAAAGATGAACAACCTTTTAAATCAGATATAACAAAAATTCCAACTTTAAAGCCTGCCTTTAGAAAAAATGGAACCGTTACTGCTGCAAACTCTTCGTCTATTTCTGATGGAGCTTCTTCTGTAATTTTGATGCTTGAGTCTGAAGCACAGAAAAGAGGAATTAAACCACTTGCTAGAATTATAGATCATTCAACCAATAGTCAAGAACCAAAATGGTTCACTACTGCACCAATAGGAGCTATTGAAAAAGTATTAGAAAAGTCAGGTTGGAAAAAGACTGATGTTGACCTTTTCGAAGTTAATGAAGCATTCGCTGTAGTTCCTATGGCAGTAATGAAGGATATAGGAATTTCTAACGATATTCTTAATATATATGGAGGAGCCTGTGCTTTAGGTCATCCAGTGGGAGCATCAGGCACAAGAATAGTTACTACTTTAATTAATGCGTTGAAAAAAAATAATCTCAAAAAAGGAGTAGCTTCATTATGTATTGGAGGCGGAGAAGCAACTGCTTTAACATTGGAAATAATCAATTGATAATCAAATCTAATATAAATACAAAAAGCTCACTCTATCAAAATAACTTTGATAGAATGAGTGAATTAGTTTCTGATTTAAAAAAAAAAAAAAGACTTATTAATATTGGTGGTTCGCTAGAATCTAGAAAACGTCATATTAGTAGAGGAAAAGTTCTACCAAGAGAAAGAATAGCTTATTTACTTGATGACAAAGATAATGCTTTGGAAATTGCTGAGTTAGCCGGTTATGATTTAAATAATAACGAAACCCCTTCAGGTTCTATTGTATGTGTTATAGGTAAGGTATCGGGTAGAGATAGCATTATAATCGCGAATGATGCAACAGTAAAAGGCGGCACTTATTTTCCAATTACACTAAAAAAACATCTTAGAAGTTTAGAAATTGCTAAAGAAAATAATCTTGCATGTATTAATTTAGTGGACTCTGGGGGGGCAAACTTAAGAGAGCAAACAGGAATTTTTGCGGATAAAGAAGGTTTTGGAAGAATATTTTTTGAAATGGCTAATATGTCATCAGTCGGAATTCCACAAATATCAGCAGTTCTAGGTTCTTGTACAGCAGGTGGTGCCTATATTCCAGCAATGTCAGATGAAACAGTCATTGTTAAGAAAAATGGAACAATTTTTTTAGGAGGGCCACATTTAGTTAAGGCTGCTACAGGAGAGATAACTAATGAACAAGACTTAGGAGGGGCAGAATTGCATACTAAATTATCAGGTGTGGCAGATTATTTTGCAAATGATGATTATGAGGCACTTAACATAATAAAATCAATTATGAAAAACCTTAATTATAAGAAAAAATATGATCTTAATTTAAAAGATGCAGTTGACCCAAAATATGATCCACACGAAATCTATGGGATTTTACCTACGGAACTTAAAGAACAATACGATGTTAAAGAAATAATAGCAAGATTAGTCGATAATTCAGAGTTAGATGAATTTAAATCCAATTATGGAACTACTTTAGTAACAGGGTTCGCATATTTAATGGGCATTCCAATTGGAATAGTGGCTAACAATGGAATTTTATTTTCTGAGTCATCTCTTAAAGCTACTCACTTTATTCAACTTTGCGAACAAAGAGGAATTCCTATACTTTTCTTACAAAATATAGCAGGCTTTATGATTGGTAGGTCTTATGAGGAAAAAGGAATAGCTAAAGATGGAGCTAAACTAGTCAATGCTGTATCAACAGTTACAGTTCCAAAGCTTACATTGATAATAGGAGGCT
>CABZPW010000066.1 GCA_902527765.1 Rhodospirillaceae bacterium
TCATAATTATTACCCTAGAAAAAGAAGTAGCAATTTTACTAAATAACAAATACGAAAATTATAAATTTATGAAAAATTCTTTAATTTATTTAATATTTTAACTAAAATACTAATTCATATAAAATTAATTTAATAATAACTAAAATTAGGTCTGACCTTGAATAATAAAAAAAAATGGCTGGAAGATGGAGTAAAAGTAATCTCAGAAGATGACCTCGATGATAACACTCCTCAAACTAAAGGTATGAAAAGGTACGCAGCAGTGGCAAAAAAAAATGTTGGTGCGGAAAAAATATGGGCAGGAAAAGTTGACATAGAACCTGACGCAAAAACAGGAGCCCATCATCATGGAGAGCTCGAAAGTGTTATTTATGTCTTATCAGGTAAAGCAAAGATGAGGTGGGGAGAAAAGCTAGAGTTTGAAAAATATGCTTACCCTGGAGATTTTATCTTTGTTCCTCCTTTTGTACCTCATCAAGAAATTAATGCCTCTAAAGATGAAATGCTTAGGTGTGTTTTATTTAGAAGTGGTCAAGACCCAGTAGTTGTTAATTTGGATATACCTGAGGCAGAAGAACATAATAATAAAATGTGGATTGATGATATTCATTCAAAAAATTGATTTTTTAAATATTACTAATCTTTTATACTTTTAATTATTATTATAATAATGATTAATTGTATATTAATATAAGTATCATAATTATGAAAAATGTTGCTGTAATTGGAGCAGGAATAACTGGAATTACTTTAGCTAATTTACTTCAAAAAAAAGTAAATCTTACTGTGTTTGAAAAATCTAGAGGTGTAGGTGGAAGAATGGCAACAAGAAGAGCTGAGCCTTACCAATTTAACCATGGTGCTCAGTATTTTAAAATAGAAAATAAGGAATTTAAAAATTTTCTGCAACCACTAATACAGAATAAAATTATCAAACACTTGGAAGCTAATCATATAGATATTTTAAATAAAGAGGTTATTAAAAGGACTAAAACTTATAATAAAATATATTATACACCAGTGTCTAAAATGAACTCAGTTGTTAAGTATTTAATAAATAATAACTTTTTTATCAAGTTATTGTGTAAAATTGATAAAACTATAAAAGAAAATGATAAATGGTTTATAATTGATTCAGATAACGCATCTTATGGGCCCTATGATTGGTTATTTATTACTATTCCTCCAAACCAAGCATTAGAAATACTGTATAATAATTTTAAATTTCTAGATATTATAAAAAAGATTAAAATGAGAAGTTGTTATTCTCTTATGCTAGGCTTTGATAAAATTAAAGAATTTGATTTTGATACAGCATTATTTTTAGATGAAGATGTACAGTGGTTATCTATAAGAAAAAAAATTATAGAAAATAAAAAAATATTATAATTTATTGATTAATTCATCATATGATTTTGCAGAAAAAAATGTTAATAGTAGTAAAGATAAAATATCAGATTATTTAATTAAACAAGTTTCAGAGATAGTTAAATACGAATTAAATAATTATGAGCATAAAGCTTTACATTTTTGGAAATATGCAATGTCAGAAAAAAATAATAATTTAGGTTCACTTCTAGACGAAGATTTAAAGGTCATAGTTTGTGGTGACTGGTGCATGAATGGTAAAGTAGAGGGCGGTTTTTTAAGCGCCAAAGATGCTGCTAAAAAATTTATAAAATATATTTAACTAATCTTAATTACCAGAATGAAGTTCCCTTAGCACCTTTAAAAGGGCCTGTAAGATTTTTAGTTATCCAGCCTCCATAAAATTCTCCTTCTTGCTTTTTTACTATTTCCCCATTAACAATACATTTTTCAGCTTTCGAAGCATAAAAACTAATATAATCTTTTATAGGTTGAAATTCTGTCTTAGGTGATTTATAAAACCAGCCTATATTTAAGATTTTAATTTTGTCCAAATGTAAGTCTATATAATTAGCTATACCTTTCCATTCACAAAAAGAATTACTTTTATTATTTTTTAATAAATTCATAACAACATCTTCTGGTGGAAAATAATATGTGGGAGGATGCGAGGTCTCAATGACGCGTATGGCATTATTGGTTTTTGCTATAGTTTTATTATCCACAATTACTTCTATTATACCTTTATGTTTTTGGCATATAGCAGGTCTTGGATAGTCCCACACATTTTCTTTCTTTAAAATCATTATATTTACCTTATATCGAAAAGGAATAAAATTCTCATCCTTTTTTTTAAATAATAATATGCATAACATTAGATTTAATTGTAGTGTGGATGTTACTTTGATATGATAAAACTTATTAAATTAAGGCATGAATAATTGAGTAAAGTAAATTTAATAATAGTATTTTTTTTTGTAGCTTTTGGGAATGCTTCAGATGATTTAAAGATAAAAGATGTCTGTAAATGGTACCACGAAGAAATATT
>CABZPW010000067.1 GCA_902527765.1 Rhodospirillaceae bacterium
TAAAATTATTACTTAGAGTAATAGCTAATTCTTTTCCTACATGTCTAATACCTAAAGAATATATAAATTTATCAAAAGTCACTGTAGAGCTTTTTTCTATAGCTTTGAACAAATTTTCAACGCTTTTTTTACCCCAACCATCATATTGATATAAATTTATACTATTTTCGTCATGTTTTCTTTTTAACAAAAAAATGTCATCAGTGTTTCTAATAATACCTTTTTCTATAAGAAATCTAATCTGCTTCTCTCCTAGCCCCTCAATATTAAGTGCGAGTCTAGAGACAAAGTGAGAAATTCTATATACGATTTGTTCCTCACAAAAATCAAAGTTTATGCAACGTAGCGCCACTTCTTTTTCTGTCTTTATTAGTTTTTGATTACAACTTGGACACGTTGATGGAAAAGTAATTTTTATTTTATCTTTTTTACTGGCTGTCTCCTTTACACCTATTATTTTTGGAATAACATCCCCTGCTCTTTGTAGCTTTACTATATCGCCTATATTTATATTAAGTCTTTTTATTTCATCCTGATTATGTAGTGTAGCTCTACTTATTTTTACACCTCCAACAAGCACTTCCTTTAAAATAGCAACAGGAGTAATGGAGCCTGTTCGCCCAACTTGAAATTTTACATCTATAATCTTAGTAGCAACCTCTTCAGCAGGAAATTTATGGGCTAATGCCCATTTAGGAAACCTTGATGTAAAGCCAATTTTTTTTTGTTGTTCATATGCATTTAACTTATATACTATGCCATCAATGTCATATTCTAAAGTATCTCTTATATCATTAATATAATTATAAAATGCTATCATTTCTTTAACGCTTGAACATAAAGCTGAAGGTGTGTTTAATACAAAATTATTTTTTAGTAAAATATTTCTGGTATCTAGCAATGTGCTACCAAAATATTTTTCCTCAGTTATAATGGTATAACCAAAGAATCTTAATTTTCTTTGCTTTGTAATTTCAGGGTCTAATTGCCTAATTGATCCAGAAGCCGCATTTCTTGACGTAGAAAAAGTTTGCTGGTTATTTGCTTTTCTTTCCTCATTTAATTTAATAAATGTAATTTTAGGCATGAAAACCTCACCTCTGATCTCTAATTTTGCAGGAAAATCAATAGGTAATTCTTTTTTAACGTTATCTACATGTACAATATTAGTTGTAATGTCTTCTCCCTGCAGTCCATCCCCTCTTGTTAAAGCTCTGACTAATTTATGATTCTCATAAATTAAAGAAGCAGATAATCCATCCACTTTAGTTTCAGCTAAAATTTTAAAATTATTAAATGTTTTATTTAATTTAAGAAAAAAAGCTTTTACCTCTTCTTCACTATAGCCATTATTTAGAGATAACATTGGCGTGTTATGCGTATATGTTTTGAATTCTTTGCTGACTTTACTGCCAACTTTTTTAGTTGGAGACTCTGGCAGTATTAAATGAGGATATTGAGTTTCTAGATTTTCTAAATCTTTTCTGAGAACATCGTATTCAATATCACTTATTTTCTGATTATTTTCATTATAATATAAATGGTCATGATAATTTATCTTGATAACTAATTCTTTAATTTTATCTAAAATAACTTTGTCTTTTTTACTACTATAATTCATGCTATATGATTAAGTAATTTTTCTGATAATAGTCTTGCCTCATCTGTTATTTGCTCTCCAGATATCATAGAAGCAACTTCTTCTATTCTATCTTCATAAGAAAGTTCCTTTACTCCTGTAACCGTATTATTGTTTTTAGAAGACTTAGAGGTTTTAAAATGTTGTTGACCTCTTGCTGCTACTTGTGGAAGGTGAGTAACTATCAGAATTTGTTGAGTTTTTGATAAGTTCAATAATCTAATAGCTATTGCTTCTGCTACTGAACCACTAACTCCAGAGTCTACTTCATCAAAAACTAAGGTTTTTTTATTCATGCTATTAGCTATAACTAAATTTATAGCTAACATTAGTCTAGACAGCTCTCCTCCTGATGAAACTTTATGTATCTCTCCTTTTGATCCACCTTTATTCATACTAACTAAAAATTTAACACTATCTATGCCATTTTCATTTTGTTTTTCTTTTTCCTTTTCAACAACTTCTACCTCAAACTTTGCACTCTCTAATTTGAGTGGTGCAAGTTCATTATTTATAAGGCCTGCTAAATTAGTTGCAAATTTTTTTCTATGCTCACTTAAAATTTTAGAGCTTTGGTTATATTGCACCCTAGCTAAATGAACTTTATTTTTTATTTTTTCATAATTCTCTGAACTGTTTTCCAAAACTTCTAACTCTTCTTTTAGTTTATTTAATTTAGAATTTAATTTTTCAGGTTCTACTTTAAATCTCCTTGATAGATTATTTATATCAAACAATCTTTGCTCTA
>CABZPW010000068.1 GCA_902527765.1 Rhodospirillaceae bacterium
ACTTCTGATGACTTATTACAGTTAAGGTGATAGTTCCTAAGAAAAGAAAAATAGATATTAATGCACCTTTTTTTAATCCTACTTTCTCATCTGATTGTTTAGGACTTTCCTTTGGTATTGCGAAATACATAATTACTGCAGGCACAATATAATTCACTACAGATGGCACAAAAATACTAAAAAAACCAGTGAAAGGAATAACTCCTTTTTGCCATACCATTAAAGTTGTGATATCTCCAAAAGGAGAAAATGCTCCTCCAGCGTTAGCTGCTACTACTATATTAATACAGGCCAAACAAATAAATTTTTTATTACCTTTTGCTACTGCCATAACCACAGCACACATTAATAATGCTGTTGTTAAATTATCAGCAATTGGTGATATAAAAAAAGAAAGTACACCCGTAATGATAAAAATTTTCCTAAAGTCAAAACCCATATTTACTAACCAAGCCCTTAAGACTTCAAATACATTTCCGTCATAGTATTAATAAAAGTCATAGCCACTAATAAGAACATAAATAGTTCAGCAAACTCAAGAAAAACGTGTCTAAAAGTATAGTTTATATCATTATAAGGTACTCCATTAGAAGTAGCAGTTATAGCAACTACCAACCATATAACACCAGAAGCAACTACTACTGGCTTGGATTTTCTTAAATGACTAAACTCTTCTGTCATGACAAAAAAGTAAGCTACTACAAATGTAGCTAAAGAAAAAATAGCAGGACCACTCAAAATCATTTTAAGATTAATAAGCTCACCACCAGAAGCTGCATATGCTAAAGAATTTCCCATAGTAGCTAATATTAAAATTGTTAAACCACTTATTATTTTATTCATTGTAAATACCTTATTAATATTTTAGAAATTGTAATTATATCTGTTTTAAAATAAAAAAAAAGGGTAAAGAAATTTCTTTACCCCTTTTTATCAGTTATTAAGAAGTTAGCTTAAGCTTCTCTCATAGCGCTCTTGATTTTCTCTGGAGTGATAGGAAGAGATCTAACTCTTGCTCCAACTGCGTTGTCAATAGCATTTGCTATAGCAGGGGCAACAACAGTAGTTGCAGGCTCTCCTGTACCAGCTGGATAATGTCCATTTTGAATTAACACTGTTTCAATCTCTGGAACCTGGTTTAATCTCATAGGTGTCCAAGTATCGAAATTGCCTTGTTCAATTGAACCGTTCTTCATTGTTAAGTTCTCATAAAGTGCTAGAGAAATACCATAAAGAGCTGAACCCTCTATTTGCTTTCTAACACCATCTGGGTTAACAGCAGTTCCTACATCCATGGAAACAGTTATTTTCTTAACTTCAACTTCTCCTGAATTTGGATCTACCTTAACTTCGGCTACACAAGCAGTCCATGTAGGTGAACCTCTTTCCTGAGATGACACACATGCCATTCCCATACCTTCATTTTTACCTAAAGGCTTCACACCATATCCTGCTCTTCCAGCTGCAACTAGTAATGCGTTTCTTAATCTATGAGCACCACCTACTGAATTAGGAGGTGTACCCGCATTTTTACCAGCAGCAGTTAAATGATCAAGTCTAAAAGCAAGAGGGTCTCTACCTGCTTTTTTAGCCATCTCATCTAAGTAACTCTCTACAGCCCAGAATGTCCAAGAAGGCGCAACCGCTCTCAAGAAACCTACTGGTAGAGCTCTGTCTGATAACTCATTATTAATAGATCTAACTTTATGGTTAGGAATATCGTACCAATGATCTGATCCATTTGTAGAAAATTGGTCCACTTTACCTTTTTTATCCACTGAGTCAGGCATAAAACCAGGTGCTGCTCTTTTGGTTGACCAACCAGCTACAACGTCATGGTTCATTGCTGTCATTCTTCCAAATTCCTCTCCACCTTCAATCACTTGATAAGTAGGTGATCTATGGAAGTCAAACATCATATCCTGTTCTCTACTGAAAATAAGTTTTACTGGTCTACCAACATGTTTACATGTTTGTGCAACTAATACGTGTAAATCAGGCTCAGTTCTTCTACCAAATCCACCTCCAGCATAATATTGGTGACAAACAATCTTGTCTTGTTCAACACCTAGTGCGGCAGCAGTATTACCTACAGCAAATGTAAATGACTGATGTCCAGAATGAATATGCATAATGCCGTCTTTCTCGTAAGCTACACCATTCATTGGCTCAAGACAGCCATGGTAAGCAATTGCTGTTTCATAAATAGCAGTATGCTTATTAGCAGCATTTTTCATACCCTTATCAGTATCTCCTTCAAGTACCCATAAAAAGCCAGCATTAGGATCTTTTTGAAGTCTAATTGATTCATCTCTAATATCATCA
>CABZPW010000069.1 GCA_902527765.1 Rhodospirillaceae bacterium
AAATAGCTTCGTTTATGTCGTGTGTTACAAATATTATTGTAGTTGGTTGTTTTGCCCAAAGTTCCAAAAGCATTTTTCTAAGCAAGTTTGCTACAGGTTCATCTAGTGAAGTAAAAGGTTCATCAAGAATTAAAAGTTGAGGCTGGGTAGCAAAAGATCTTGCTAAAGCAACTCTTCTTTGCATGCCACCAGATAATTTATTAGGATAATAATCTAAAAATTTCTCTAGTCCCATTATAGAGAGAAAGTTTTTTGAGATTTCATTTTTATTCTGATTTTTATTTAAAACAACTTCCACATTTTGTTGAACATTTAGCCATGGTAAAAGTCTGGGAGTTTGAAACATGAAAGCTTTATTTAAATTATGAACAGCTTTATTTTTTCCAAAGCTTATATTTCCCTTATAAGCCTTATCAAGCCCCGCTATTAAGTTTAATAGAGTAGTCTTACCGCATCCTGAGGGTCCAATTATTGAACAAAACTCTCCTTTAGCTATTTCTAAATTAAAGTTTTTTATAGCTATATGAGTTTTAATTTTATTCTCATAATTTAAAAACTCTTTTTTTTCTATATTAATAGAAATATTTTGCATTTTAGGTTCTCCATTTATTTGCCATTTTATCTAAAGGCACAAAAAATAAGTTTTCTATAGCAATCATTATTACTACAAATGCAAATGTATAAGCCAAAATTGAAGTAATATCAAAAAATTGAAAAAATTCGTGAAGTTTGAAACCTATTCCATTACTTCTTCCAAGAAGCTCAACAACTAAAACTATTTTCCATATTAGAGATATCCCACCTCTAGCTGAGGCTATAAGGTACGGATATAGTTGAGGTAAATAAAATAAAGTAAACTTCTTTGATTTGCTAACTCTATATACTTCTGCAACTTGTAATAGATCTCTGTTGACTGCCCTTGCTCCTTCTCTTATAGTAACTATAACATTAGGAATTTTGTTTAAACTCACAGCAATTATTGCGGCTAATTCCGTAAGCCCGAACCATACGTAAGAGAGAATTATTAAAACAAGGGCTGGTATATTTAGAAATATAATATTCCAACTATCTAAAATATTGTCTATTTTCTTATTATTACCCATTAGTATACCGATGACAACTCCAATGAACATAGCTAATAAAAAAGAAACTAATACTCTATACAGAGTAATACCAAGATGGTATAGAAGACTTCCATTTGATAGATCTTTTTGTAATTTAAAAAACACCTCCAAAGGAGAGGGTAAAGTTTCTATATTTAAAATAGATGATAATATTAACCAAAATATCAATAACAAAATAAAGGATAATAGTTTTATTAATAAAGAATTATTTATAACAATCATTTTATTTATTCCAATACGTACCTGAAGCGAGAGAAGTAGAGTTACCTACTAATTCTTCTCCTCCAATTTTTGATAAAATCTTATAAGCATGCTGAATATTTTTTCTCATTAATTGATGATTATTACTCGGGATACCTTCTCTAAAGCTATCTCGAATTTTTTCTAGCATTAATTGATTTTTTGCACCTGTCATTTCAGAGATTCTTAGCCATTCGTTATCAGATGTTTTTAATATTTTTCTTGCCTCATTTGAAGCCTTAATAAAACCATTGAGAGTTAGTTCATTATTTTGAATAAAGCCTTCTCTAAAAACATATCCGATGAGTGGAAGTTCACCCTCTATTCCTATGTATGGCAAAATATCTTTAAGTGATAAAAATTCTTCATATCCTAAAGCCTCTAATCTAGCAGTATAATTCCAATAATTATATCCAGCATCTAGTTGATTGTTTCTTAAAAGTCCATTTATCAAGGGTGGAGCAGCAAAAGAAGTTTTAAAAAATGTTAAAGGGTCTTTTGCATATTTTTTTATTGCATAAGCTCTTAGAAATAACCAAGATTTATCTAAGGATCCTCCAGCTATACCAATTTTTTTATTCTTTAGGTCTAAAAAGCTATTTATTTTCTCACCTTTTTTAATCATCAAACTTCCTGCAGAGTTAGAGTAAGGTAAAAAAGACACTAAGTTTCCTTTATTTCTTTGTTTACTTACCCAAATCCAGTCTGTTACAAATATATCCACTGACTTTGATAGAAATGCTACCGCAGATGCATCTTTGTTAGTGACCTCAACTTTTTGTATTTTTATATTATTTTTTTTATCTAATTTATGATGTTTTATAACGTCGTATTCCCAATTTACTGAGCCGTATTTAAGTACAGCTATCTTTATAGAATTTGCTT
>CABZPW010000070.1 GCA_902527765.1 Rhodospirillaceae bacterium
CCTTTAATATTTTTATTTAACCAATTAAAAAAAGTCTTATCATTAATCAAACCATACTTAACTACTTCAGCATACCCAGCTAAAAATTCTTTTCTTGGCAAAGTATTAAGAGTATGTGGATCGATAAATACAGCAGATGGCTGAAAGAATGTTCCAATTAGGTTTTTCCCTGATTTAGAATTTATTGCTGTTTTTCCTCCTACAGAGCTATCCACTTGGGATAAAAGGGTTGTTGGCACTTGAATAAACTTTACTCCTCTTAATAGTATAGAAGATAAAAAACCCGCTAAATCTCCTACAATACCACCGCCTAAAGCATAAATTATATCGTTCCTATTTATTCCCTTTTTTATAATCTTCTCTGCTAGGCCTTCTAGAGTTTTAAAAGATTTACTTTTTTCGCCATTTAAAACGGAGTAAGTATTTATTGTTATATTTTTAACAGAAAATTTATCAGTTAATTTTTTTAAATAATATTTTTTAACATTTTGGTCAGTTATAATAATCGCTTTACAGCTAGAATAATATTTTTTGTGAAACATTGCTATCTTATCAAAAATGTTATGCTGCACAAATATATTATAGCTATTATATTTTAAATTAATCTTAATTTTCATAATTTTTCATACTCATATATTCATTAATTTGCTTTAGTAATATATTAGACATGTTTTCTTTGCTTGTGTTTATAATGTTTACCTTTATATCCGCTCTTTGATAATAAAGCATTCTTTCTTTTAAAAGTCTTTCTAGCTTTTCTTTTGTATTATAAGTAATCATTAATGGACGTTCATTTTTTGATTTTTTCAATCTATTGTAAATAACATTTATATTTCCATTTAGCCAAATACTAATTCCAACAAAATTTATTAATTTTCTAATATTTTGATTTAAATAAGCACCTCCGCCTAAGGACATTATGAAATCATTATCCTTGTTATTGTTAATCTTCTCAATTATTATTTTCTCTTCAATTACTCTAAATTTGGTCTCTCCATGTGTTTTAAAATATTCATTTATTGAACAGCCCAAGGCCAACTCAATCTCTCTATCACTGTCAAAGAAAGGTATATTTAGCTTATAGCTAAGCTTTTTACCAACAGTTGTTTTCCCAGTAGCCATAAAACCAACTAAGAAAAATTTTTTTGCTGTTAATTTTTTATATAAACTTATTTCATTCAATAGATATTTGTTTTATGCTAAATTTTAAAGTAAAATAACATTATATTACATAACAAAATAATTTCATTGAAAATTTTATGATAATTAAAAAAATTTTAATTTTTAGTACTTTAGCAATTTTAGGACTTATTCTTTTTGTTATATTTTTTTGGGATATACCTGCTCCACAAGAAAAAATAGAAAAGAATATTGAAATACATCGGTTAAAAAAATGATAACTAAAAAATATTTGTTTGTTATTTTTTTTAGTTTTTTTTTCAGTAACTTATTTTCAGAAGAAGCACCAAAGAAAATAATTATATTAGAAGAAAACCTTGAGTTAGAAAAACCTGCTACTGAACAAAATGAGACAAAGTCTAGAAGTCAAAATGAGGATAACTTAAATGAAGTAATAAGTGATACAGAAAGCAAAGAAAATAAAAAATTAATAGTAATAGATGACATACCAAAAGAGTTTAATGATTGGTATGGTATTATACCTAGTGAAGAAGGTGGTCTTGGCTGGCTTATGTGGGGAAGTACAAATAGCTTTTTAGCTAAAAGCTTATTAGAAAGAACAAATTTCTTAACTCATTCACCAACCTTAAAAAAGTTAACATCTAAAATATTAATGTCTAGAGCTCAAAAACCTAAAGAAAAAAACCTTGAAGGATTTAGGGGTTCATTAAATGAAGGTAGTGAACTAAAGTATTTAAAAGAAAAAATTAGAATTTTAAGTGGTATAGGAGATACTAAAAATATAAATAAACTTATTGATAATATTCCATTAGAAATTAAAGATGATAATTTCTTTAATTTAATATATGCCTTAAGATTATATGATAAAGATATTCCTTATGCTTGTAATGAGTTAAAAAAAAAAAATTTTGATGTTAAAGAAGATATAGAAAAGAGAAAGACTCTCATTGCTTGTGTTATTGCTGAAAGGAAATATAGTCAAGCACAATTAG
>CABZPW010000071.1 GCA_902527765.1 Rhodospirillaceae bacterium
ATTTAAAATAGGACTTAAAGCGCTATGAAATAAGAAATCATGCTCAGAGCTAAGTGCATCCTCATAATCACCGAATAAAGAAAACTTTGTTAATAAAAAGTTATCTAAAAATTTTAAGGCTGTTTTTCTATCTGCTGGCAACCAATTATTTTCAGTAGAGCCTATATTGTTTTCAAATATCTTATTAATTAGTAATGAAAGTTTATTTGTATATTTGTTATTATTATCTAAATTTGTTTTAGGAACTTTTACACCCTTTGGAAGTTTTTTTCTATTTTCTTCATCGAAACTCCATTTGCCACCTAATGGTTTACCTTCATCCATAAGTATATCTAGTTTCTTTCTACTATATTTATAAAAGTTAGCCATAATAGGTTTTTTATTTTTTTTTATTGCCTCATTAAACTCTTTTCTACCAAAAAGAAACATAGGTGACTTTACAACCTCTATTTCTACATCTTTATTTAATGTTAAAAGCTTTTTTTCAAAAAACTTGTCTTCAATCTCAAAAAAAAATAGCTTTTTATATTTATTTTTAGAAAGTGTTTTTTTTAACTTTTCCAAATAATCTTCATAAAAATTTTCATCTTCTATAGAATTATAATGAACTTTAAGCCCCAACGATTTGAGCTCATCTTTATATAAACGCATGGAAGAAAGCACATGTAGTAATTTCAACTTGTGATGCTTTACATAACTACATAAGCCATAATCCTCACATAAAAAAAAAATCGTATTGATTAATTTGTTTAAAGTATAGTTTCGGGTTAAAAAGTTGGTTGCCTAAAATTATAAATAGTTTAGTGTTATTCATACTTAATTTTATACGAAGTTTTTTTTTATAAGTTCATATTAATAAGAAAGATATATTTAATGCAACCACCAATACTAAAAAAAAAAAAGTCAGTTAAAATTATTCACGGCAGTAAATTAACTGACTACTACAGCTGGGTTCACCAAGATAATATCTTAGATGTTCTTTCAGATGCAAGTCTACTTAATAAAGATGTGAAGAAATATTTAATAGAAGAAAACAAGTATACAAATAATGCTCTTGCAAACACAAAAAAAATACAAAAGCTATTGTTTAAAGAAATTAAAGGGAGAATCAAACTTGCTGATAAAACTCTTCCTTACATTGATAAAAGATATTCATACTGGTCGAAGACAACAGTAAAGGGTAACTACTCCATAAAGTTAAGAAAGCATCTAAAAACAGGTAAAATTGAAGAAATCTGGAATGGTGATAATGAATATAAAAAGCTAAAACCTTCATACTTTGGTGTGGGTGATTTATCTGTAAGTAACAATGATAAACTTCTTGCATACTCCTTAGACTTAAAGGGATCTGAATATTATGATATTCATATCAGAAAGATTGCTAATAAGAAAAAACTGAAAGATGTTATCAAGGAAACAAACGGAAACATATTATTTTCTAATGATGATAAATATATTCTTTATGTTAAATTAGATTCACTTCATAGATCTAAGTCAATTTTATTGCATAAAATAGGCACAAGTCAAAAATTAGATAAATTAATTTATAAGGAAACAATAGAAAGATTCTCTGTAAGCATTTATACTACTTCTGATGAAAATTTTTTCATCATCTCTTCAGGTGATCATTCTACTAATAAATGTTTTTTGTTAGATGCAAATTTAAAAAATTTAAAATTAAAATTGTTTAAAGATTATAAAGAGAATATAACATACTCTTTAAATTCATGGGATGGGTATTTATATAATCATACTAATGATGGTGCTGCCGATTTTAAAATTGAACGCTATTCACATAGAAATATGAA
Organism: Rhodospirillaceae bacterium; assembly: GCA_902527765.1. Lineage (GTDB taxonomy): Bacteria > Pseudomonadota > Alphaproteobacteria > TMED109 > TMED109 > TMED131. The sequence goes on from CABZPW010000071.1 coordinate 1,809, forward strand.
GAAAGCAATTTTGTATGTTAAACCTAAAAAAAATACAATAATAGGTGGTTACTTAATTTTAAAGAATTGGTTTTTATGGACAGAAACAAAAAATGCTAACCAAAAGATATATATTAAAAATCTAATAAATAATGATATAGAAGAAATAAATTTTTTTGATAATTTTATAAAATCTATTTCATTATCCACTTACCAAAAAAATAAAAATACTGATTTAATATATATTGGCTACTCATCTCCTAAGTCACCACATAGGACATATTTATACAA